>NZ_CP175504.1:2919774-3244194 GCF_049262615.1 Planococcus daihaiensis | reverse complement strand
AGAGGATCACCTATCCTTTTTATTCTATCATACATGATATTCTCGCTGTTTCATAAAAATCCTGCAAGTATTGTTTAAAGAAGTTTTAGCGTGTTAAACTTAGAATACTAAATAGAGAGATTAAAAGGAGTCTGTTATGGAAATATTGCTTCCTGTGTTATTGGCCTACTTACTTGGCTCGATCCCTTCTGCATTATGGGTCGGCAAAATATTTTATAATACCGATGTCCGCACCAAAGGCAGTGGAAACCTTGGCGCCACCAACACCTTCCGGGTACTTGGCAAGACTGCAGGTCTGATTGTCACCATCCTGGACATTTTAAAAGGCACTGCGGCAACCCTCCTTCCCTTCTTCATCGATACGAATGTCCACCCGCTTGCATTGGGGCTTATCGCTGTCGTCGGTCATATGTACCCGGTGTTTGCGAAATTCAAAGGCGGCAAAGCTGTCGCCACTTCCGGCGGCATTCTGCTGGGCTACCAGTGGCCCCTATTCATCGTTGCTGTAGCTGTTCTTCTTATCGGCCTGAAAATCACTAAAATGGTTTCCCTGGCATCGATGATCCTTGCAGTAGTTGCTGTTATTTATGCCATCATCTATGCTGTAAACACGGGAGATTATCCATTCCTTGCTGTCATTCTGGTGCTGGCGACATTTATCTTTTACCGCCACCGTGCCAATATTTCGCGAATCCGGGCGGGCACAGAACCGAAAATCAAGTGGTAACACCGGTTTACAACCTGTAATCTGAAAGGACGTGTAGCTTGATGGAAATTAAAATCAGTGAAGATGCTTTCAAATGGTTCCAGGAAGAAATGGAAGTCGCAGCAGGTGAAGCGGTCAGGTTTTACGTGCGTTTCGGTGGGGCCGGGCTGCAACCCGGGTTTTCGCTGGGCGTGACGAAAGATCAGCCCGATGAAACGGCTGCTGAAGTCAAGAAGGACAAAGTCATTTACTTTGTTGAACAGAAAGATCTCTGGTATTTCGACAGCCACGATCTCACAGTAAGTGTCAATGATGAACTCGATGAATTGGATTATTCCTACGAATAAAGAAGTAAAAAAGCCGGAAAGAAGAGTTGACTCTCCTTTCCGGCTTTTTTTATTTGGAATTTTTTCCGTGTTTGGCTTGAGCAGTTCTATTTTTTTTCGAGCTTATGGAGCTGATTGAGCATATTTTCTGCTTCCAGAATAGATTTCTGCCGATCACCAAACAGGTCAAAATGCGGATAGTTTCCGCGCAAATCCAGCCATTCAGGCCTTAGCCCGTATTGCAGTCCCCAATCCTTCAATTTATCCAGGTCACAGCAGCCGACTTTTGTCACGGTGCTGCAGCCGGGAAACCGGTCGTCGATCCAATAATGGGTCAGAAACGAAATATTGCCTGCTTCCACTTCAAGCTTCCAACGGTTCAATTCAGTTCTTTTAATTCCGAACGCCATATTCTTCCCTCTTTTTGATTTCCTCGTATTTCTCGTGCCATTCCGGGTAAATCTTCTTTAAAGAAACCGGACGGAAATTTTCCTTCTTCACCACGACGTGTTCTGATGTTGCTTTTGCCGCCAAGGTTCCGTCTTCGTGCAGCACTTCATAGCCATAGATCGTCCGCAGGCGGCCGTGTTCTTCCACCCAGGTTTTCACGACAGCTTTCTGTCCGTAGCGCAATGCGGCCTTGTATTGGATGGAAATATCGGTTACCGGGGACAAATAGCCCTGGGCCTCCATTTCCGCATAGGTGAAACCGATGTCTTCAATCAATTTTGTTCTGCCGATTTCGAGCCACACCAGGTAATTGGCGTGATAGACGACCCCCATCTGATCTGTTTCCGCGTAGCGGATTTCTATTTCTTTTTCACTGATATGCATGCCAGTTTCACCTCTACCGTAAGTATACAGAATCCGGTAGTAAAATTCTAAAGGAAAGGCTGTTGAGTTTCATCGTCAACTTCATCCGCTTCGCTGCATCTCTTTTAATGTCTCGAAGCTAGCGGAGCGATGCAGGGGCACATCTTTGCCTCGCGCAGCCTGCCGCTTCATTCTGTTCTATGCAGAATGGAAGTTTCTACTTTCTTGTTTACAACACACTTGAACGTATATTCCTTGGTAGAAAGTGAGCTGAGATATGGAGCAAAACAGCGAAGACGCCCAGGGGACCAAGCGAAGTGCTGAGATCCACTCGGACGAAGTGAAACGAGACCGAGTTAGCTCAGCGCAAGCCCCCAGGCAAGCGAGCTGTTTTGCGGAATATCGGTTTTCATTTTTATTTATCAACAAACTTAAAAAGGCTGCCCGAGGGCAGCCTTTTCGTTTTTCTATTTGGTTCTGAGATTATACTTCCAACAATTTGTTGCGAAGCACCATTTGCAGGATACCGCCGTGGCGATAGTAATCAACTTCAACTTCAGAATCGAAACGTGCAAGGACATCGAATTCTGTCACTTTGCCGTCTTCCGCTGTAGCTGTAACTTTCAGGATGTCACGCGGTTTCACGTTATCCGACAAGTTGACTGAGATTGATTCGTGGCCAGTAAGACCAAGCGAATCAGCACTTTCACCATTCAGGAATTGAAGTGGCAGAACGCCCATCATGACAAGGTTTGAACGGTGAATCCGCTCGTAGCTTTCAGCGATGACCGTTTTGATGCCCAAGAGGAATGTCCCTTTAGCAGCCCAGTCACGTGAAGAGCCCATGCCGTAATCTTTTCCTGTCAGGATTGCCAGGCCAGTGCCTTGCTCCTGATATTTCATGGCTGCATCGTAAATCGCCATAGTTTCACCCGTTGGCCAGTAAGTTGTGTAGCCGCCAGTTGTTCCTGGTGCTACCTGGTTACGGATACGGATATTGGCGAATGTTCCGCGCATCATAACCTGGTGGTTACCGCGACGAGAACCATACGAGTTGAAATTGCGTGGATCCACGCCGTTTTCACGCAAGTATTTGCCTGCTGGCGTATCTTTGCCGATAGCGCCCGCTGGTGAAATATGGTCAGTTGTGATCGAGTCCGCAAATTTTGCAACTACGCGCAAATCTGCCAATGGCTGGATCGGTGCCGGTTCAGTCGACATGTTTTCGAAGAACGGCGGGTTTTGGATATATGTTGAATTTTCATCGAAATCATATAGTGCATCGTCATTTGTTTCAATCGCGTTCCAAGCTTCGTTTTCGCTGAATACATGCTCGTACTCTTTGCGGAACAATTCTGGAGTAACTGTTGAATGAACAACATCTTTGATTTCGGCAGTTGTTGGCCAGATATCTTTGAAGAAGACATCGTTGCCGTTTTTGTCCTGTCCGATTGGATCCACTTCAAAATCGATATCCACTGTCCCTGCAAGTGCATAAGCAACAACGAGCATCGGTGACGCAAGGTAGTTGGCTTTTACTAATGGGTGGATACGTCCTTCAAAGTTACGGTTTCCTGAAAGAACAGAAGACACAAGCAAGTCGTTGTCGAGAATCGCATCTTCGATTTCAGGAAGCAATGGACCCGAGTTCCCAATACAAGTTGTACAGCCGTATCCGACAAGGTTAAAGCCGATCTGGTTCAAGGAATCAAGCAATCCTGAATCCTGCAAATAACCTGTTACAACTTTCGAACCTGGCGCAAGTGATGTTTTCACATATGCCGGAGGAGTCAGGCCAAGTTCAACCGCTTTTTTCGCGACAAGACCAGCACCGAGCATAACGTACGGGTTCGATGTATTTGTACAAGATGTAATTGCAGCAATAGCCAATGAACCTGTTGTCATTTCAACGGAACGTCCGTCTTTGAAATCTACAGTTGCTGTTTTGGCGATTTCAGCATCGTTAAGCGCAAAACCGTGTGGTCCTTCAGGAGCAGTAACGGCTTTGTTGAATTCTGTCTTCATCGCAGACAACGGAATCAAATCCTGTGGACGTTTCGGTCCTGCAAGGTTTGGTTCGATTTCAGAAAGGTTGATTTCAACCAAGTCTGTGTAAATCGGATCTTCGTTTTCTACTGTGAAGAACATGTCGTTCGCTTTCAGATATTCTTTCGTGATCGCAATTTGCTCTTCTGAACGAGCAGTCAGACGCATATAGTTCAATGCTTCTTCATCAACCGGGAAGAAACCGCAAGTTGCGCCGTATTCCGGAGCCATGTTCGCAATCGTTGCACGATCAGCTAGTGGCAATGTCGTAACGCCTGTTCCGAAGAACTCGACAAATTTACCTACTACGCCTTTTTTACGCAATGTTTCAGTGACTTTAAGTGCCAAATCCGTCGCAGTCGCGCCGTTTGGCAATTCGCCAGTCATTTTCACACCGATAACTTCAGGAATTGGGAAATAAGATGGTTGTCCAAGCATTCCGGCTTCCGCCTCGATGCCGCCAACGCCCCATCCAAGTACGCCGATACCGTTGATCATTGTTGTATGGGAATCCGTTCCGACCAATGTATCCGGGAACGCTTCAAAAGTACCGTCGCCGTTTTCAACTGCATGAACAACATTCGCCAGATACTCAAGGTTAACCTGGTGAACGATCCCTGTAGCCGGTGGCACTGCACGGTAGTTGTCGTAAGCTTTTTGTGCCCAGTTCAAGAACTGGTAACGTTCCGCGTTGCGGTCGAATTCCAATTCCATGTTGATGCGAAGTGCATCTTCTGTTCCGTAGTTGTCTACTTGTACAGAGTGGTCAATGACAAGGTCAACTGGAATTTCCGGGTTGATCTTGTCCGGGTCTCCGCCAAGTTTTGACATAGCTGAACGCAATGCTGCCAAATCAACTACAACTGGTACTCCAGTGAAATCCTGCAAAATTACGCGGGATGGTTTAAATGGAACTTCTGCTTCTTTGTTGGCGTTTTTGCCCCATTTTGCTAATTCTTCGACATGCTCATCTTTGATTACATAGCCGTCATGCTGACGCAATACGGATTCCAATAGAACTTTGATTGAATAAGGAAGGCGTGATACTTTCGCGATTCCTGCTTCTTCTAATGCAGCTAAACGATAGTAATTATATGTGTTGCCGTTTAGCTCAAAAGAAGTACGGCTGTTGTGCAAACTGCTTTTTGCCATGTGATGTTCCTCCTTTGAATCTTCTGAAAAGGCCTAATATAGTTCTTTTCTCCAATACCATCATAACGAAATCCCATGCATAAGTAAATTACATTAAAATTATGGAATGTGATAAGTTTTTCTAATTACTCTTTGGGTTGTCCATTGATTTTGCTTAATAAGCTTTCCATTTGTTTCAAATGCCGTTTTTCGTGGAGCCCTACAAATGGGAACCATTGGATCAGCGGCACATTCCCGAAAACGGGATGCGGCATTGATTTGGATTTCAGCGCGTCACCTGAAGCGTTATCGTAAAGCTGATTCAGTTGGGTGCGCGATGCTTGCAGCCTGGCTTTCATGGCAGCTAAGTCAATAAATTCGTCTGATGGCTGTGTATAGGAAGGCGCATCGACTTTGATGGTTCTGCTGACAGTCAGTTGAATCGGCTTTTTCATCGCTTTTTTACTGGTTTCCCGCTCCAATTCTTTGGCTATGTTTCTTGCAATGACCTTTTCCATCAATTGAAGATGATCCAGGATCTGCATCGCCGACCATGTTCCCACTGCTGGCTTATGATTCAATTGATCATCAGTAAACCTTTCTGCTGTTTCCAGCAGGCGTTTTCTGATCTTTTCATTGTCCTCTTTGAACATCTGAACTCCCCTTTCAGTTTAAATAGCCAGCCTTAATCATTCCATACCCTGTTTTCTCAGGTACAACTCACTATTTTTCATTGCTTCCATCATTATAAGTATGAACGATTCCAATTTTCTTGTCGACATGTTTTGAATTTTCTGATATGACCTTATGTATAAAAATATTCAAGGAAATATATCATTTAAATAAATTCCTGCGCAATTTCTACTTACAGGAGCAGAAATCCCTTCCTTTTCTTCCGTACGGGAAAGTACGTTCTCTTTTTCAATGAATATGGTATAATTTTCAGTAAATACAGGAGCAGAGGTGAACCGAGATGCCCTATGGCTATGAAAAATATCGGCTGCAAAATGGTATCAGTCCGAATACGGTCGTCCATGAAGTCCAGTTGATCCATTCCCTTTTCGCTTTCCTCACCCGGCAATATAACAGGCGCATTGAACCGCATGAAATTCGTCCCGCGGATATCCAGAAATTTCTGCAGGAACAGCGTGCCACCGGCATCAAGGACAGTACGTTGAACAGGAAGATCATTTTTATCCGCCAATGGTTCGATTATATGTGGCGCATCGGGCGGATTCCCGTCGACTTCATGCCGAAATTCAAGTTTTCCGAAAAGCTGGACCTGACTCCCCCGGATATTCATCTGGATTATGGCACATTGCTCGAAAAAAAAGAAGCTGTCCTTGCTACGGATCAGCTGTCATTGAATGCCAAGATTCTCTATATCCTTTATATGCGGGGGCTGCGCCTTCGGGACATGGCTGCAATCGACATCAGCAATTTTGAAGACAAAGGCCATAAATTGACGCTCGCCTTTGAAAAAAAAGACGGTTATATGAGCCGCATTGATTTCACCGGCAAGGAAATCACCGTGCTGCTGGAAGGCATCGAACGCGCCATTTTCCGTGGAACGCCCTATCTTCTGTCTTCCAAAGTGAATAACGAATACACCATGTTCCAGATGGGCTCCCTGTCCGATTACACGGAAGCGCTGTCTGCTTTTATCGGTGTGCCGATGCGTTCAGGGGACATCCGTTTTGCTTTTGTCCATTATCTCTATTCCGAAGAACAGAAGAACCTGGAGGAAATTCAGGAGATTCTCGGAGTGTCTCTCGATTCAGCTTCCCGGATCCTGAAAGATTCATTACAGCGCTTGAAAAAATAACTGAAAAAGCCCGCTGAGATTATTCGTTTCTCAGCGGGCTTTTTCAATATACTGCATATTCGATTCCCTGATACCTTTTTTCTCCTCCCATCTATAAAGAGAAGAAACCGAAATTCAATGTCAAATTGAAAACTACAATGGTGTGGATGATCACAAACCACATTCCCTGTCTGTTCAGACGCTCGAAATTTTCGTATTGCATGCGGTTTCACCCTCTCTTTTCTTTTTATTATACCGAATATTCAGTTTTCTTTCAATACATAACGCCTGCTTAGGCATTATCGGGTATACTTATCTTATAAAGTAACGATTTCAGGAGGGGTTTTGATGAAGAAAGCTTTACTGGTTGTGGATTATACGGTGGATTTTGTAGCTGATGACGGCAGCCTGACCTGTGGCAAACCTGGTCAGGCCATTGAAGATGCAATTTGTGGAATCACCGACCAATTTCTTGAGCGCGGAGATTTTGTGGTGATGCCGGTCGATCTTCACGAAGAAGGGGACGTCCTTCATCCGGAGCACAAACTATTCCCCCCTCATAACATCCGGGGAACCGCCGGCCGGGAATTATACGGAAAATTGAAAGGGCTGCATGAAGCCAATAGGGATCGAATCGTCTGGATGGATAAGACCAGATACAGCGCCTTTGCCGGTACTTCACTTGAATTATTGCTGCGTGAACGGAATATAGAAGAACTCCACATTATCGGCGTCTGCACGGACATCTGTGTCCTGCACACAGCTGTCGACGCTTATAACAAAGGGTTCAAAATTGTCATCCATAAAGAGGCCGTCGCAAGCTTTGATCCCGAAGGCCATGACTGGGCATTGCGGCATTTCAGCAATTCCTTGGGTGCAGAAGTTTTATAAATTTTTCCTGGCCGATGTTTTGAATTTCCCGAAATAGGTTATATCTGTAGTGTAGCACTTATAACTATTTAAAAAGGAGATGGAAAACGATGGGCTTTATTTTATTCTTAATCATGGGCGGTATCATCGGTTGGCTAGCAGGACTAATTTTAGGTAAAGATATTCCAGGTGGTATCATCGGCAACATTATCGCAGGTATTATCGGAGCATGGCTGGGTAGCCTGATCCTCGGAGATTGGGGTCCAGAAATTTGGGATGTTTACATTATTCCCGCATTGATCGGTGCTTTGGTTCTTGTATTCGTATTGAGCCTGATTCTTGGTTCAATGGGCAGAAAAAACCGCAACCGCTAATAATTAAATGAAGGATCAAAAAAGAGTGGACACATTGTCCACTCTTTTTTCTGGCTGTCGAGAAACTGACAACTTCTCCAATCATTTCGCTCTAGGCGGACGCTTTCCTCGGGGAGCTGCCTGAGCCTCCTCGCTCGCTTCGCTCCCTGCGGGGTCTCAGGACTAGCTCTGGTTCCCGATGGAGTCGCCGCCTGCCGCTTCATTCTGTTCTGTGCTGATAATGCAAGTGTTCACCTTCTCACATACAACACACCTAAACGTCTATTCCTTTATAGAAAAAGAGCTGAGATATGGAGCAAAACAGCGAAGACGCCCCGGGGAGCAGGCGAATGCCGACGAAGTGCAAGATCCACTCGGGCGAAGTGAAACGAGACCGAGTTAGCTCAGCGCGAGCCAAGAGTTGGCCGTAGCCTGCAAGGCCGGCTCTTTGCGACGAAGCAGCGCAGCGATGCAGGAGCACGGGTTTTGGCAAGCGAAGCTTTTTTGCGCAATATCGGCTTTCATTTTTACTTTCTCAACAAGCACAAAAAAAGAGTGGACACATTGTCCACTCTTTTTTTGAGCTATTCCGGAAATTCCTCTTTGTACAGATTGTGATAGTGTAGGATATCCTCGACGTATTCATCGCTGTGGTTATAGCGGAAAATCGCACCTTCGAGGTCGCCGTCAGCCGCTCCATTTTGCGCTAAATAATTGGCCGCACTATGCAGCGCATCCGTCAGGTTGTAGGGATCCGCTATGCCATCGCCGTCACCGTCTGTACCATAGCCCCCAAACTCCTGAATGACTTCAGGATCTGTTTTCTCATCATCCGGGATCTCTCCCTGTCCCAAGCCGGTACATGTTGGATGACTCCAGCCGACGAATGTGCAGGGCATAAACTGCATATGCCCTTCCGCTCCGACCGGAGATAATAAAGGGTCCATCGTTGAAAAGCGTGTTTCCACTCTGTGATGGGCAGCCAGCAGCGTCCATGGAATGCCAAATTCTTCTGCCGTTTCTTTATACAAAGGAATATAGTCCTCCGGCACTTCCATTTCCCATATCAGATTCGGGGTTTTTTTCAAGGCAGTTATAACTGTCTCGGGATTAAATATATAATAGACGGAGATAAACAAAGTTACGCCGACAAGGAGCGCGGGGAATAAAAGAAGGAGAAACAGAAGCTTCAACTTGTTGCCCTTTTTCAATTTGTTCTTTTTCTTCTTCATGTGCTCACGCCCAGTTGTTTTTCCTCTAGTTTAACATAAGGCCTCCTATAATTCTGCTCTATCGCCACTATCTTTTCGATGGAGGCAGGAGTAAAGTTGACGATGGAGGTGATAAATATGTGGAAAGATTTTAAAGACTTTGCTATGAAAGGCAATGTATTGGACCTCGCCATTGCTGTTGTTATTGGTGCCGCTTTCGGTAAAATTATCACTTCTTTGGTGGAAGACCTGATTATGCCTGCCATCGGATTGCTCATGGGCGGATTCAGCATCGCCGGCGCAGAATACAAAGTTGGGGATGCCACTTTAAGATACGGTGCATTCATACAATCGATATTGGACTTTTTAATCATCGCATTTTCTATTTTCCTGGTCATTCGCGTGTTCATGAATTTCAGACGAAAAGAAACCATGCCGGAAGAACAAAGTGTGCCGGAACTGGATAAAAAAGAAGAACTGCTGGTGGAAATACGCGATTTGCTGAAGAAACAGCAGCTGTAAACAACAATAAAAAGGCTATATTCCTCATCGGAATATAGCCTTTTTAAATGTATTTTCTGTCACTTGGCTCATTGCTCCAGCAGCTCCTGCATGTCCTCAGCGATTTGCTCTACCGGTACATCTGCATAGCCGTCATAATTATGTGCAACTTTGCCATTCGAATCGACCAGGTAAAAACTTGTGCCGTGGACGACCTGGTTGCTCGCTGGATCGTCTTTCACGAAAGCCTTGAAATTGTCTTTTGCATATGCCGCGATGTCATCCTGCGAGTAGCCGGTCAGCAAATGCCATTTCGAAGGGTCCGGCACATTGAATTTGGCAAGATAATCAGCCAATACATCCGGTTTATCGGTCACCGGGTCCACGCTGAATGCAATAATTTTATAGTCATCAATGCCTTGCGCTTCCAGTTCCTCCTGAATAGTCACCATATTAAACGTCATCGGCGGACAAACGGTAGTGCAATTGGTGAAGACAAACGTCGCCAGCCATGGGCTCCCCTTCAAATCTTCAAGCGATACCTCTTCCCCCCGTTGATCGGTATGGGAAAAATCTTCAATGGCGGAATCCCCGCATGCAGCCAAAAGCATCACCAGGCCAATTACTGCCAATAGAACTAGTTTTTTCATGGTGCCGCCTCCACAATACATACTGCCTCCATCTTAAATGAAGAAGCGGGTGCCGACAACTCGTTTTCCCCGCCCTTTGTCACAAATTTGTGAAATCAGAGCCGGATGGCGATCAAAGCTTCATGAATCGCCACAAGTTTGGTTTCAACTCTATGCATCAAATAGAAGGATACAAAAATCGGGAAACCCACTTCCTGAATCAAGCGCATCCAATCTTCCATTTCTTTCTCCCCTTTCTGTTCAATTATGCAAAAGAGCCCTCCGTCTGAGGAGGGCTCCAATCTTTATACTTCGTAATCGACGACGTTCCGTTCAATTACACGGGCACCTTTCGCTACTGCAAAAGCCGACCCCTCAACCTCAAAGATGTTTTGCGCAAGAATCGTCTGCATGCCTGTCGCGAGTTCCAAAGCCGTCAGGTCTTCCCTCGGTTCATCCACAGATAATACAACAGCCTTGCCTGCACCTGTTTCGAAAATCAATTCCAATGTTTTTGCCATTCCCTATTCCCCCTTGGTTTTATTAAGCGTAGATTGATTGGTTGGACTGTTTTTCCAGATTGATCAGCGCTTTCATGCCGAAATCCGTCATTACACGGGCTGTTTCGAAAATCTCAGTAGCTGCTGCCGTGTCACTTACATTGTGATACGCTTTCAATTTCTTTTTCGGTTTGCCCAGTTCATCGACACCATTGTCGAATGTCAGGCGGATGCTTGCGTTCTTGAAGTAGCTGTTTGCCATGTTGTTTCACCTCCTCTCACCCCCTATATAGACAGTTAGGGCAAAAAGGGATACATTTTTAATGAATTATTTTTATTTAGCTCTTATAATGGAGATATCGAAAGGTTAGAGGTGACTAAAGTGGCTTTAGACGGTTGGTTTTTATGGTTCATTCTGTTTTGGGTAGTTGTACTTGTCGGTTTGTTTGCGATCGGCGGTTTTTTCATGTTCAGGAAATTCCTGAAATCGATTCCCAAAAGTGATGGATTGTCAGATTTAAATTGGGAAGAACATTACGTCGACAAGACGATTCATTTATGGGGGGAACCCGAAAAGGAATTGCTGAACGAATTGGTGCAGCCCGTGCCAGACCTGTTCCGTCCCGTAGCAAAACAAAAAATTGCCGGCCGGATCGGACAGATTCTGCTCGAGGAAAAAGTTACGAAAATGGAGCATCAACATATTATCAGGGGCTATATCCAAGCCACGCCAAAACGGGACCATAAGTTCCTGCGGAAGAAATTGCACGAACTTGATATTGATGTGAGCCCGTATGAAGAGTATTTTGAGCAATAGAGAAAAGCGACAGAGCCCGTTAAGCTCTGAAAGGCATAAGACGGATCAGCGGAGCGGCGTTCTTTGCCGCATAGCTGAGCAGGCTAATGACCCGAAGAGCTGGGCCGCTGAAGTCTGGACAATAGAAAAGCGCAGCACCCATTAACCGGGTACTGCGCTTTTATTTTTTTCTGCCAAGTTTTTATATTGATAATACATTGCGATACGCCACGGGATGATCATGCCAAAAGCAAGGATCCAGAACATGCCGCCGAGTTCGCCAATATCAATGGTCGAACTGAGGATCACTTTGCCGACAATGCGCACGAGCAATAAGCCGATCAAAATATAAAGAAATGTTTTTGATTGTTTTAAATAAATTTCGCCGTCTTTCACTTCAAATTTCGAAGTCCAGATAAGAACAAGTGAAAAAACGATGCCTGCCGCGAGTGCTTCTGCAATCTGAGCCGGTGCCACTCTGAAAAACGGGAAAATGAACATCAAAGCGCCGGTGGACATGAAGATAGGCGGCAACAGGATTTTCTTGACAGAAGCCGGCTTTTTGGCAGCGCGGGATCTGACGAACATTGCCAACACACCCATTATTAAAGCACCCACTGTTGTTATGGCCAGAAAGACTTCTGAAGGAATTTCATTAAACATCCAATCCCTCCTCCAACTCTTCCAGACGGCTCCGCAATTCATCAATTCTTACAAAACGGACAAAGCGATGAATTTCTTTGCCTTCGTGGAAAATCAGCACGATGGGTGCGGAAAAGAGCAGAAGCTCCCCCGCCAGTTCAGGCAATCTGGCTCCGTTCACCAAATAGAAAGGAATTTCATAATCGCTTTCGAACTCTTCGACTTGCGGGCGCAAGCCTTCACAAACCGAACAATTATCGGTTTTGACAAATAACAGAAACGTGTCTCTGCGTTCGATCATTTGGTGGTAGTCGTTTATTGAATGGATGGTTTTCATAGCTTTCACCTGCTTTGTGATCAATTAGAATCCTTGGAAATCACCGAAGATTGGACTCAGGATACGGATGAGATATGTCAATCCGTCGAAGAACAGTAAAATTCCGACTGCAATCATGATAAAACCGCCGACTTTCATGATGGTGTTATTGTGTTTGCGCAACCAGCCAAGGCGTGTCACAAAGAACGACAGCACGAAGAATGGAATCGCAAATCCAAGAACATAAGCAAGCATATACCAGACCCCAGAGCCCGGATTGGCTGCCGCCAGCGTATAAATGGCAGCTGTAATCGGCCCTGTACACGGCGTCCATCCGGCTGCAAATGCCAGTCCGATGACAAATGTTCCAATAAAACCGGAAGGCCGATTCTTAAATGAAAACTTTTTATCCGCCATCAGGAATTTCGGCTGGAAGAACCCGATGATCATGAGGCCGAAAATCACAATGAATATTGCGCCGACCTGGCGGATCAGTTCATCATACGTGATAAACCATTCATAGAAAAACGATGTACTGAAACCGAGGGCGATAAAGATCGTTGAAAAGCCGAGCAGGAAGAACAGCGTATGGAACATGCCTCGCCGCTGCATGACTTTCTTGTCGTTTTTGATTTCATCAAGCGACATGCCGGTAATATAAGATAAAAATGCCGGATATAAAGGCAATGTGCATGGTGAAATGAAGCTTAGAAATCCTGCCCCAAAAGCCAGGAAAAGGTTGATATCACTTGCCACTATTTTCACTCCTTCATTATACTCATTTCATCTTATCAAATAAGCCCCAAGAAAACTGCCCTTTTGCCTGTGAACTCTTTGTGAATGTGTCGGACAAAACACTTTTACTCTAGATATGTTGAACTAATAAACCTGTAGTACCCGATATTCCGCAAAACAGCTTCGCTTGCCTGGGGGCTCGCGCTAAGCTAACTCGGTCTCGTTTCACTTCGCCCGAGTGGATCTCAGCACTTCGCTTGGTCCCCATGGCGTCTTCGCTGTTTTGCTACATATCTAAGATACTCTCTCAGCGCCGGCGCGGCTTAAGAGCAGGCGAATGCCGTCGAAGCAAACGACGAGTGGGCTTCTCGGCTTATTGCGGGAGTCAAGGTGTGCTAAACGAAGATATCAGCTCTTTTGCGACGAGCTTGCGCAGGAGCATAATCTTTGTCCTTGTCCATAGCGTCGAATCGGAATAAAAATGCTGATTCTTTACATCAACCTATATAGATTATATAAAAATGCGAACGGAGAAAAAACAGCTTTTCTCCATTCGCATATGACAGAACATTTATTTTTCCAATTCCACAATGCCGTTTTGCAGCAGATACATCTTATGGTAGAGCCCCCGTTTGGCCAGCAGCTGCTGATGAGTTCCCTGCTCCACAATCTCACCCTGGTGCAGAACGATAATCAGCTCTGCATCCTGGATCGTGCTCAGCCTGTGGGCGATTGCAATCGTCGTCCGGCCGCGCCTCATCTTCTCCAAACTCGTCTGGATCGCAACTTCGGTTTCGGTATCGATATTGGCCGTAGCCTCGTCGAGCACGAGAATTTTGGGATCGGCCGCCATGGTGCGGGCAAATGCCAATAATTGGCGCTGCCCGCTTGAGAACGTTGAACCTCTTTCCGTCACTTTATGATCATAACCGTCCGGCAGCTCTCCGATGAATTTATCGGCCTGCACAAATTCTGCGGCAGCACGCACCTGAGAGAACATCATGTCCGGATTATACAAGCGAATATTGCTTTCGATGGTGCCGTAAAACAGGAACGGATCCTGCAGCACAAGCCCCATCTTGTTCCGCAATTCGGAAGTTCGATAGTCTTTCACGGAACGGCCGTCAATGAGGATATCGCCGCGTTCAAACTCATAGAACCGCATCAGCAGATTGATGATCGAACTTTTTCCGCTGCCGGTGTGTCCGACTAATGCCACCGTTTGACCGGGTTCAGCGGTAAACGAAATATTCTTCAGAACGTCGGCGTTGCCGTCATAGGAAAAGCTGACATTCCGGAATTCGATACGTCCATCCAAAATTTTGTGATCGCTGTCCTTTTGAGCGGGCGCTTCGTCTTCTTCATCCAATAGATCGAAAACACGCGAAGCAGCGACAATGGCCTGCTGGAAAATCGACAGACGCTGCATCACCTGATTGATCGGCTCAAAAAACCGGTCGATATAGGTAACAAAGGCATAAATAACACCGACTTCAATCGTAGATGAAAATGACGTGATGCCGAAATAACTGAGCAGCATGATCAGCGCCAGCGTATAAACCAGATCAATTGCGGGGCGCAGCAGCAGACCATCGATTTTGATGTTGCGTTTGCCGGCTTTCCAATGTTTTTCATTGATGTCATTGAATTCATCCTGCATCCGGCCTTCCTGGCTGAACGCCTGAATCATGCCCATGCCTTGCACGGATTCGGAAATTTTGGCATTCAATTGGCCGAGCCGCTCCCGCAGATCCTGGTAGAAAAGCGAACTGTATTTCCGGTAAATATACATGATCCACAGGAGGATCGGCAGCAGGATCAGCGTAATCAGTGCAAGCTGGACATTCAGGAAGAACATCGCGATATAGACACCGATGATCAGGAAGATGCTTTGGATAAAACCGATGAGGACGGTGACAAACATTTCCTTGATCGCTTCGGTATCATTTGTCACCCGTGACACAATGCCGCCGGCTGGAGTCTTGTCGAAATAACGCATGCCGAGTCGCTGCACTTTTGTAAACACATCAATGCGCATCTGCTGAATAATCTTCAGCGCCGCCTCCTGGAACTTCAGCATCTGGAAATAGCTGATGATGACATTTGATACCTGGATGAATATATAACCCAGGGCCAGTCCCACAATCGGTCCAGTGGGGAAATTGCCTGCTGTCAGGTAATTATCGATAAACGTCTTGATGAGCAAGGGCCCCACCACATCTCCGATTACCGTGAGCACCAGCAGCAGCATTGCCACCGATAACATCCGCTTATGGGGAATCAGATAAAGAAGCAGCCGTTTGAATACAAGCCATTGATCTCTGCCGGTCAATTCTTTCTGCTTTTCGATCATTGGGTCTCGCCTCCCTGTTCGACGAGCGCTTCCAATTGCTGCAGCTCATACATTTCATAATAGATGCTTTTTTTCTTCATTAATTCGTCATGAGTTCCGATTTCCTTTACGGTGCCGGCCTCCATCACCAGAATCTGGTGGGCATGCTGGATGGCGCTGAGCCGGTGTGATGTGATGATGGTCGTTTCGCCTGTCCGTGTCTGTTTCAACGATTCGAGAATCGCCTCTTCGGTCTTGGCATCGACCGCCGACAGCGAATCATCCAAAATCAGCAGTTCCGGTTGCATCATCAATGCCCGGGCAATCGAAATCCGCTGTTTCTGGCCGCCTGACAGGGAAACGCCCCGCTCCCCGACAATCGTTCCATAACCCAAGGTGAAATTCAAAATGTCCTGATGGATATGTGCCAGCTGCGCGGCGTGGTGGATTTCATCCTCTGTCGCCTCTGGTCGGGCAAAGGCGATATTGCCGGCAACCGTCGTCGAAAATAAAAAATGGTCCTGCGGCACATAGCCGATTGCTTCTCTCAATTTTTTCTTTTTATAATCATTGATGGACCGTCCGCCGAAACTGATTTCGCCGCTGTAATTTTCAAATTCGCGGAGCAGCAGCCGGAGAATGGCGGATTTGCCTGAGCCTGTTTTGCCGACAATGCCCAGCGTCTCACCGCGTTTTACGGTGAAATTGACGTTATGCAATGCGGCCCGGTCATCACCGGTGAATTTAAATTCCTGCAAATTGAACACGATATCCCCTTCCGGATGGATATCCAGCGCGCCTTGTCGGTCATCAATATCCGCCGGTTCTGCCAGCAATTGGCGGATCCGGTCGTATGACGCACGGCCGCGCTCCACAATATTGAAGAGCCAGCCGAAAGCGAGCATCGGCCATACGAGGAGTCCAAGATAAGCCGTAAAAGCGATCAAATCGCCGATGGTCATGTCGCCAATCGTGACGAAATATGAGCCGAATCCGATGGCCAGAAAATAACAGATGCCGATAATCGCTGATATCGTCGGATCGAATAGCGAATCGACCCTGGCCACACGGATATTTTCGTCCACTACTTTTTTTGACAGAGCCCGGAAATCCTCGACGTCTTCTTTCTCCTGTCCGAAAGTCTTGATGACTTTCATTCCGGAGATACTTTCCTGCGTTTTATCATTCAACCCTGAAAAAGCAGCCTGGGCGTCGTGAAAACGAAGATGCATCAGCTTGCCGTAATAATTGGTCAGGTAAGCCATCAGCGGCAGCGGAAGCAACACGATCAATGTCAGCTTCCAGTCAATCGTGATGGCCATCGCGGCAATGACAAAGCCGCCTGTCGCCAGTGAATCGAAGAGCGTCAGTACGCCAGCGCCGGCGGTCATTTGGACTGCCTGCAAATCATTGGTGGCGTGTGCCATCAAATCGCCGACACGCCTCTTTTGATAAAAAGACGGGGACATTTGTGTAAAATGATGGAACAGCTTGCGCCGCAGATTGCGGGCCAAGATGATCGATGAACCGAAAATCATCAAACGCCAGGCATAGCGCAGCACGTACATGATCAGCGCCGCCCCTGCGAGAATGCTGAGCCATTTGATGAGGTAAGCCGGTGTCAGCGTGCCTCTGCTGATTTCGTCGACCACGAAGCCGATGATGCGCGGTGGCAGAACACCGAGTGCCGCCACGATCAGCAGCAGAAAGATGCCAATGGCGTATTGCTTTTTCCTTTCTTTAAAAAACCAGCCTAATTCCAAAAAAACGCGCATTCCAGTAGTCTCCCTGCTGTCTGTTATTGTATGTATCTACATATGTCGAACTAATAAATTTTAGAAGCCGATATTCCGCAAAACAGCTTCGAAGACATTAGCCGAAGCTCGCGAGGCTAAGTCTTTGCGACGAAGCAGCGTAGCGATGCAGGAGCACCATGGGAATATCGCACTTCGTCGAAACGACGTTGGAAAGCCAACGCCGTTTTTGCTCCCCTGGGCGTCTTCGCTGTTTTGCTCCATATCTTTAGAGATTTCTCTCAGCACTGGCGCGCTCCAGGAGCAGGCGTATGCCGACGAAGCAAAAGACGAGTGGTTTTCTCGGCTTATAGCGGGACCCGAAGCGGCACATTTATCAGATCCTTTAATTCAACATATCCAACTTTTTCATTTTAGCAAATTTTTGGACAAAATAGGAAGAAGTATTTCGTTTCAAGAAATAAATCCGCCTTTGGTTGTAGATTTCAGCGAATAGAAAAAAGCCTCCGCAGAAAATGGTTTCTGCAGAGGCTTTTGTAATTGCGATCTTTTTATTTTGCAATCAAGCGTTTCGCCTTGTCCAATTGAATGCGCACCTGCTCGAAGCCTGTGCCGCCGAAAGAGTTTCTTCTATCAACAGCTGTGCGCGGTTTCAGGGTTTCGTAAATATCTTCTTCGAGCAATGGACTTGCCGCTTTCATGTCTTCCAGTGGCAGATCTTTTAAATAATAGCCCCGCTGGATGCAGGTGAAGACCAATTTGCCGGTCACGTCATGCGCTTCCCGGAAAGGCATCCCTTTTGCCGCCAGATAATCGGCAAGTTCAGTCGCGTTGGAAAAATCCGAGTTGACAGCTGCTTCCATGGAATCCGTGCGCACTGTCATCGTGCGTACCATTCCTTCGAATATCGGCAATGATCCCATCAAGGTATGCACCGTATCAAACATGCCTTCCTTGTCTTCCTGCATATCTTTATTGTACGCCAGCGGCAGCCCTTTCAGCGTCGTCAGCAAGCCAAATAGATTGCCGTAGACGCGCCCGGTCTTGCCGCGGATCAACTCCGCCATATCCGGATTTTTCTTTTGCGGCATGATGCTCGAGCCGGTTGAAAACGTATCATCCAGTTCGATAAAACGGAATTCCTCACTTGACCACAGGATGATTTCTTCGGCAAAGCGCGACATGTGCATCATCAGCATCGAAGCGTTCGACAGGAATTCAACGATGAAATCCCGGTCGCTGACAGCGTCGATGCTGTTTGGGTAAACATTCGCGAAGTCAAGATGCGCTGCCGCGAGTTCACGGTCAATCGGAAACGTCGTCCCGGACATCGCTCCCGCGCCGAGCGGGGAAACGTCAATGCGCTTCAAGGATTCCGTCAATCGTTCCTTATCGCGCTGCAGCATCCAGAAATACGTCATCAGATGATGGCCGAATGAGATCGGCTGGGCACGCTGCAGATGCGTATAGCCCGGCACAATCGTTTCAATGTGAGTTTCTGCCTGCTCCACGATTGCCTGTTGGAAATGATCGATGGCTTCGATGATTTCACCGACCCGGTTCTTCAGATACAAATGCATATCGGTCGCCACCTGGTCGTTGCGGCTTCTGCCGGTATGAAGCTTGCCGCCGACCGGGCCGATTTCATCAATCAGGAATTTTTCCAGATTTAAATGGATGTCTTCATTGGAAGCACTGTATTCGAGCTCGCCCGCCGCTGCTTTTTGCTTCAACGTCTCAAGTCCTGAAAGAATTGATGCTGTGTCATCTTCCGGTAAGATCCCGCATGCGCCGAGCATTTTCACATGTGCTGTGCTGCCTTCAATATCTTCCATCACCAGCTTCTGGTCAAAGCCGATCGATGCGCCAAACTCATCGACCCATTGTTCGGCCGATTTCTGAAAGCGGCCTCCCCAGAGCTTGGTCATGATTTTACCTCTTCTTTCACCTGTTCAGTGACAGGCACCGCCTTTTTATTGACCATCGCATTGACGACTGTTGGCAGCCCCCATAATTCGATGAAACCGACAGCGGATGCGTGATTGAATGTGTCATCTGTGGAATAAGTAGCCAATTGCTCGCTGTACAATGAATTCGGAGACTTCCGTCCTTCGACAATTGCGTGCCCTTTGAATAATTTCACCCGCACGGTGCCGTTGACAAACTCCTGCGTTTCTTTCAAGAATGCTTCCAGCGCAACCCGCAGCGGTGAGAACCATAAACCTTCATAAATGAGTTCCGTTAACTTCTTCTCAATGACCGGCTTGAAATGCGCCATTTCTTTGACCAGCGTAATGTCTTCCAATTCTTTATGCGCGGCAATCAACGTCATGGCAGCCGGCGCTTCGTATATTTCACGGGATTTGATGCCGACCAACCGATTTTCGACATGGTCGATCCGTCCGACGCCGTGTTTGCCCGCCACATGGTTCAATTCGAAAATCAATTGCGTCAATGAATAGGAAACGCCATTCAGTTTTACCGGCACGCCTTTAATAAATTCGATTTCCACCGTATCCGGTGTATCGGGCGTGTTTTCGAGTGCATTCGTCAGTTCATATGCTTCTTCCGGAGGCGTTGCCCATGGATCTTCCAGCACGCCGCATTCATTGGCACGGCCCCAAAGGTTCATGTCGATGGAAAACGGGCTGTCCAGATTGACCGGGATCGGCACATTGTTTTCTTTGGCATAGGCAATTTCTTCATCACGCGACCAGCCCCATTGTCTGACGGGCGCCACGACTTCCAGATTCGGATTCAATGATTTGATCGACACTTCAAAACGCACCTGGTCGTTGCCTTTGCCTGTACAGCCATGTGCCACAGCTGTTGCGCCACTCATTTCAGCGATTTCCACCAGCTTTTTCGAAATCAGCGGACGGGACAGCGCAGACACCAACGGATATTTGCCTTCGTATAAGGTATGAGCCTGCATGGATATTAATGCATAATTATCAGCAAATTCGTCTCTGGCATCAATCATGTAACTTTCAACCGCTCCAACCTGCAGCGCTTTTTTCTTGATAAACTCCAGATCTTTTCCTTCTCCAATATCGAGGCAGACCGCCACTACGTCATATCCTTCTGATTTCAGCCATGGAATGGCCACCGATGTATCCAGTCCACCTGAATAGGCAAGAACGATTTTTTTATTCAATAGAAAAACCACCTTTGTATTTTTATGCATTAATTAAAATTAATATACAAAGAATAGCATGCCTAAATATAATGTGCAAGTGCTAGGGGTTAAAAAACATAAAAAAAAAGAACGGTGGATTTTGCTTCCACCGTTCCTCTATATAAAGGGGCCTTGTTGCTGCTGTAAATTAAAAAGACCAGCATAAAATTTACGCCTCCCTGTAATGGAAAACCCCTTTTTCATCCATGCTCTCCGAAATGAGGCCGTCTTCAAGCAAGTAGTCGATCTGCCCGATTGTTTCAGAAAGTGTCAGCCCCAATTCCTTTTCATAGGCATACGGAAATAATTGTTTCGTCAAGTCGTAGACGGTCTTATCTTCCTTGCCGATCATCGACAGCACTTTCATCGCCCGCTGATGCTGTTTGGCCAGTCGCTCCGTAATCAATTCATGGACATTTCGGACATCCTCGCCGTGCCCGCTGTAAATAAGCTCGACCGGCATTTGAAGGAGCCGGGCCAGAGATGCGTTATATTGCAGCAATGATTTGGGACGGCCCATCGATGGATCGAGCGGGGGCTCAATCAGCGGATTGGAAGAAACTTTTGCGATGACGTGATCTCCTCCGATCATCTCTCTGCTTTCCTTGTTCCAGAAAGACAAGTGGCTCTGCGCGTGGCCGAGCGTCTCCATTACTTCCCAGTCTGGATGTCCTGGCACAACGTCCCCTTCGTTAATGGTCCCATCAAGCGGGCGGCTGCCCATCAAGGTCAACGGACGCTTCATGCGTTTGATCCAAAACAGCTGGTCATCCGGTACGCCTTCTTCTTTCAGGCGCTCCATATAGAAGGCGTCATGAAATTCAAAAAAGGCCTGATCTCTCCGAAGCCAGAAATCGTTATAAGGATGTCCATATAATTTTGCGTTGTCAAAACCGTCGATCCAGCCGGCATGATCCGGGTGATGATGGGTTAACACGACCTGTTCGATATCTTCAGCCTGCACGCCCGCTTCTTTCAGTCCAAACTCCAAAGCCTGCCACGCTTCCGGTGTTTTGGGCCCGGCATCGACCAGCGTCAATGCGTCGCCTTTCAATAGATAGGAATTTACATCGCCGACTGCAAACGGCGTAGGAATAATAATTTTATGAATGCTCACGGCTTTTCTCTCCTTTAAAAATGAATGGCTATTCACCTATCATACCTTGTTCGAAGCCTGGCGTCATCCCGAAACCTTATTTGACATTCAATTGGGCTGTCCGTATAATTTATATACATAAGTTAGCGATGATAAAGATCAGTACAGAGGGTGATGGTGCAAAGAGAGTGCTGCTACAGCTGAAAAGCGCATCCCCGCTCCCCTCTGGAACCTGCTTTTGAGCTGCCGTGCAAACACGGCCGTAGATCCGCGTTAAGGATATCGAGTGGTGTCTTAATTGACAAAGCTGGGTGGTACCGCGGAAACAAAGCGTTTTCGTCCCTGATGAACAGGGATGAATGCGCTTTTTATTATGATAAAAGGGAAGTGGAGAAAGATGAAAATTGTATGTGTAGGTGCCGGATCCATGGCTGAATCCATGATTCATGGCTGGATCAATAAAAGAATAATGAAACCGGAAGATATTTCGGTGATGAACAGATCGGACCAGGACCGTCTGGAAGTATTGCACGATGAATACGGCGTAAATATCGTTGATGAAAACAAAACAGAATTGAAAGATGCCAATTTCATCCTGTTGGCGATGAAACCGAAAGACGTTGCAGCGGCACTGGCAGGCATTAAGAAGAAGCTCACCGGCAATACGGTCATCGTATCCGTCGCGGCAGGTGTGTCGATTGATACGATTCAGCGCCATGTGGGGAACTTCCCTGTGGCCCGTGCGATGCCGAATACATCGGCTCAAGTCGGAAAATCTGCAACCGGTGTGGCCTGGAGCAAATTTGTGACGGTCGAACAGCAGCACGAATTGCGCAAGCTCCTTTCTTCCATCGGCAGCGTTACTGTTGTTGAAGAAGACCAATTGCATGCTTTGACCGGCGTCGCAGGCAGCGGCCCGGCCTACCTCTATTATTTCGCTGAGGCGATGCGGGAAGCTGGCGTCGCCAACGGGCTGTCAGCAGCGGATGCCAAAAAACTGGTCCGCCAGACATTCCTCGGGGCTGCTGAGATGATGCAGCAGGAAGACTTTGCTGAATTGCGCAAAAAAGTGACGAGCCCGAACGGCACCACTGCAGCCGGCCTCGATTCATTGGCGGACAATAATTTCAAAGATATCGTCGGCCAATGTGTCACAGCGGCCGCAAATCGTTCCCGCGAGCTTGGCAAAGAATTTAAATAAGTCTTCCGCTATTCCCTATATGTAAAGAGGAGACATCATCGATGGTAAAACTTTTTGAACCGATGACAATCAAAGACGTAACATTTAAAAACAGAATCGTCATGGCCCCGATGTGCATGTACCAGAGCGATCAGGAAGACGGCACCATCACAGACTGGCACCGAATCCATTATCCAACCCGTGCAGTCGGCGGCACCGGATTGATTATTCTGGAGGCAACAGCTGTTCAGCCGCAAGGACGGATTTCCTCCCGTGATCTCGGCATCTGGGATGACAGCCATATCGATGGTTTGGCGGAAATCGTCCGTTTGACGAAACTGAACGGTGCTAAAGCCGGCATTCAGCTTGCGCATGCAGGCAGAAAAGCCACCGTCGACGGAGAAATCCAGGCACCGAGCCCATTACCTTTCAGTGACAAATACAAAACACCCACTGAAATGTCGACAGAAGACATTCAGGAAACAGTCGAAGCCTTCCGAAAAGCTGCGATTCGTGCTGACCGTGCCGGCTTTGATGTCATCGAATTGCACGGTGCACACGGTTATTTATTAAATGAGTTCTTATCGCCTTTAACGAACCGCCGGACGGATGATTACGGCGGCAGCGCTGAAAACCGCTACCGCATGTTGCGGGAAGTCATTGATGCAGTGAACACGGTGTGGTCGAAACCTCTGTTTGTGCGGATTTCAGCGCACGATTATACAGCAGGCGGAATGACACCGGATCAATACATTGAAATGGCCCGCTGGATGAAGGAACAAGGCGTCGATTTGATCGATGTCAGCTCAGGCGCGTTGGTGCCCGCCAAAATCCCTGTTTATCCAGGCTATCAGGTGACTTTCGCCGAAACCATCAAGCATGAAGCCAGCATTGCAACCGGCGCTGTCGGTCTGATCACCAGTCCGTTGCATGCAGAGGAAATTTTGCAGAACGGCCGCGCAGATATGATCTTCCTGGCGCGGGAATTGCTGCGGGACCCTTATTGGGCCTTCCGCGCCGCCAAGGAATTGGCTGCTGATATAGAAGTTCCGGTCCCATACGAACGCGGCTGGGTATAAGTCAGTTGCAAAATAGGCTGGATTTAGTATAATAAATATAACGTAAAAAACCGAATGCATAAGCATTCGGCCAGCTGCATGCCGCTTTGAGAGCGGTTGGCTGGAATTCCAGGCATTAAATAACCGTCATTCCACGCCACATGGGACGGTTATTTTTTTTTGTTTGTGACTAAAATCATTGAAATGACCAGCGTCAAGCCGCTAATCGTCAACCCGATGCTTGTAAAGACCAATCCGAATGATTCGTAAACCGTCATATCACCACCCCCTTTCCTGGGGAATGGCCACACCGCCCTCATGCAACTGTACCTTTATTTTATCACAAAGGGAACGTTTGTTCTATTATTTACCCGAAAATATTTTATCCATTAATTTGCAAATAAATTTTTCTTTTTTGGTTATTTTTTCTATTATTTTCATCCTCTGTTCAAGTTCCTTCTATTATAATGCAAATCTTCAGAATCATTCATTCTCTGGAAGAGGAGCTCAACCCAAAAAAGGCCTTCGCACGCAAAGACCTTCAATGGTTCCAGCTTATTTTCGCTTCAAAGCCCGCTCATGAATTTTCCACTCATACTCATCGAAATCATGGGCGATGAAGCTGTCTTCATGGATGCTGCGCATCTCCTTAAGGAGCTTTTTTTCATCTTCCGGCAAAAAGCGGGAACTCAAATGATTGACGATCAGCGTTTTGGCGCTTGCCTGTCTGGCCGTTTCTGCCGCGTCCCGAATCGTCGAATGGCCATACTCACCTGCCATTTTTTGGGTATCCCCATCAAATGTCGCTTCATGGACCAATACATCGGCTCCACGTCCGAGCTCAATGGCTGCCTGGCAATAACGGGTATCACCCAGAATCGTGACGACAAACCCTTTATTTTCCGCTTCGGTTACATCTTTACTTCGTACTATATCTCCGTTCTCAAGCTGCACATCTTCCCCGGCCTTTAATTTTGCCAATAAGGGACCTTTTGGAACACCTAATTCCCGCGTTCGATCGATCATCAGCTTGGGCGGCAGCGGTTTTTGTTGGATGCGGAAACCGTAGGAAGGAATGACATGATCCAGCTTGGCCGCGCGGACTGACATCCCTTCATCCTCGAACACCAGGCCATCGAGTTCTTCGATGAAATGGAGCGGGTAATTCAAATGTGTTCTGCTGATGCGCAGTACGCTCTCAACATATTCTCGAATACCCAGTGGTCCGTATATTTCAATCCCCTCATCGCCGCCCTGGAAAGAACGGGAGCCCAAAAATCCGGGCAAGCCGTAAATATGGTCACCGTGAAGATGCGTGATAAATATCTTTTCCACTTTCCGGGGTTTCAATGTGGTGTGCAGAATCTGATGCTGCGTGGCTTCACCGCAGTCAAACAGCCAAACCGCTCCCCGTTCCTCCAGCAATTTCAACGCCAGCGAAGAGGTATTGCGCTGTTTGGATGGCATGCCGGCTCCGGTGCCCAAAAATAATAATTGCATAGTTTTCCTACTTTCTATCGTGGTCGTCCAGAAAATCTTTACTGAAGCTGGTTTTGGAATCAAAATTCGCTTTCTTTTGTTTTGTCCCTTTATAGAGTACAGTTTTGCCGAATTTTTTTTCCAGTTTGGACATGAGGTCAAGAATCGGTTCGTCTTTTGCATGTTCCTGAAAATTGAACAGCGATAATTGTTCGGTCATTTCCCCTTTATCGACGACATTCGAAACCGTGACCCCGACAAGCCGCAGAGGCTCGCCGTTCCAGTGCTTCATGAAGAGATGCCAGGCATTGCGGTTGATATCATCCACTTTCCACACCGTGTTCTTTAACGTCACACTGCGCGTCCGGTTTTGCCAATCGGAGCTGCGTGTCTGTATGCTGACGGTTGGACCGGCGAGTTCTTTGGCTTCGAGCCGCTTGGCCACTTTTTCACTGAGCTGGCGAAAAATCTTTTGCAGATTTTTTTCATCCGTTTCATCGACCGGCAAGGTAGTGGATGTTCCGACGCTTTTGGTGTCGTAAATCGAATCGGGATCCACTTCCCTGCTGTCGATGCCATTTGCTCTTGCCTGCAGCCGGATCCCGTTTTTGCCCATCTTTTCCTTAATCAAACCTGGATTGGCGGTGGCGAGGTCGCCGATGGTCAGAATCTCCAGCCGCTTCAGTTTTTCGGCTGTGCTGTCACCGATGCCGTGCATGTCAATCACGGGCAATGGCCAAAGCAGACGCTGAATATCTCTTTTGCGAAGAATTGTTACACCCATGGGCTTTTTCATATCGGAGGCGGTTTTTGCCAGGAATTTATTGGGTGCAATCCCGATCGAACACGGCAAATCCAGTTCCGCTTTGATGCGCTGCTGAAGTTCATCCGCAAGGCCGGGGGCAGACCGCTCGTCCAATAAATTCGTTACATCCAAATAGGCCTCGTCTATCGATACGGGTTCAACCGATGAAGTATAAGAGCGAAGAATGTCGAACATCGCTTTGGAAGCTGCCCGGTACCGTTCAAAATTCGGCGGCAATATGAGGAGTGCCGGATATTTTCGCTTGGCTTCGTGCACTTGCATCGTCGTGTAAATTCCGTGTGCGCGGGCTTCATAGGAACAAGTGACAATGATGCCGCGCCGCTCTTTCGGATTTCCGGCAATCGCCAGCGCCTTCCCTTTTAACGTCGGATCGTGCGATTGTTCCACAGAGGCATAGAAACTATTCATATCAATATGGAAGATAACTCGGCCCGCCATTGCAATCGCTCCTGTTGTTTTCTTTAAGTGTATCAAAAAAAAGAGAGAACATACATCCTGTTCTCTCCTTTCATATCGCTTTTCGTTTATGCTTTTGTGGTTTCCTTAATGATTTCAATCAGCAATTCAGCCAATTTCTCCAGTTCTTCAATCGGCATGCGTTCACTCTTCGTATGGATTTCCTCATAGCCGACACACAGATTGACTGTCGGAATTCCGAAACCGTTGAAAATATTGGCATCACTTCCCCCGCCGCTGGTTAAGACAGGCGATGGCCGGCCGATTTTTTCTGCGGCCCGCTGCGCGATTTCAACGACCGGTTCATCTTCAGCGAAATGGAAGCCGGGATACATCAATTTCACTTCGGTTTTGGCTGAGCAGCCGAAACTTTCCGCTGTATCTTCAAAGACGCTTTCCATATGAGCCGTTTGTACAGCGAGTTTGTCTTCCGAGATGGAACGCGCTTCAGACAGGATATTCACTTCTTCACAAACAATATTCGTCGCTTTTCCGCCTTCAAAACGGCCGATATTGGCTGTCGTTTCCGAATCGATGCGTCCCAGTTTCATCGATGAAATGGCTTTCGCCGCGATATTGATTGCAGATACCCCTTTTTCAGGCGCTACGCCGGCATGAGCCGTTTTGCCGTAAATTGTCGTCCACAATTTTGCCTGATTTGGAGCAGACGTTACAATGCCGCCAACTTTTCCGTCGCTGTCGACAGCATAGCCGAATTTGGCGAACAGGAGGGATGCATCGAATTCTTTGGCTCCTGCCAATCCGCTTTCTTCCCCTGCGGTTATGACCAATTGAATGTCCCCATGTTCGATTTGCTGTTCCTGAATCGAACGGATCATTTCAAACAAAGCCGCAATTCCTGCTTTGTCATCCGCACCGAGTATCGTCGTGCCGTCTGAATAGACATAGCCGTCGCGGATTTGAGGTTTTACCCCGTTTCCTGGCACCACGGTATCCATGTGGGCCGTAAAATAAATGGGTGGCACATTGGCTGCCGAGCCCCGAAGGGTTGCCACCAGGTTATTCGCTCCGTGGCCATTGCGCAGGGAAGAACTATCTTCCGCTACATGGAATCCCAGGACTTCCATTTTGTTTTTCAAAACTTCTGCTATATGGCCCTCATTTTTGGTTTCAGAATCGATTTGAATCAATTCCAGAAATTCATTCAATAATCTGTCGTTTTTCATGCGGTCCTCATCCCTTCTTTAAAGCGGCATATTGCCATGTTTTTTTGCTGGCCGTGAATCTTTTTTATGGCGCATCATCTCAAGTGCCTGAATCAATTTGATACGCGTTTCGCGTGGGTCGATGACATCATCCACCATACCGCGGGCAGCGGCCACATAAGGGTTGGCGAATTTCACGCGGTATTCCTCGATTTTCGCCGCCCGTGTCGCTTCAGGATCATCGCTTGCAGCAATTTCGCGGGCAAAAATGATATTGGCAGCTCCTTGAGGGCCCATTACGGCGATTTCGGCATTTGGCCATGAATATACCAGATCTGCCCCGATCGATTTCGAATTCAGTGCAACATAAGCTCCGCCATAGGCTTTCCGTAAAATAACGGTCATTTTTGGAACTGTCGCTTCTGAATACGCATAGAGAATTTTGGCGCCGTGGCGGATAATGCCGCCGTGTTCCTGTTTAATTCCCGGGAAAAATCCGGTGACGTCTTCGAATGTAATTAACGGAATATTGAACGAATCACAGAAACGGATAAAACGTGCCGCTTTGTCGGACGAGTCGATATCGAGTCCGCCAGCCATAACTTTCGGCTGGTTGCAGACAAGGCCGACGGTTTCGCCTTTGATGCGGGCAAGACCGACAACGATATTGCGGGCGAATTCCGGTTGCACTTCCATGAAACTGTCGGTATCGACGACTTGCTCCACCACTTTGCGCACATCATAGGGACGAATTGCTTCAAAAGGTACAACATCCGCCAGATCCGGGCGGTAATCATCCGCATCGTCTGTTTCCAGCCGCGGCGGCATTTCATTATTATTCTGTGGCAGGTAAGCGATCAGTCGGCGGACCATATTCAGGACTTTTTCTTCTGTATCCGACCGGAAATGGGCATTGCCGCTGATGGCAGTATGTACACGTGAGCCTCCCAAATCTTCGGAAGAAATCTTTTCACCGGTAACCGTTTCAATGACTTTCGGTCCCGTGATGAACATCTGGCTCGTTTTATCGACCATGAAGACGAAATCCGTAATGGCAGGCGAATAAACCGCGCCGCCGGCAGATGGTCCCAAAATAACTGAAATCTGCGGGATGACTCCGGAATAGATGGAGTTGCGATAAAATATTTGGCCATAGCCATCCAATGACAATACGCCTTCCTGGATGCGTGCGCCGCCTGAATCGTTCAGGCCGATAAACGGTGCGCCATTCTTGGCTGCGAGGTCCATTACATTCGCAATTTTCATCGCATGCATTTCACCAAGTGCGCCGCCGAATACCGTGAAATCCTGTGAAAATAAATAGATCGGGCGGCCGTTCACTTTGCCGTAACCGGTAACGACCCCTTCACCCGGACCTTCCGGCAAATCGAAATCGACTGTGCGGTGTTCGATGAACGGGTTCAATTCAACAAATGAATCTTCGTCCACTAAAAGATCGATTCGCTCGCGTGCAGTCAGCTTGCCTTTTTCATGCTGTTTGTCTATTCTTTCTTCTCCGCCGCCAAGTTCTATTTTTCTTTTGCGGTCGTATAATTCATTGATTCTTTCATAGATATCCATATTGCCACCCCTTATTTACTGTTTCTGACACAATTCATAGAGTACGCCATTTGATGATTTGGGATGCAGGAATGCAACCAAAGCTCCGCCGGCGCCATTTTGCGGCTGTTCATTTAATAATTGGACGCCATCCCGTTTCAATTCTGCCATGCGCTGTTCGATATTTTCCACACCGAAAGCGATATGATGGATGCCTTCGCCTTTTTTCTCGATGAATTTGTGAATGGCACTGCTGCTGTCCATCGGCTCAAGCAGTTCGAGCTTGATGTTGCCGGCATCAAGAAAAGCCACGCGCACCTTTTGGGTGGCCACTTCCTCGATTTTCAGCAATGGACAACCGAGAGTGTCCGTGTAATAAGGAAGAACCTCATCCAGATTTCTGACAGCGATTCCGATATGATCGACTTTCTTCATCCTATATCCCACCTTTTTTCTGCTTCTTTCTTATTGTACCGATTCACAGCCGAAAACTCTAGTTGTGGAAAGATATTCGGCGCAAAGGACTTGCCCCTTCAAAACTGCAATAATTTATGTTATTCTGTCAATAAGTTCAAATGCACATAAAGGAGATTAATGATTAATGAGAAATCAAACTTTCCGCAAAGTCATCGTTTACGCGATGGTCGCGCTAATGCTTCTGTCCAGTTTAATGATGGGATTAAGTTTCGTACTATAAAAAAATGCGTTCAAAGAAAAAAGACGGCCGGGGATTATTCCTCGGCCGTCTTTTTATTGGTGAAACCTCTATAGGATTTTTTGATTTCCAGATAGGAATCCAATTCTTCGATGATCTGGTATAACGCAGCCATCGATTGGAATTCCTCGTGGCTGGTCGGCAAAGGGAATTTTGAAAACTCGATTTTGACATCATCCAATTTGCCCAGATACCGGGTGGCAGTGCTGCCTGCGTGGACATGATCCGCCAAATCGTTGAGGAAATCTCCAATCAATTGCGCATGTTTGACCAGCACCGGCAAAGTGGAGATTTTCGGCAAGATGCGCTCGATGATTTCGTATTGATCTTCCCGCATATCAAAATAGCGATAATATTTATTTTCCAGTCGGGTGACGTGGTTTTCAACATCCTGGTAGGCAAGGGCTTTGGCTTTGCTGAGCAGCTCAGCGGTTTCCACCAGTTCGCGGCCGTCCCAGTCGCTTTCGCCTTCTTTTAAATATCGTGCCATTTCATGCAGGATTTTGGCATACAGCACTTCAATCCTGTAGCGATAATCTTCCAGTTTCTTTTCAATGCTCGGCATGTACATATTTACACCAAGCGCTGTACCAAAGCCGACGACCATCAGCAGGATTTCGTTTAAAATCAGGCTGCCCGTTAAATCACCGACACTGTAAATATGGAAAATGATGACGGAACTTGACACAAAACCATCTGCGAAGCGCAGGCTGACCAGTACCGGGATGAACAGCAGAATCATTAACCCGACAACTACAGGGTGATAAGCAATCCCCTCGAAAAAGATGAAGGTGTAAACAATGGCAATCAGACTGGCAATAAAACGGGAGAGCGCTGCCCGGATCGACCGTTTTTTCGTCGGCTGGATGCACAGGATGGTCAGGATTCCTGCTGATACAAAAAAATCAAGCTGCAATAATTGCGCCAATGACAGAGCGATGATTACGCCGACAGCGGTTTTCATTGTACGATAGCCGATCGATAAGCGTTTAAGTTTCAGTTTCAGCTGTCATCCCTCCCTCTTGTTCCGGCATAAAAAAACGCCCCTTTTTGAGGGGCATTTTACTTCTAGATTTCGCTGCAATGCTCTTCAAACAATGCTTGTATGTGAGTGATGACCGACATTGGGTCGTGTCCTTCGATTTCATGGCGACCAATTTCATCAACCATTTTGCCATCTTTGACAATGGCAAAAGATGGAGAAGATGGTAAATGATCATCACCAAAAATTGCGCGTGCTTGTGCTGTTGCTTCTTTGTCCTGTCCGGCAAACACCGTGTAAAGATTATCCGGGCGTTTGTCGTAATGGATTGAATGAAGCGCAGCCGGGCGTGCAATTCCTCCTGCACAGCCGCAAACCGAGTTGATCATGACGAGGCTTGTACCGGGTTTAGCCAATGCTTCATTGACCTCATCAGGTGTCGTTAATTCCTGGTAACCGCCGTCTGTCAATTCTTTGCGGGCTTGTGTCGCTATATCATTCATCAGAAAATTAAAATCCATGCTCATAGGTACCACTCCTTCTATTATCTGTAATAATCATAGCAGGTGTCCGGTCAGACTGCAAAAAACCTTACTGGAATAATTCGTGAATGGCTTGGGCCACGGTCAGCTGGTCGTCGAGGATTTGCTGTTCCAGTTTTTTGACCAATTCACGTCTGTCCGGATCTTCAAAAAACCTACCGTATAATTCGTCGGTGATCATTGAACGGAACCAGTCCTTTGTCTGGGTCTGGCGGCGTTTATCAAAAACCCCGTTTTCTTTGCCCGCCGCTTCGAATTCTTTTGCCAGCTGCCAAACATCCTCGATGCCGCTCCCTTCAATAGAAGAAACGGCTAAAGCCTGTGTTTTCCAGTTTTCGGTCGCCGGTTGCAGAAAATGGAGCATTCCTTTGTATTCCCGGACGGTTTTTTCAGCCAATTGCTGATTTCCGCTGTCTGCTTTGTGGACGAGGATGGCATCCGCCAGTTCGAGAATGCCTTTTTTCATACCTTGCAGTTCATCCCCCGCTCCAGTCAGCACGAGCAGTAGGAACATATCGACCATCCCCCGAACCAACGTTTCACTTTGGCCGACGCCTACGGTTTCAACCAGGATGACGTCGTAGCCCGCCGCTTCACACAACAGCATCGTTTCCCGCGTTTTTTTATGGACGCCGCCAAGCGTTCCGGCAGTCGGTGATGGACGAATGAAAGCCCGTGGATTTTTCGCCAGCTGCTCCATTCTTGTTTTATCGCCGAGAATGCTGCCGCCCGTAATCGAAGAACTTGGATCGATGGCCAACACTGCCACACGGAAGCCTTTTTCCGTCAGCATTTCGCCAAACGTCTCGATAAAAGTACTCTTGCCGGCTCCCGGTACACCCGTAATGCCGATGCGGAGGCTGTTGCCTGAATGTGGCAGCAGCATTTTCAACAACTCCTGCCCATCCCGTTTGTCTGTGGGATTGGAACTTTCGAGCAGCGTAATCGCTTTGCCCAGGTGGAGACGCGATTCCTGCTTTACCCCATCGGCTATTTCCTGAATGTCCAATTGCTTTTTATCCGGTTTCCTGAATTTTTTCCGCGGCGCTGGCGACATGCCGTCATGTTTGGCATTGACACCGCCCATGACTTGTCTTGAGCCTTTTTCGCGCTCCATCAGTCTGCCACTTCCTCGTATCCGAGGCGCACATAAATTTCTTCGATTACTTTCTGCGCGGCTACCGGAATCACCGTGCCGGGTCCGAATATCGCGCTCGCTCCGTTGTTGCGCAGGAATTCATAATCCTGCGCCGGAATGACGCCGCCGACCACGATAAGAATATCTTCGCGTCCGACCTTTTCCAGTTCGGCTTTAAGGTCCGGCACCAATGTGCGGTGGCCCGCTGCCAGTGAGCTGACACCGATCACGTGGACATCATTTTCCGCTGCCTGTTGTGCCGTCTCTGCAGGCGTTTGGAACAGCGGTCCGATATCGACATCAAAGCCAAGATCAGAAAACGCGGTTGCAATGATTTTCGCCCCGCGGTCATGGCCATCCTGCCCCATTTTCGCGACAAGAATTCGCGGTCTGCGCCCTTCATTTTCAATAAAGTCTTCCGTCATTTCCTTGACGGTTTCAATTTCCTGCTGATTCGAGAAGTTGGAGCTGTATACACCGCTCACGGATCGGATCACCGCCTTATGTCTTCCGGAAGCCAGTTCAACAGCATCGGAAATTTCGCCAAGCGTGGCACGTTCCCGCGCTGCTTTCACTGCGCATTCAAGAATATTGTCCTGGCCTTCTTTGGCAGCTGTCGTCAGTTCCTCGAGTGCCACTCTGACCTTTTCACTGTCTCGTTTCGCTTTCGCCATCTCGATGCGTTCAATCTGTTTCTTGCGCACCATCGTGTTATCGATATTCAAAATATCAATCGGATCTTCCTCGTCGAGGCGGAAACGGTTGACGCCGATGATCGACTCTTCTCCCGAATCGATCTGGGCCTGTTTTTTTGCTGCCGCTTCTTCAATGCGCATTTTCGGCAAACCGGTTTCAATCGCTTTGGCCATGCCGCCAAGCTCCTCGACTTCCTGGATCAATTCCCAAGCCTTGTCGGTCAATTGCTTTGTCAGGCTCTCGACATAATAAGAACCGCCCCACGGGTCGATCACTTTGGTCATCGCCGTTTCTTCCTGCAGGAATAATTGCGTATTTCTGGCAATGCGGGCAGAAAAATCGGTCGGCAGCGCAATCGCTTCATCCAGCGCATTCGTATGGAGCGATTGTGTATGGCCCATTGCCGCAGCATTTGCCTCCAACAGCGTACGCGTCACATTATTGAACGGATCTTGTTCGGTCAAACTCCAGCCGGAGGTTTGGGAATGCGTTCTGAGTGCCAGCGATTTCGGATTCTGCGGGTCAAAGGATTGCATCATTTTCGCCCAGATTTCGCGCGCAGCCCGCATTTTCGCCACTTCCATGAAATAATTCATGCCGATGCCCCAGAAAAATGACAGGCGCGGTGCAAATGAATCGATGCCGATGCCCGCTTTGAGGCCGGTCCTTACATATTCCAGTCCGTCTGCGAGTGTGTAGGCCAGTTCAATATCAGCGGTAGCTCCCGCTTCCTGGATGTGGTAGCCCGATATCGAGATTGAGTTAAATTTCGGCATTTTTTGGGAAGTGAATTCAAAAATATCCGCGATGATCTGCATCGACATGGCGGGTGGATAAATATACGTATTGCGGACCATATATTCTTTCAAAATGTCGTTCTGGATGGTTCCCGACAGCTCATCCGGTGCAACGCCCTGCTCTTCTGCGGCAACGATGAAAAATGCCATAATTGGCAACACCGCGCCGTTCATTGTCATCGATACTGACATTTTATCGAGCGGGATGCCGTCAAATAGGATTTTCATATCTTCCACACTGTCGATTGCAACGCCAGCTTTTCCTACATCACCGACAACCCGCGGGTGATCGGAATCGTAGCCGCGGTGCGTTGCCAAATCGAATGCCACCGAAAGGCCTTTTTGGCCCATCGCCAGATTGCGGCGGTAAAAGGCATTGCTTTCTTCAGCTGTTGAAAATCCGGCGTATTGCCTGACCGTCCACGGACGCGAAGCATACATCGTCGGATAGGGTCCGCGGACATACGGCGCATGGCCGGGCAGTGAATCTTCCATGCCCGCAACGTCTTCTCCTGTATATGCAGGTTTAATGGAAATTCCTTCGTTTGTTAAAAAATCATCCTGCTGTGGTGCGGAAACTTTATTAATTGTTAAATTTTGTAAATCTACTTTGGAAAAATCGGGTTTAGTCATTTGGAAGAACCTTCTTTCCTAAGTTCAGAATCTGTTCAAGCTTGGAAACGATATTCTGTCCGGAATAGACTGCGTCTGAAACGGCTCCGGCTTTCCACGCATTCAGCTGGGAAGCGTCAAAGCGGCCTGCAACATCCAATACGGCTGCCGTATCGATTTCCGGAATGAGTCGATCCAGGGTTTCAGCATCTCCACACAGAACTGCATAATCGATATGGTGATCGTTCAAGTAATGATGAATCGCTGGCGCATCTACCAGCTCCGGGCTGATTTCAGGCTCGATTCCACCAACGGCCAATAAGCCTTCGACAAAATCAGATTTCGCTTTTACCTGTTTCAGAGGTCCCAAATGCAGAATTGCGACTTTCAATTCCAGTTCCCTGGACTGTGCCCGCAATTTCTCGAAAGGCGTTGCCAAACGTTTTGCCGTAATATATTCCAGGTGGCTGCTGTCGATGGACTGATCTTTAACCGCTTCCTGCGGATTTGCGTAAACATTGGTGCCGATCAGGGAAATTTTCCGTTCAGCGGCCAATTTTTTACGTTCCATCCATTTCGCTTGAATGTCATCGGTCAGCCAGCCGGAACCGATCACTTCGGAATAGCCGCCCGCTGCTTCAATTTCAAGGAAATAATTCCACGCGGCGTCAACGTATTCACTCGTCAGCTGCTCGATGAAATAAGAACCGGCAGAGGCGTCCATGACACGTGATACATGGCTTTCTTCCTTGATGACCAATTGCACATTGCGGGCAATGCGACGACTTGAAGGCTGGGATACCGTTAAGAAATCATGCGGATGTACGGTATGCGCATCCGTGCCGCCGAGAACAGCAGCAAACGTGGCATTGCCGGCACGCAATAGATTAACGTAAGGATCCAGTTTTGAATAAGAGCGCACCGACGTTTCCGTATAAACCGGAATACTTACCGCCTCTTCCCCGTAAGCTTCGCTGAACGCTCTCCATAAAACGCGGAATGCGCGCAACTTCGCTATTTCCTGAAAAAATTGGGTATCCACCGCAAAGCGGATCCAGGCGTTCTTTGCCGTTTCCTTGTATTCGCCGTCCTTGATGTTTTCAGCGAGTATGCTGAGCGCGACGCCCAATTCATGGATAATCGTGCCGCCCGCATGATGGACCGGAATCGTATCCACCAATTTGGTTCTGACATTAGCAGGTGCCGCAGCTTGTTCTTCGGAGAAAATAACGCCTTTCAGCTCCCCTTTATGCTTTTCATCAATAAAATCAAAGACCCGCAGAATGCCGGTGTCTTCACTCGTCACTTTAAAATAAAAAGGATGTTTGACAATGAGTTGCGCCAATTGCTTCAGCGCATCGTCCGTCCAGTCGAATTCATGTGAACTCGTATAGACGACCATATCATTTCCTTTAGAAAGATCTTCTTTCGTCTTCGCCAGAAAATCTTCCGGTGAATCGGTCAGCACTTCCTGCGCAATAAGCCAGCCGGCCTTGTCCTTGCCGGATCGGAACGCTTCCTGTTGGAAAGCAGTTATGCCGCCGAGCTTGTCGAACATTTCTTTTGTATATAAAGGTTCCAATGTAATGCCTTCGATTGTCGGTGTTCTCAGTGCAGCTTCAATGGACTTGCCGCCAATCGCCTTTTCAGCGGAATTCTGCCACTCTTCATATGTACGCGCCGGAAATTTTGTCTGTTTCATCGATTCAATCGTCAAAATTTTCCCTCCTCATGTATCTCTTCTTCATTTTACCTGAGAACGCCGGTCTATTAAAGCCAAAAAAGCTTGAAGTCCGAAGACTTCAAGCTTTTTCTTATTGTCCAGACTCCAACGGCCCAACTCCTCGGGTCATAAGCCGAATCAGCTACGCGATCAGGACCGCTTCGCTGATCCGTCTTATGCCTTTCGGAGCTAAACGGGCGTTGTCGCTTTTCTTAATAAACGGAAGTATTTTCTTTTGACATGTTTTCAAGGATTTCCTTGACGCGTCCCAGAAATTGTCCGCAGACAAGTCCATCAAGCACACGGTGGTCAAGCGACAAACAAAGATTGACCATGTCGCGCGCCGCAATCATGCCGTTGTCCATGATCATCGGACGTTTGACAATCGATTCCACTTGAACGATTGCTGCCTGTGGATGGTTGATGATGCCCATCGACTGGACAGAACCGAATGAACCGGTGTTATTGACGGTGAATGTGCCGCCTTGCATTTCAGCTGAGCCAAGTTTTCCTGAACGCGCTTTTAGCGCCAGTTCATTGACTTCTTTACCGATGCCTTTGACCGATTTTTCGTCTGCGGCTTTGATGACCGGTACGAATAATGCGCTGTCGGATGCAACGGCAATCGAGATATTGATGTCTTTCTTCTGGATGATTTTATCGCCGGCCCACATGGAGTTCATCATTGGGTATTCTTTCAGCGCCTGTGAAATTGCTTTAACGAAGAAAGCGAAATAGGTGATATTGAATCCTTCTTTTTTCTTGAAATCGCCTTTGATCGAGTCGCGGTATTGCACAAGATCCGTTACATCAACTTCGATCATCATCCATGCGTGCGGAGCTTCGTGCTTGCTCTTCAGCATATTTGCAGCGATTGCCCGGCGTACGCCGGTCACTGGAATTTCAATATCTCCTGGAGCACTCTGAATCGGTGCAGCTGGAGCTTTTTCTGCAGCTGGAGCAGATTGTTGTGGTGCTGCTTCTGCCGGTTTGGCCGTTTCAGCCGGAGCATCTCCCGCTTTCGGGATATTGCCGCTTTCGATCAGCGCCATAATATCCTTCCGCGTGATGCGGCCTTCATTGCCTGAACCTTCAACTTGAGTCAAGTCGATCTCGTTCTCCTGTGACAAACGCATAACGGCTGGAGAGTAACGGGCTTTCGAACCACTGGCTTTAGCCGGTTGGGAAGAGCCTTTTTCGCCTTTCAGACCTTCAGTCGGTTTTGCATCGGCAGCTGGCATTTCATTGGCTTTTTCATCTGCGGCCGGTTTTGCTTCTTCAACCGGTGCAGCATCGCCGCCTTCAGTTTCGATCGTGCAGACGATTTCTCCGACAGCCAGCGTTTCTCCTTCTGCAGCGATCAATTCTTTGATCGTTCCTGTAAATGAAGAAGGCACTTCTGCGGTCACTTTGTCAGTGTTCACTTCAGCAAGCGCATCGTATTTATTGACATGGTCGCCGGGCTGGACGAGCCATTTTTCAATCGTTCCTTCAGTGACACTCTCGCCAAGCTGAGGCATTTTAATATTTTCGATAGCCAAAGGGGTTCCTCCTTTTTGTTCTATTTAAAATCAAATTAATAATTTGTAATATCCGATATTCCGCAAAACAGCTTCGAAGACATTAGCCGACGCTTGCGAGGCTAAGTCTTTGCGACGAAGCAGCGCAGCGATGCAGGAGCACGGTTTAATACATTGGTGAGTTAGTGAACTTACCGAGTGGATCTAGCACTTCGTCGAAATGGCGTTGGAAAGCCAACTCCATTTCTGCTCCCCATGGCGTCTTCGCTGTTTTGCTCCATATCTTTAGAGATTTCTCTCAGCAAAGGCTTGTCCATAGTGCCGAAGCGGCATAATTACACTAGTTCTTTACTTCAACCTATATATTTAGAAATTCTTTTTAATATTCCGCTAGCTCACGCATCGCTTTTTCTACTTTGTCCGGGTTGATCATGAAGAATTTCTCCATTGTCGGCGCATATGGCATTGCCGGAATATCCGGTCCAGCAAGTCGCTGAATCGGTGCATCAAGGTCGAACAGGCAGTTTTCAGCAATGATTGCCGCTACTTCCCCGATGATGCTGCCTTCTTTATTGTCTTCGGTTACAAGCAGAACTTTACCGGTTTTCTTGGCAGCTTCGATGATTCCTTCTTTATCCAATGGATAAATGGTGCGAAGGTCCAGGATGTGTGCCGAATAGCCGTCTTCTGCAAGACGTTCTGCAGCCTGCAATGCAAAATGAACTGCGAGGCCGTAAGTGATGACGGTGATATCTTCACCTTCACGTTTGACATCCGCTTTGCCGATTTCAATCGTGTAATCCTCTTCAGGCACTTCGCCTTTGATCAGACGGTAAGCACGTTTATGCTCAAAAAACATAACCGGATCGTCATCACGGATTGCCGCTTTCAAAAGGCCTTTTGCGTCGTATGGTGTCGATGGAATAACGATTTTCAGTCCCGGCTGGTTCGCGAATATCGCTTCCACGGATTGCGAATGGTAAAGTGCGCCGTGAACGCCGCCGCCGAATGGAGCACGGAAAACGATTGGGCAAGACCAGTCGTTATTCGAACGGTAACGGATGCGTGAAGCTTCCGAAATGATCTGGTTAACGGCAGGCATGATGAAGTCAGCGAATTGCATTTCAGCAATCGGACGTAAACCGTACATCGCTGCACCAATTCCGACACCGGCAATGGCCGATTCCGCAAGGGGCGTATCGAGTACGCGGTCTTCTCCAAACTGGTCGTAAAGTCCGGCAGTCGCTTTAAAAACGCCGCCTTTTTTACCGACATCTTCTCCGAGAACGAACACGTTGTCGTCACGTTCCATCTCTTCTTTCATGGCGAGCGTTATGGCGTCAATATAATTCATTACTGCCATTATTCGTTCCCTCCTTTTTCTGCATATACATATTTCAATGCATCTTCAGGGGCTGCATACGGTGCATTTTCCGCATAATCAGTTGCTTCGTTTACTATCACCATGATGCGGTCGTTGATTTCTTTTTCAAGGTCGTCATTTAAAATATTGTTTTCTTTCAGGTAAGCACCAAAAAGAAGGATGGGATCTTTTTCTTTTTGCGCAGCGAGTTCATCTGCAGAGCGGTATTGTCTGTGGTCGTCATCTGACGAATGGGCAGTCATGCGCTCTGATACTGTTTCGATCAGGCTAGGCCCTTCCCCACGGCGAGCGCGGTCAGCCGCTTGTTTGACATGCTTGTAAACTTCGATCGGGTCATTGCCATCGATCGTTACGCCCGGCATACCGTAACCAATTGCGCGGTCCGAAACATTTTCAGCGGCAACCTGGCGGTCATATGGCACCGAAATGGCGTATTTATTGTTTTCTACCATAATGATGACCGGCAATTTGTGGACGCCGGCAAAGTTCATGCCTTCGTGGAAATCTCCCTGGTTGGATGAACCTTCACCCAGTGTGGTGAACGTGATGAAGTCTTTTTTCTTCATTTTTCCGGCCAAAGCAACCCCTACTGCATGCGGAAGTTGCGTTGTCACAGGTGAAGAACCGGTAATGATACGGTTTTTCTTCTGCCCGAAATGACCAGGCATCTGGCGGCCGCCTGAGTTTGGATCTTCCGCTTTGGCAAAGGCCGACAGCATCAAATCTTTTGGCGTCATGCCGAAATGCAGGACAACCCCCATATCGCGGTAATAAGGTGCAATATAATCTTTTTCGTTATCGAGAGCGAAAGCAGCGCCTACTTGCGCCGCTTCCTGCCCCTGGCACGAAATTACGAACGGAATTTTACCTGCGCGGTTCAGGAGCCACATGCGCTCATCGACGCGGCGGGCCATAAGCATCGTTTCATAGATTTTCAGTACGTCGTCATTCGACAAGCCGATTTCTTCGTGTTTTGCTGACATTCAATAATTCCTCCCTTAACTGTGGATTGCTTTGCCGTCAACGGCAAGAGCAGCTTCACCCATGACTTCAGACAATGTCGGGTGAGGATGGATCGTTTCTGCAATTTCCCAAGGAGTTGCATCAAGGACCATTGCCAAACCTGCCTCAGAAATCATATCTGTCACATGCGGTCCGATCATATGGACGCCGAGGACATCATTAGTTTCTTTATCAGCGATGATTTTGACAAATCCGTCGCTTTCACCGTACACAAGCGCTTTGCCGATGGCTTTGAAAGAGAATTTGCCGACTTTGACGTCGTGCCCTTTTTCTTTCGCCTGTTCTTCGGTAATCCCAACGCTTGCCGCTTCCGGATTTGAGTAAACGCATTTGGAAATATGGTCATAATTAATGGCGTGCGGATTGTTTCCTTTGATATGCTCAACAGCTGTGATTCCTTCGTGGGAAGCTACATGTGCCAATTGAAGCCCGCCGATCACATCGCCAATGGCGTAAATATGCGATTCTTTGGTCTGGAATGTCTTTTTCACTTGGATAAACCCTTTATCGATGATGATATCCGTGTTTTCAATGCCGATATTTCCGACATTTGCCTGTCGTCCTACAGATACAAGCATCTTTTCAGCCGAGAAGCTCTGGTTTTCACCATTGATTTCCGCCTGGATTGTCACGCCGTTATCGCCTTTTTCGAGCGTTTCAGCGATTACTTTCGCGCCAGTAACAAAGTTGACGCCTTTTTTCTTCAATAATTTCTGCATTTCTTTCGAAACGTCTTTGTCTTCTGTCGGGATGATGCGGTCAGCATACTCGATAACGGTAATTTCCACACCGAAATCGTTCAGCATGGAAGCCCACTCGATGCCAATGACACCGCCGCCGACAATCAGCATGGATTTCGGCAATTCCGTAATTTGGAGCAGTTCATCTGAGGTCATAACGAATTCTCCATCTATTTCAAGGCCTGGCAGGCTTCTTGGGCGGGATCCTGTTGCGATGATGACGTTATGCGGAATCAGCATCTCGTTTTCTTCACCGTTGTTCATTTCCACTGAAATCGTACCTGGGTTCGGAGAGAAAATAGAAGGGCCGAGAATACGGCCAAGGCCTTCATAGACATCGATCTTCCCTTTTTTCATCAACCCTTGGACACCGGCATGCAGCTGGTCGACAATCCCTTGTTTGCGCTGTTGCACGCGTGAAAAGTCAAGGCTTACGTCACCTGTCTGCACACCGAAATCAGCTGCATGGTTTTTGGTTGTCGAGTAAACTTCTGCACTTCTCAGCAATGCTTTACTGGGTATGCATCCTCTATGGAGGCAAGTTCCGCCCAAATCGCCTTTTTCAACAATTGCAGTTTTCAAGCCAAGCTGCGCTGAACGTATAGCGGCAACATAACCGCCGGTTCCGCCGCCAAGGATGACTACATCATAATTCTGAGCCATGTAAACGTCCTCCTTCTATTATAAAGCTTAATAATTTTTCGCTGTTTCTTCACCATTCAATACCCGGACTGCACCTTCGGCAAGCGCCTGCAATTCATTTTCGCCGGGATGGACCGCCACGTCAGCGATCCAGCTGATGCGGTCAGAAATCGCTTTGACGAATCCTTTTCCGTAGGCGAGTCCGCCGGTAAGAATAATCGCATCGACTTTGCCTTCGAGGACGGCACTCGCCGCTCCAATTTCTTTGGCAACCTGATAAGCCATGGCATCGTACACCATTTCCGCCTGTTGATCGCCTTTTTGAATTCGCTTCTCGACAATTACGGCATCGTTGGTACCCAAATAACTGACGAGTCCGCCTTGGCCAACAAGCCGCTTCATGATCTCATGCCGGTAATACTGGCCGGAAAAGCATAATTCCACGAGATCGCCTGCCGGTACGGTACCTGCCCGTTCCGGACTGAACGGCCCGTCGCCATGAAGTCCGTTATTGACCTCGACCACACGCCCTTCTTTATGGACACCTACTGTAATGCCGCCGCCCATATGCGTGACGATCAGACGCAGGTCTTCATAACGTTTGCCTTTTTCTTTGGCATATCGTCTGGCAACGGCTTTCTGATTCAGCGCATGGAAGATTGATTTTCGTTCAATTAAGGAAAAGCCGGAAATTCGGGCAATCGGGTCCAATTCGTCCACCACTACCGGATCCACGATAAACGCGGGAATATTCAAGCCTTCGGCAATTTCGTTGGCAATAATGCCGCCAAGGTTTGACGCGTGCTGTCCGGAAACTCCTTTTCGGAGATCCTTGAGCATCGCTTCATTGACGGAATAAGTTCCGCCTTCGATCGGCCGGAGCAATCCGCCCCTTCCGCATATAGCGGAAAGTTTGGAAACGTTCATGCCTTCTTCATCCAGGGATTCCAAAATAGTCTGTTTTCGAAAAGCATATTGGTCGATGATCGTTGGAAAGTCATTGATCGCTTCAGATGAATGGCGGATCGTTTTTTCCATGATCAGAATATCATTGTCAAAAACACCAATTTTTGTTGAGGTAGAGCCGGGGTTGATGACCAATACACGATAGGACTGTTCCTGCAAAGCGATCCCTCCATTTCAAATTAGCGTCTGCTGATAATATTGTGTTCGTTGCGAAGGAACTGGCTGCGTGATCTGCGGACGCGTTCAATACGCTCTTCTGCCATGCGGTCTGCAGCCTGGTAGCTCGGAATTCCGTCACGTTTTGAAATTGCAAAAATACGGCTGATGCTGTCGTAGATGGTTTCAACGCGTTTCATCGCACGTTCGTTATTGTAGCCGTACAATTCATCTGCAACGTTGATGACGCCGCCTGAGTTGATGACGAAGTCAGGAGCATAAACGATGCCGCGAGCTTCCAACTCATCACCGTGGCGTTCTTCTTTCAGCTGGTTATTGGCTGAGCCCGCAACTGCTTTGACTTTCAATTGTGGAATCGTATCGTCGTTGATGATTGCGCCCATCGCACATGGAGCAAAAATGTCTGCTTCCTGTGAATAGATATCATTCGGTTCTACTGCTACTGCCCCGAAGTCATTTACTGCACGGTCAACTGCTTCTTTATTAATATCAGTCACAATCAGTTTTGCGCCTTCTTTGTGCAGGTATTCGCACAATGTATAAGCCACGTTTCCTACGCCTTGAACCGAGATCGTTTTGCCTTCCAGCGAATCGTCCCCGAAAGCTTCAAGCGCTGCTGCTTTTATACCGATGTAGCAGCCGTAAGCTGTTACTGGAGATGGGTTGCCTGAAGAACCGAAAGCCGGAGAAATCCCCGTTACAAAATCAGTTTCTTCGTGGATCAGATCCATGTCAGCTACAGTTGTTCCAACATCCTCAGCTGTAATATAGCGTCCATTCAATCCTTGGATGAAACGTCCGAAAGCACGGAACATTTCTTCGTTCTTATCTTTAAGCGGGTCGCCGATGATGACTGTTTTCCCGCCACCAAGGTTTAGGCCGGCTGCAGCGTTTTTATAAGTCATACCGCGTCCAAGGCGGATTGCATCTTCGATTGCTTCTTCTTCTGTATCATAATTCCACATGCGCGTCCCACCAAGGGCTGGCCCCAAAGTAGTGTCATGGATACAGATGATTGCTTTCAATCCGGAATTTTTATCCTGGCAAAATACCAATTGCTCGTAATCGTGTTCTTCCATTTTGTCGAAAATTTTCATTATAAATTCCTCCTAAAGTTTTTATTGAATGGCGGATGTTTTGATTGCCAATGCGAGTGAAAAGAGTTTGCTTTCGGCACTGTCTGCGCGCGAAGTCAAGACGATTGGCGCTTTTGCCCCGGCTATGATGCCGCCGACTTTCGCATTTGCGAAATAGACCAGTGATTTATACAGGATGTTTCCGGCTTCGATATTCGGCACCAGCAGAATATCCGCTTTGCCTGCCGTAGCACCGGTTATGCCTTTATGTTCTGCCGCAGTGGGCGAGATGGCATTATCGAGCGCCAAAGGGCCATCGACGATACAATCGGTAATCTGCCCCCGGCGGTTCATTGCTGCAAGCGCAGCAGAATCCAAAGTGGCCTGCATTGCCGGGTTGATGACTTCCACTGCTGCGAGTGGCGCAACAACCGGTGTTTCAACACCAACAGCTCGAGCGGTTTGGACCGCATTTCGGATTATTTGAGCTTTTTGCATCAAGTCGGGTTCGATATTCATGCCGGCATCTGTAATGAAGATGAGCCGGTCATAGCCCTCAATTTCAAATGCAGCGACATGGGACAGGATATTGCCTGTCCGCAGTCCGAAATCCTCATTTAAAACCGCTTTCATTAAAACCGCGGTTGGGATATGGCCTTTCATCAGCACATTTGAATCCTTGACGAAAACACTCTTGACGGCAGCAGTTGCTGCCTGAGCCGCACCTTTGACATGAATCAGTTTGACTTTCGGATGATTCAGTAGATGCGGGTAATGGGCACGGATCATTTGTTTTAATTTTGCTTCATCATCAAAAAGGTTGAAACTTGCGATGTTGTGGGTTATCGCCATGTTGACTGCTTCCAATACTTCGAGGTCGGCAGCCGCAGCGACAGCCACATCATTGAGTTGTGTTTCCAACGAGATCTGTTCAACAATTTCATTTAATGTGGTCATTTAGTTCACCTCATTCATTCTTAATTAAAACAGAAAAAACCTTGTAATATAAGGGATGTAAGCGTTTTATCGGGTGAAATCAGCTGTTCTTATTGCAAATTATTGCAAAACCGTGCAAATAGCTGCAAAAATCACGTCAACCCGAATTTTTCCAGCTTATAATACAAGGTGCGCAAGGAAACATCCAGCGATTTTGCCGTTTTGGATTTATTGCCTTTGTTGTGTTCCAGCGCCCGCTGCAGAATCCCTCTTTCCACGGTGTCCAACTGCTCCTGCAAGGGGCTGCCCCCTTCGATCGCCACTTCATTTTTCACTTCTGCCGTTTTGATCATATTGAGGGGGATATTCTTTTCCGTCAGCACCTTCTCATTGATATTCATAAAGATCATGGACCGGCTGATGACATTTTCAAGTTCCCGGACATTTCCCGGCCAATCATAAAGACGCAGCAACTGAAGCGCTTTGTCGGTGACCGTTTCAATGTTCCGGCCATATTCCTGATTCAGTTTCGCCAGCAGCCTGTCCACGATTCGGGGAATATCCTGCTTTCGACTCCGGAGCGGCGGAATGAGAATCGGCATCCTGTTCAGGCGATAATAAAGATCTTCCCGGAATGTGCCTTCAAGCAGCGCCTTTTCCATATTGGCATTTGTTGATGCAATGACGCGGACATTAACCGGCAACGCTTTTGTGCCGCCGATGCGAAGGCTTTCGTGTTCCTGAAGAACCCGGAGCAGCTTACTTTGAATGCCTGACGACAATTCACCGATTTCATCAATGAAGATACTGCCGTTGTTCGCCTCTTCCAGCAGCCCTTTTCTTTCACCGCTTTTGACACCCGGCAGCGCTCCTTCTTCATAGCCGAAAAGCTCGCTTTCAAGCAATTCCTCTGATAACGCAGCACAATTGACACGAACAAATTTATTGAATTTACGGTCGCTCGCACTATGAATGGCGTGCGCGAATAATTCTTTCCCGGTCCCGGACTCACCGCGCAGCAACACGGTCACCGGCGTTTGTGCTGCCAGTTTTGCCTGCTGCAATGATAATTGCATTTCCGGTGACAGTCCGATGATGTCATCAAACGTGTATTTGGATTCCAGCGTCCGAATAATGCTGCGGGCCCGGTCCAACTCTTTCATGAGTGAACGGATCTCGGTTGTATCGTGTATGACGCCGACACTGCCTTTCAGAATATTGTCCACAATAATCGGCGCCACATTGACAATCACTTCGCGGTTTGCCGGCCCGACTTTGAGATTGACCCCGCGAACCGGTTTCCTTGTCTGCAACGCTTTTAAATGCATGCTTTCCCCTTCGGAAATATCCGCCGATGCCGGCTGCCCGATCACATCCTCCACCTGAAGCCCGGTAATACGGGTGTAAGCGGGATTAACCATCAAGCCATAGCCGTTTTCGTCCACAACGGAAATTGCATCGTCGCTGGATTGGATAATGGCCTGGAGCATCGTCTGAATTTCTTTTAGATCCGTAATCTCCTCTGCCAATGATACGACTTCCGTGATATCTTTAAAAACCGCAAACGCTCCGATGATGTCCCCGTTTTCATCAATCATGGGAAATCGGGAAGTGACAATCTTCAAGCCGTTTTTTAATTGCAGCTCTTTATTCAATTCGGTTCTGCCTGTTTCGTAGGTCCTGGGCAATTCACTGGTCGATATCAATTCCAGGATATGCTTTCCGATGGCTTCCTGCGCATCCTGTTCCACCATCCTTGATGCGGAACGGTTCATGAAAATGATCCGACTGTTCTGATCAATCCCAATCATGCCTTCTTCTATTGAATTGAATATGATATTCTGTTTATGGCTTTCGCCGCCGAGTTTTTTGAGAAAGTGTTCCTTCTCATCAACCAGCTTAACAAGCGAATTGGCAAGACTGCCCGGAACAATTTCGGTTGCCACAGAAAAGTATGCCTCCAATTGCTTCTGCACCTTATCGCTGCCGGAAACATTCATCACAATATCGAATTCGTTCGGCTTGAATTCAAAATGATTCTCTTTGACCGGGATCTTCAGCTTCCGCGCCATTTCCAATGCCGGTGCCTGGGGATCTATATCGACAATCCCCGCCAGTGTCAGGTATTCAGAGTCACCAAGCATATTCAGTAAAGCCACGCCACCAGCGCCGCCGCCAATGATCAACACTTTTTGCAAGATTCTTCAAACTCCTTTATTTGCTGTGCAATGATTTGCAATCTCATTTAAGGGTACATCAGGTTCGAATTCTTGACAACTTTCACCGATATCGGAACAATAGATGAAGAAGGAGTGGAAACATGGGACGTTTAATTGCATTCATTATTCTTTTAATCCCCGGCATACTCGCCGCTTATGGCATAAAATTAATGAGGGATTCCGTATTCAGTAAATTGCTGGAACCTTACCCGGTTCTTTGGCTTCAATTTTCACTGGGCTTGCTTTTTACCGTTCTCGGCATCGGCTTTTTTGCCGGCTTCCTGCTTAACCGCGACCGCAAAAAAGGGACGGTATCCAAGAGGTTTCAAAAATAAAAAAAAAAAAACGAAAGCTGGAGTCTATATATTGATTTAAAGAATTAGCTTAAATTTAACGCTGCGGCGCTATGGACAGTGCAACGATTATGCTCCTGCCCAGGCACGTCGCAAAGCAAGCACGCCTATGCTGAGAGAAGTCTCTAGAGATATGGAGCAAAAAAGGCGATGCTTGGAGCATAAGGGTTAATTAAGCATGCTCCTGCATCGCTTCGCTGCTTCGTCGCAAAGACTTGACCTCGCAAGCTTCGGCCAAGGTCTTAGCAAGCTGTTTTGCGGAATATCGGTTATTATAGGTTTATTAGTTCAACATATATAGACAAATAAAAATGCGTCCTCCTTATTCAAGGGGACGCATTTTCTTTATTCTGGCAGGATGGTCTGTGATGATCCCGCAAATGATTGGCGACAATTGTTTTAAGACCCGTTCGGTACCCGCTATGCCATAAACCCTAACCTTTTTCCCCAAACCTTTCAAGTCGGTGAGCAGCTCTTGGGAATAGAGGCGTTTATGAAGATGGATGCTGTCGATCCAGTGCATCTCGGTGACAGACGCTAAAGATGCGTTCCGCTTGACCACCAGAGCGGTTTCGATTTCCGGTTTCAATCCCTTCATCTTTTTCAATAATTCAGGATTGAAAGAGGACAGATGGATATTTCCCATCCCTTCAAGCATCGCCGCCAAAGTTTCAGGACCTTCTGCATGCATCGCGAACGATTCTTTCATCTCGATATTAAGCGGGATCGACCGTTCCCGGGCCCAGTGGAACACTTCATAGGCAAGCGGTATGCGCTCGGTTGACAGCTTCCGCCTGCCTCTTTTGCCAATAGTCGTATCTTTTATTTTATCATAATTGACTTCTGCTATATTCAGGTTTTTACCGCTCAGGCGTTTCAGATTGTCATCATGAAAAACAAGGATTACACCATCTTTGGTAATCTGAACATCCAGTTCAATGCCGACATCCAGTTCGCAGGCTCTTCGAAAAGCGGCCCAAGTATTTTCAAGCGCGTATGCAGAAGCTCCCCGATGACTGTAAATTGCCGGATTGTCCATTCTAACCACACTTTCTCATAAAAAATTTTATTGTCTGCTGTTAACTTCCATTCGGTTAATATTCTATCACGGCTATAGGGAATGTACAGTAAGACGAACAGAAAAGCGTCGCTGCAGAATTCATCATTTCTGTAGCGACGCTTTTATAGGTAGGGCCCTATTGTCATTTTCGGTTAGACATCATCAGGTTTGTCATTCCCCACATTTTTACTGACAGTATTATACAGCATGGCAATAAATTCCGAATTTGATGGTCGGCTTCGCAAATGGTCTTCACTGTAACCGAAAGTCTGGGCAATCAGCTTTACATCGCCGCGGTTCCAGACCAATTCAATCGCATGCCGGATGGAACGTTCGACGCGAGTAGAAGTCGTGTCAAACTTTGCAGCAATTCCGGGATACAGTGATTTCGTTACTTTTTGGAGCACAGTCGGATCTTCCAAGACCAGATGGACCGCTTCCTTCAAATAAATGTAGCCGTTAATGTGAGGGGGAATTCCGATTTCTTTGATGACAGAAGTAATCGGATCATCCTTGACTTCAGGCTCGCTCAATTGTTCTTCCATGATATGTTCGATTTGCCGCGCCAGCCGGTCAAGCTCGAAAGGTTTCATGATGAAATAGGAAGCGCCATTTTTGGCAGCCTGGCTCATCAGGGTATCCTGTCCGAATGCCGACAGCATGATGACCCGCAGCTCTTCCAGACCCTCTTCTTTTTTTATGGCATCCAGTACACCTATGCCGTCCAAAAAAGGCATGATGTTATCCAGCAGAAGGATATCAATTTTTTGCTCTCTCAGTAAATCGATGCATTCCCGACCGTTATGAGCTACTGCCACAACTTCCATATTCGGCTGCAAATTGAGGTATTCTTCCATCATATCAGCCAATTGTCGATTATCATCGGCGATTGCGATCGTTATCTTTTCCATTATATCTCTTCCTCCTGTAACTGCCCGGTGGAGTTTTATCTCATCGCCAGTTTCCTGTCTTTCGCCAGCTTCAGCAGTTCATCTGCATGTTGCAATGTCAGATCTGTGATTTCAGCTCCCGACAGCATCCGGCTCATCTCTTCTGTGCGCTCGCGGCCGTCCAATTCATGGACTGCCGTGATTGTGCGTTTTTTCTCGATCCGCTTTTCAATGAAGAGATGCTGATCGGCCATTGCCGCCACCTGCGGCAGATGGGAGATGCAAAGCACCTGGGAATGCACGGAAATGGCTGCGATCTTCTCAGCAATCGCCTGTGCCACACGACCGCTGACTCCCGTATCCACTTCATCAAAAATAATGGAGGTGATGCCCTGGTGTTTCGAGAAAATGGTCTTTAATGCCAGCATCATGCGTGACAACTCGCCGCCAGAAGCCACTTTCGTCAGTGGTTTTAACGGCTCGCCCATATTCGTCGAAATATGGAACGCAATCGCATCCCCGCCGTTGCGGTCGAATCTCCCTTGCGCAATCGGTTCAAATACAACTTCAAACGCCGCCTTGCCCATATGCAATTCACGCAGCTGTTCCATAATATCTTTGCTCAGGCGCACCGCCGCTTTTTTCCGCAGCAATGTCAGCTCTTCTGCTTCAACTTTCAGATCTTCTGTCAGTTCCTTCAATTTCTGTTGATCCAATTGCAGCCGCTTGTCGCGGTTCAGCAATTTATCCAGTTCATCTGTCTGCGTTTCATGATAGAGGAGGATATCTTCCACAGATGCCCCGTATTTTCTTTTCAAGGTCTGGATGGTCGCCAGACGCTGCTCGATTTCATTGAGCCTCGACGGGTCGAATTCCATTGCATCCAGCATCCGCTTGATCTCGGTTGCCGTGTCCTGTAATTGATAAAACGCACTGTTGACCATTTCAGAATGGCTTTCGTAGGTTTCATCCACCGACGCGGCATGTTCCAGCTCTGACATCGCAGAACCCACCCAATCCAGTCCCTTTGACTCCCCTTGAATGGCTTCATGGGCAGTTGACACCGATTCATAGATTTTATTGAAATTCTGGAGTTTTTTTCGCTCCAGTGACAATTCTTCCTCTTCACCGGCAATCAGGTCAGCCGCATCAATTTCCCGCAGCTGAAAGGTCAGCAGATCGATGCGCTGTGCGATTTGCTGTTCGTTTTCATTATACGAAGCAAAATCGCGTTTCAGCTTGGTAAATTTCTCGTAACTATGCGAATAACTGGCTTTCGCTTTGGATAAGCTCTTACCGGCATACTGGTCCAATAAATGAAGATGGCGTTTTTCATCCATCAATTCCTGGGTTTCATGCTGGCCATGAATATCGATCAACGCCCCGCCAATTTCCCGCAGAATTGAAATCGTGACAAGCTTGCCGTTAATGCGGCAGACATTTTTCCCTTTATCATTCAGTTCGCGGCGCAGCAGGACATCACCGTCAGCCCCATCGATTCCCAATTCCTCCATCTTACGGAATACGGGATGTTTAGCGTCTTCAATCGAAAAAAGCCCTTCTATCTCAGCTTTGCTTGCGCCATGCCGGATGAATTCCTGGCTTCCTCTGCCGCCAGCCAATAAGTTTACTGCGTCGATGATGATCGACTTGCCTGCCCCGGTCTCCCCCGTCAAAACGGTCAGCCCTTCAGTAAAACTGACAGTGAGATTATCTATAATAGCAAAATTCCGAATATCCAATTCACGAAGCATCCCAATTCACCTCTTCATCAAAGCATTTCAATAAGTCGCTGTCTCAATATATCCCGGTGTTTAGTGTCTCTGCAGATGATGAGGCACGTATCATCACCGCATATCGTTCCCAGAATTTCCGGCCAATCCAGATGATCAATCAATGAGCCGATTGCATGGGCATTGCCCGGCAGGGTTTTCATCACCAGAAAATGGCTTGCCCCATCGATGCTGACAAACGCGTCCGTAAGCGCCCGGTGCAATTTCTGCATGGGATTAAAACGCTGGTCCGCCGGCAAACTGTATTTATAACGGCCGTCCTGCAAAGGCACTTTCACAAGATGCAATTCTTTGATATCTCTTGAAACCGTGGCTTGGGTCACTTCATAACCCGCAGCTTTCAACAAGTCTACCAGTTCATCCTGTGTTTCGATTTCACGGTTGGAGATAAGGTCACGGATTTTAATATGGCGTTGCCCTTTATTCATAATGCTCCCCCTGAATGAATAATTATTCTAATTCCTTTATATCGTACCTTTAATTGTCCTCGAAAACAAGAAAACACATGCCCAGGTGGGATGTGTTTTCCTGTCATAGAATTTCGTGTGCAAGCTTGACTGTCTGTTCTGCCAAAGTATCGGAAATGGGTTCAGGGGTTTCATTTTCAAGAGCCGATTGCAGATGAAACAGGAATTCGATATTTCCTTCCCCGCCGGTAATTGGTGAGAAAGACATATTCCGGATGTGGAATCCAGCGGCAGCGGCAAAGCCGCCGACTTTCTTCAATACATCCAGATGGATTTTGGGATCACGGATGATGCCCTTTTTCCCCACGTTTTCACGGCCCGCTTCAAATTGTGGCTTGACGAGGGCGATTACATCGCCGCCCGGTACCAGAATCGTCTTCAGAACCGGCAGAATAATTTTTAATGAAATAAAACTAACATCTATACTGGAAAATTCCGGAAGCCCTTCGGTGAAATCCTCCGGTTTGGCATGCCGGAAATTCACGCGTTCCATTACAGTGACACGTTCATCCTGGCGAATCTTCCAGGCCAGTTGATTGTACCCGACATCAAGCGCGTAGCAATGCGCTGCGCCGTTCTGCAATGCGCAATCCGTAAAACCGCCAGTGGAGGAACCGATGTCGAGCATCAGCTTGCCTTCAACAGAAAGATCAAATTCAGCCAATGCTTTTTCGAGTTTCAAGCCGCCCCGGCTGACATACTTCAGGTCATTGCCCTTCATTTGCAGCGGCGCATCCGACAGGATCTTTTCGCCGGGTTTGTTCATCCGCTCAGAACCGGAATAAATGATGCCGGCCATGATGGCCCGTTTTGCTTTTTCACGTGTTTCACAAATTCCCCTTTCAACGAGGAGAACATCCACACGCTCTTTTTTTATCTTATTCATAGCGCCTTGGTGCCCGCCTGAGTTTTTTCCGGAACCATTTTTTTCACATTGGCAACCAGCTGATCACTGTTGAGATGAATTTCATCCATCAATTCAGCTACGTCACCATGTTCGATAAATTGATCTGGAATGCCCATGCGGTCGATAACAGCGTTGTGATAGGCATTATTATGCGCAAATTCAAGCACCGCACTGCCGAAGCCGCCTTGCAGAATTGCTTCTTCAAGCGTGATGACTGGAATATTGCGTTCGAATAGGGAATGAAGCATCGCTTCATCCATCGGTTTGATGAACCTGGCGTTGACTACTTCAGCGTTGATCCCTTGTTCCGCAAGCTTTTCAGCAGCATCCATCGCCATCGGTATTGTTGTACCAAAAGTCAGGATCGCGGCGTCAGTGCCCGGTTTCAGGACTTCCCAACTGCCGATCGGCAAGGCTTTCATCTGTTCGTCCATCGGCACGCCGAGTCCGTTGCCGCGCGGATAACGCAACGCAATCGGACCGCCGTTGTAATCGATGGCAGTTTGAACCATATGCTGGCCTTCGTTTTCATCTTTTGGCATCATGACGACCATATTCGGCAAATTGCGCAGGAATGCGACATCGAATACACCCTGATGGGTTTCTCCGTCAGCGCCTACCAGCCCCGAACGGTCGATACCGATAAAGACATTCAGGTTTTGGCGGCAAATATCATGGACCACCTGGTCATAAGCGCGCTGGAGGAAGGTGGAATAAATTGCCAGGAACGGTTTCATATCCTGTGTTGCCAGTCCCGCTGCCATCGTCGTTGCGTGCTGTTCGGCGATGCCTACATCATAAAAGCGTTTCGGAAATTCAGAAGCAAAACCTTCCAATTTTGAACCGACCGGCATCGCTGGCGTAATGGCAACGATGCGTTCATCGGTACGCGCTAATTTACGGACAGAATCCGCTATCAAGCCGCTCCAGGACGGAGCAGTAGAAGATGATTTCACCAAATCGCCAGTGTCAATTTTATAGGGACCGGTACCGTGCCAAGTGCCGATTTTATCTTGCTCGGCCGGCAGGAAGCCTTTGCCTTTTTTCGTGATGACATGAAGAAGCACTGGGCCGCCCACTTTTTTGGCGTATTGAAGATTGTCCTCCAATTCTTCGAGGTCATGGCCATCAATTGGACCGAGGTAAGTAAATCCAAGCTCTTCGAAAAACATACCGGACACGACAAGGTATTTCAGGCTGTCTTTTACGCGTTCAGCTGTAGAGGCAAGTTTGTCACCCACGGCAGGAACTTTTTTCAGCAAATATTCAAGATCGTCTTTGACTTTATTGTATTTGCCGGCAGTCCGCATTCTTCCGAGGACAGAATGCAATGCGCCGACATTCGGTGCGATCGACATTTCGTTGTCGTTGAGGATGACCACCATATCCGTATTGGCGTGGCCAATATGGTTTAATGCTTCAAGAGCCATACCGCCGGTCAACGCACCATCGCCGATAATCGGAATGACATGGTTTTTAGCGCCTTTAATATCGCGGGCGGCCGCCATTCCCATCGCTGCCGACAAGGAAGTGGAGCTGTGCCCGGTTTCCCAGACATCGTGGTCGCTTTCATTGCGTTTCGGGAAACCGCAAAGGCCTTTGAACTGGCGCAATGTATCGAATTGCGAAGCTCTCCCAGTCAGAATTTTGTGGACGTAGGACTGATGCCCAACATCCCAGATCAATTTGTCTGATGGGCTGTCGAATACGCGATGAAGCGCGAGCGTCAATTCGACCACGCCGAGGTTCGGGCCGATATGGCCACCTGTTCTTGATAAATTCTCTATTAAAAATCGTCTGATATCTTCACTTAATTCGACGAGCTGTTCATTGTTCAGCCCTTTTAAGAAAGATGGACTAGTAATCGTATGAAGATCCATTCCATCACACACCTTTTTTAAAAATTTTACCGCTTTTATTTCTCTCTACATTATATCAATTGACAGCGAATGTACAAACCGGAGCATCCAGCATCAGTTTTTTCTTTTGACAATCATAGCAGTCAATTCTTTCAATAAAGCCATTTCGCCGTCCAGGCCGTCAATTGATCGCAGGGCCTCCTGTGCGTGATGATCCAATTTTTCCTTTGCCCGCGGCAGGGTCATGATGCCCGGATACGTGCTTTTTTCACTGGATTCATCCTTGCCGGCCGTTTTGCCCAGTTCTTCCGAAGTGCCGGTGACATCCAAAATATCATCCTGGATCTGGAAGGCAAGTCCCAGATGTTCGCCGAAACGGGTCAATGCCATGATGGTTTCCGGCTTGGCCTGAGCCAATATTGCGCCGGCCAGAATGCTGAAAGTCAGCAGAGCTCCCGTTTTCAATCGGTGGACCTGTTCCAATTCTTCCAAAGCCAGTTTTTTCTCTTCGCCTTCGATATCCAGAATCTGGCCGCCGACCATGCCTTCAGCGCCCGAAGACACACTCATCAGATCAATCAGATGCACTTTGTCATCGTTAGAAACGTTTTCCAGGCGTGCAATGAGCCCGAAGCTATACGTTAAGAGTGCATCTCCCGCCAGGATGGCGACAGCTTCACCGTAAACCTTGTGGTTGGTCGGCATGCCTCTTCTCAAATCATCGTTGTCCATACTCGGCAAATCGTCATGGATCAGCGAATATGTATGAATCATTTCGATTGCCGCCGCTACTTTTAAGGCATCGGGATGGTTCGCCCCGAGTTCGTGCATGACCGCGAGCATCAGAATCGGACGGATTCGTTTGCCGCCTGCCTGAAGCGAATAATTCATGGATTCCTTCAATGAAGCCGGAATCGACAAGACGGCGATCTGAGCATGCAATTCCTGCTGAATGAGCGGTTCATAATGGCTGCGGAATTCCTTCAGCTTCATTTCTCCGTCCCGTCCTTTCCAATGTCGACAGCTGTCTCTTTGCCGTCTTTCATCATCGTCACCAATTGCTCTTCTGCATTCTGCAATTTATCGTGGCACGTTTTCGACAACTCCATGCCTTTCTGGTATAAAGTCAGCGCTTCTTCAAGCGGAACATCCCCTTGCTCCAATTGACGAACGATTTCTTCCAATTGTTGCATCGCATCGTTGAATTTTAATTCTTTTTCAGCCATTTGTATGCTCCCCTTTTGTGTTCGGAATCGTATTTTTGACGGTCGCTTCGACAACACCGTCCTGCATCGTCACTGTTAAAGCGTCACCGGTTTGCACTTGTTGGATGCTTTTAACGACCATGCCGTTTTTATATGGAATGGTATAACCTCTTTCCATAAGTTTCAATGGGCTCAGTGCATCCAGTGTCCGGATGGCAGATGTTAAATTCATTTTATTATTATTCACGATTATGTGGGCGGATTGGTCGAGCCGCTTTTGCAATTGGGCAATATCCGTCTGCGATTGTTTGATTCGCTGAAGCGGTATGCGGTTGGCCAATTGCCGGTCCAGATTCGTGAACCGTTCCCTTGAGCGATTCAAGTGCTGGAAAACTTCCCGCTGCAGCGACTCCCCCGCGCGTTCCACACGCTCGATGAATGGCCGGTATAGACGATCCGGATAAGCAAAAGGCATTGAAGTCGCCAATTTTTTCAACGCTGTTTTGTCCCGTTCCAGCAAATTTGAAATGACGCGGTACATGCCACTTTGCTGATTGATGACTTTATCCAATAAATCTGCCCGGCTTGGCACTGCCAGTTCAGCAGCGGCAGTAGGCGTGGCGGCACGCAAGTCTGACACGAAATCGGCGATGGTGGTATCCGTTTCATGGCCGACAGCAGAAATAATCGGGATCCGCGAATCGAAAATGGCGCGGGCGACCGCTTCTTCATTAAAAGCCCAGAGATCTTCGATCGACCCGCCTCCACGTCCAACGATCATGACATCAAAGTCCGAGTCATTTGCCGCCTGAATGGATTGCACAATGGACCTTGTTGCTTGTTCGCCTTGCACCAAAGTCGGAAAAATGGTGATTTTCGCCATCGGATAGCGGCGGTTCAGGGTGATGATGACGTCTCTTACCGCGGCTCCCGTCGGCGCAGTAACCACCGCTATTTTTTCCGGATATCGTGGCAGCGGTTTTTTATGGGCGGCATTGAAAAAGCCTTCTTTGGAAAGCTTTTCCTTTAATTGTTCAAATGCCAGATAATAATCGCCTATGCCGTCCGGCTGCATCGATTGTGCATAAAGCTGATACTGGCCAGACGCTTCATAAACCGACACGTCTCCGCGAATCAAAACGGTCATACCGCTTTCAGGTTTGAATTTGACCGTGCGCGCACTCGCTGCAAACATCACGGCAGGCAATCGTGCGGCATTGTCCTTTAATGTGAAGTAGATGTGTCCGCTCGTATGGATTTTCACATTCGAAAGTTCCCCTTTTACGTATACATCACGCAAATGAGGATCTGCATCAAACTTCTTTTTTATGTATTTGGTTAATGCTTTAACACTTAAGTATGGGTCGGACGTCAAGTTTTCAGCCCCTATCTGCCATATTAAAAAGCTGTCTTTCTTTCGAAAAACAGCTTTGTTTCTTATTATTTTACATGTTCACAGTCATTTTGTCTTCGGTAATCCTCTTTCAGCGGAAAGCAGCGTGTTTTCCATCAGCATGGCAATGGTCATAGGACCCACTCCACCGGGGACAGGCGTTACATAGGAAGCTTTCTCCAACACATCGTCAAAATCCACATCTCCGCATAATTTGCCATTGTCATCACGGTTCATGCCGACATCGATTATGACAGCACCTGCTTTGATATGCTCTTTCCCGAGAAACTTCGCACGCCCGACAGCGGAAATAAGGATATCCGCCTGGCGGGTGTAATCAGCCAGGCCGACTGTTCGGGAATGGCAATAAGTGACTGTGGCGTCCTTTTGCAGCAGAAGCTGGCCAGCCGGTTTGCCGACGATATTGCTGCGGCCGATGACGACAGCGTGTTTGCCGGCAGGATCAATACCGTATTCTTCCAGCAATTTGATGATGCCGTGCGGTGTGCAAGGCAGGAACCCTTCACGGCCGATCATCATATTGCCGACTGAAATCGGATGGAAACCGTCAACGTCTTTTTCCGGGTCAATCGCCAGAATCACTTTGAACTCATCGATATGAGCAGGAAGCGGCAATTGAACAAGAATGCCATGAATTTCCGGATCTTTGTTCAATCCTTCGATCACTTCCAGCAAGTCGGCTTCTGGCAGCGTCTCCGGAAATTGCAGCAGATCGGAGCGCATGCCGAGTGCTTCACAGGTCTTCTTTTTATTTTTAACATATGTATGGGAAGCCGGATTGTCACCGATCAATACGACTGCCAATCCCGGAATGATTCCTTTTGAAGTTAATGATTGCACACGTCCCGCAATCTGTTCTTTGAGTTTCAGGCTCGTTGCTTTTCCATCGATAATGATTGCTGACAAGTGGATCCCCCCAGATTAATTTTCGAGTTCATCGGTAAACTTCGACAATACACCGTTCACAAATCGGCTGGATGTATTATCGCCGAAGGTTTTGCTCAATTCGATTGCTTCATTCATGACCACGCGCGAGGGGGCATCTTCCATATAAGACAATTCGAATACAGCCATGCGCAAAATCGTACGCTCGATTTTCGGCAATCTTTCCAGAGACCAGTTTTCAAGATGACCTTTTAATTTTTCGTCGATAGCCGCCATATTCGTATGGGTGCCTTCGACCAGCAGGTTATAGAAATTATCATCGCTGCCGTTCATAACATGCTCGATCGCTTCTGCCACCGTCAATTCTGTGCCCTCCAACTGAAATAAAGTCTGGAGTGCTTTTTCGCGTGCTTCATGTCGTTTCATAATAAACCCGGTCTCCTTTTCACTGCTAATTAACACCCATTATACAGATAATCCACCGATAGTTCCATGTTTGAAATGTTCGGAAAACGGCAGCATGAACTACTGGCGGAATTTTTTCGCCTGGCATACCGACAGTTCCTCTGTATTCAAGTTTTATGGAATTAAAAAAGCCGGCCAACACCGCACCGGGTGTTGGGCCGTCCTCTATTCAGTCGATCATCTGCTGTGACTCAAACTGGATGCCTGTCACATGGACATTCACTTCCTGTGTTTGCAGCGAAGTCATGTTCTCAAGCGTTTGGCGCACCTGCTCTTGAATTTTCTGGGCAGTTTTCGGAATCGAAACGCCGTAATTGATCACACAATACACATCAATCATCAGGCCATCGGCGGAAAGTTCCGTCTTCACGCCTTTGCCGTGCACTTTTTTGCCCAGACGTTCTGCAACGCCTGAGGCAAAGTTGCCGCGCATGCTGGCAACTCCTTCAATATCGGAAGCAGCAATGCTGGCGATAATTTCAAGAACTTCCGGCGCAACCTCGATGTTACCGAGATCCTGTTTATTCGTCGGTTTCACCTTTACATATGGAATCGTTTTTTCAGCCATAAAGACATTCCTCCTTAAGAATTCAACACATCATACTTTTCAAGGAATTTCGTATTGAAATCACCTGATTTGAAAACTTCATGGTCCATCAATTTCAAATGGAAGGGAATTGTTGTGAATACGCCTTCTATGACAAATTCTCCCAGCGCCCGTTTCATCTTGGCCACTGCTTCTTCACGCGTATCGGCAAACGTAATCAGTTTTGCCACCATCGAATCATAATATGGCGGTATGCTGTAGCCGGAATACATTGCTGAATCGATGCGAACGCCCATACCGCCCGGCGGCAGATACATATCCACACGGCCGGCAGAAGGCATGAAATTCTTCGCAGGATTTTCAGCATTGATGCGGCATTCAATGGACCAGCCTTTGAACGTAATGTCTTCCTGGCCGAAACTCAATGTTTCACCGGAAGCCACACGCAATTGCTGTTGGATCAAATCCACACCCGTGATCATCTCGGTTACCGGATGCTCCACCTGGATGCGGGTATTCATTTCCATGAAGTAGAATTTCTGGTTTACGGCGTCGAAGATGAATTCCACTGTACCCGCACCGCGGTAATCCACCGCTAATGCGGCTTTCACTGCGGCATCGCCCATTTCTGCCCGAAGTTCCGGAGACAAAGCGGGCGAAGGAGCTTCTTCCACCAATTTTTGCATGCGGCGCTGAATTGAACAATCCCGCTCGCCGAGATGCACAGCATTGCCGTGGGAATCTGCCAATACCTGAATTTCGATATGGCGGAAGTCTTCGATGAATTTTTCAATATAAACACCAGGATTGCCAAACGCTGCGGCAGCTTCCTTTTGCGTCATGCGAAGGCCGGTAACGAAATCTTCACGGCTTCTCGCCACTCGGATCCCTTTTCCGCCGCCGCCGGCAGTTGCTTTGATGATAACCGGAAATCCAAGTTTCTCGGCAATTTTCAATCCGTCTTCTTCACTGGCGACAATTCCTGTAGAGCCTGGCACAACAGGAACACCGGCTTTTCGCATTGTTTCCCGGGCAACATCCTTGGTTCCCATTCTGGAAATCGCATCCGATGTGGGCCCGATGAACATGATATCGCATTCCTCACACAACTCAGCAAAGCTTGCATTTTCTGCTAGAAAACCGTAACCGGGATGGATGCCGTCGCAATTGGTTAATTTTGCCACGGAAATGATGTTTGAAAAGTTTAAATAGCTGTCTTTTGAAAGTTTCGGACCGATGCAATACGCTTCATCCGCCAACTCGACGTGCAGAGCTTCTTTATCGGCTTCGGAATAGACTGCGACTGTTGCGATGTCCATTTCCTTACATGCACGGATAATGCGCACAGCAATTTCTCCGCGATTCGCAATCAATACTTTTTTCATCGTCATGTCCCCCCTCCTCAGTTTGTTTTAACGAGGAATAAAGGCTGGCCATATTCGACGAGTTGTCCGTCTTTTACAAGAATTTCAGCAATTTCCCCATCAACTTCAGCTTCAATTTCATTGAAGAGTTTCATGGCTTCCACGATGCAGACAATCTGTTCACCAGAGACTTTTGATCCCACTTGCACATATGCAGCTTCTTCCGGTGATGGCGACTGATAGAATGTGCCGACCATTGGTGACAGAATTTTATGCATATCTGCGTTTGCAGCTTCAGATTCAGTTGTTGGTTCCGGCGCTTTTGCTTCCGACACGGGTGCTTGAGGCGCTGCAGGTGCTGCAGGAGCCTGTGGCGTTGATACGGCCGGTGCTGCAGGTGCTGATGAGTCAGTTGCTGCAGAGCCGTTTTCTTTTTTCAGTTTGATTTTAACGCCTTCTGCTTCATATTTAAATTCGGTGATCGATGAACCATCGACCAATTTGATGATTTCGCGTATTTCCTGTATTTTCAAAATGTCCTTCTCCCCTTATGTATAAATATTTTTACCTTATAGATTGTTCTTTTAAAAAAACGGCCCCCCTCTGGAGGAAGGCGTTATTTCACTTTTTATTGTGCACGCGAAACGTACGAACCATCAGTTGTGTTGATGATCAAGTGATCGTCTTCATTAATGAAGAAAGGCACTTGAACGGATAATCCTGTAGATAGGACAGCCGGTTTTGTTCCACCGCTGGCCGTATCCCCTTTAATGCCAGGATCCGTTGCAACAACTTTCAGAACAACCGTGTTCGGCAATTCGACGCCCAACACTTCGCCGTGGAATTCGATAACTTGAACTTCCATGTTTTCCTGCAGGAATTTCAATTCATATTCAATGCTTTTCTCCGGCAATTCGATTTGATCGTATGTTTCGGTATCCATAAATGCATGGACATCACCGTTTGCGTATAAATATTGCATTTTTTTGTTGTCAATCTGTGCTTTGGCCACTTTTTCACCTGCACGGAATGTTTTTTCCGTGACACTGCCTGTACGTAAATTGCGCAGTTTCGAACGAACGAAAGCTGCTCCTTTACCCGGTTTTACGTGCTGGAATTCCATGACGCGCCAAATGCCGCCATCCACTTCAATTGTTACACCTGTTTTAAAATCGTTTACTGAAATCATATAATTTCCTCCGTTTTTATAAAATGCGCAGTTCTTTTGACGATTTAGTCAGTCTTACGTTTCCGGACTCGGTAATTAGTATATCATCTTCAATGCGTACTCCGCCAATACCCGGCAAATAAATGCCCGGTTCAACAGTCACGGCCATACCGGGTTCCAGCACTGTCTGTGATTTTGCTGACAAGGCTGGTGCTTCGTGCACTTCAAGTCCGATGCCGTGGCCTGTCGAATGGCCAAATGCATCGCCATACCCTTTGGCTTTGATATGATCACGTCCGATGGCATCCGCGTCAAAGCCAGTCATTCCGGGTCCAATTTTTTCAACGCCCAGTTCCTGCGCTTCCAACACAATCTGATAAATTTCTTTCAATTTTTCAGACGGTTCACCGACGGCAACTGTCCGTGTGATATCCGAGATATACCCATTATATAGAGCCCCAAAATCCATCGTCACAAAGTCACCTGATTCGATCACTTTGTCAGATGCCCTGCCGTGAGGCAAAGCTGAACGGAATCCCGATGCGACGATGATATCAAAGGAAGACGATTCTGCTCCTTGCTTGCGCATGAAGAATTCGAGTTCATTTGAAACTTCCAATTCAGTCAGGCCGGGTTTGATGAATGTGCAAATGTATTCATAGGCATCATCCGCGATTTTCGCAGCCGCTTGCAGGATTTCCACTTCTTCAGCTGTTTTGATTATGCGGATTTTTTCAATGATCCCACTTACTGGAACCAATTCAGCCTCCATCTTTTCTTTGTATTGTTCGTATGCTGAATATGTAACAAAATCTTTTTCAAAACTGAGCGATTTCAGTCCCAAACTCTTCACTTGGTCCGCTGTCTCTTCCAGCAGATTCGTTTTGGCTTTGATGATTTCAAAACCTTTACACTGCTCTGCTGCCTGTTCGGTGTACCGGAAATCTGTGATAAAAAGCGCTTTTTCCGGCGTAACAATTGCCAGCCCCGATGAGCCTGTAAATTCAGTGATATAGCGAAGGTTGAATTCGCTGGTGATGAGGAATCCCTCAATTTTTTGTTGAGCCATTTCGTTTCGCAGTTTTTGCAGTTTCAATGTGGTCATCCTCTCTGATTTCGCAACAGCAAAGCATGCAGACCCAGGAAATAAACATCTTTTCCAAAACCCGTGATCTGGCCTGCCGCCACCGGCGCTAGATATGAATGGTGGCGAAAGTCTTCGCGTTTATGAACATTTGAAATATGTACTTCAATTACAGGGACTTGAATAGAAGCGATGGCATCCCGAATTGCAATGCTCGTATGCGTGTAAGCACCGGCGTTCAGAACGACTCCATCCAGATTTTGACGTTCTGCCTGCTGAAGCCAGTCAATTATTTCGCCTTCATGGTTCGATTGGCTGCATGTCAGCTCGATGCTATTATCGAATGCAAATTGTTCCAGTTCATGTTCCAGTTCGGCCAGCGTAAACGTGCCGTAGGCATCCGGTTCCCGTTTGCCAAGACGGTTCAGATTGGGTCCATTCAATATCAAAACGCGCATCTTCTTCACTCCCCGTCGATAACTTCTTCATTATTTTATCATACGAGCAGAATCGAGCAACTATAAGCGGGAAAATCGGCATGCCGGGAACAACTTAAATTTTGGGTGCCGTTGCCATAAATAAGTTCGCAAATAAATAAAAGCGGAAGCTAAGGCTCCCGCTTTTATTATTTAGTTTTTATAGTCCGCATTTCAATTGAGCCGCGCAATTCGTGCAGGTGTTGCAGCCGCCCATTTCTTCAACTGTCCCTTTGCGGCAGACCGGGCACGTGTCGCCCACTTCTGAACCGATGGTGACATTCGTCGAACGCAGATCCTGGATCGTGTCGATCAACACGATCGGGCGTTTTGTCTGAACTTCTTCCGGAGCTTCATCTTCAAATGTGTTTTCTTCCGCTTTCAAAGTAAGCACCTGGGAGTCACGGCTGCCGTCAACATAAACCGTTCCGCCTTTGGCACCGCCTTTATAAAGCCGTTCGTAGACGCCTTGCACCTGTTCGACTGTATAGCCGCGCGGTGCATTGACGGTTTTTGAAATCGATGAATCGATCCAGCGCTGGATGATGCATTGCACATCGGCATGCGCTTCCGGCGCCAGCTCCATGGAAGTGATGAAAGCCTTCGGCAAATCGTCTTCACGGGCTTCCGGATTGTTTTTCAAATATTCACGAACGATATCCGCTTTGACTTCGATGAACTTGCCAAGGCGTCCACTGCGGTAGTATGTGAATGAATAATAAGGCTCAAGCCCCGTCGAGACGCCTACCATCGTGCCGGTGGAACCGGTTGGTGCAACCGTCAGCAAATGCGAATTGCGAATGCCGTTCGCCAAAATGCCTTCACGGATCTCTTCCGGCATGCCTTTCATAAATCCTGTTTCAGTGAATGCTTTGCGAAGTGCTGCTGTCTGTTCTGCTGTTTCCCCTTCAAGGAACGGGAAGCTGCCGCGTTCGGCCGCCAGTTCAGTCGAAACTTCATAAGCTGCTATGGCGATGGTCTTGAAGATTTCATCGACAAGCTCATTGCCTTCCGGCGAGCCATATTCTTTATCACAATAAATCAACAGGTCAGCGAGTCCCATAACTCCGAGACCGACGCGGCGTTCACCTAATGCTTGAAGACGATTCTCTTCAAGGAAATAAGGTGTTGCGTCAATGACATTATCCTGCATGCGCACACCGACGCGCACCGTTTCCTTCAGCGATTCAAAATCGACCGTCTTCGTTTTCGGATCCGCGAATCTGGCCAGGTTGACTGCAGCCAGGTTACAAACCGAATTGGGTGCCAGCGGCTGTTCGCCGCAAGGGTTAGTGGCAACCACTTTTTGGCCGTACGCTGTGGCATTGGTTTTTTCATTGGCGTTATCGATGAAGAAGATGCCCGGTTCCGCCGAATAAGTGGCGCAAACATTGATGAGGTTCCACAGATCACGAGCTTTCATCGTGCGGTAAGTGCGGACTTTATGGCCCAAACGCTCCCATTCGCGCACATCGCCGACTTCCTGCCATTGTTCGTTGTAAAGCGCCATTTCTTCTTTTGAATAGGATTCTACAGCCGGGAAACGCAAGTCGAAATCAGCGTCTTTTTCCACAGCTTCCATAAAATCACTTGTCAAAGTTACGGAAATGTTCGCCCCTGTCAGGAATTCCTCGTTATGGACTGAATACGTGCCGCCGTCACGAAGTTTCGTGTCTGCGTCGCGCATGATTTTTTCATTGAATCCGCCCATTCCCGGAATTGCACGATAGTTCAGAACCCCTTGGTACATCGCTTCTTCCTGTTCCGTCAATGGCTTGAATTTCAGTTTATCTTTCGCCAATTTCCGGATCGTTTCATCTTCAGTATTCTCGATCAGGTAACGGAGGATACGCGGGTTCTGCATTTTGGAGATGATGAATTCTGCGATGTCCGGATGCCAGTCTGCCAGCATGATCATCTGTGCACCACGGCGCGATCCGCCTTGTTCCACCAGATGGGTCAGTTTCGCGATGTCATCGAGCCACGATACTGAACCGGAAGATTTGCCGTTTACACCTCGCGCCAGCGTATTGCGGGGACGCAAAGTCGAACCGTTTGTGCCAACACCGCCGCCGCGGCTCATGATTTCCATCACTTGTTTGCGGTGGTCGGAAATTCCTTCACGGGAATCTGCTACAAATGGCATTACATAACAATTAAAATATGTAACGTCCGTGTCAGCCCCCGCTCCGTAAAGAACGCGTCCGGCAGGAATAAACTTCAGTCCGACCAGCTGCTCATAAAATTTCGAAAACCATTCCTGTCTCTTTTCTTCTGTTTTTTCCACAGCAGCGAGCCCTGTCGCATTCCGTTTGGCAATTTGTTCATAATAAACTTCGAGGGGTTTTTCGATAACGTCAAGAGATTTTACGACGATGCCGTTTTCCAGGTCCTCCTGATTATCAATCGCGCTGCGATAATTTTCCTCAATCCAAACTTCCGCCTGATTGGCCTGTCGGTCGATGGACACAATAAACCCGAGTCCGCGTGCCGGGAATTTCGGATCTTCTTTTACGGTCAAAACGACAAAATCTCCCGCCTTCAACGTTTTCTTTTCCGTATCTTTGAAAGAGTAGCGGTCAATCATGACCAGCCGGGAAACGCCTTTATGTGTTGTCGACATGTCAGGTGTAATTGGGTGTACTTGCGAAAATTGCTCGATGTCCCTGTTCAGAGCTTCAGGATTTAAAGTAAAAACAGATTTAGTTGCAGAAACCATTTGACAAATCCTCCTTTATATTATAGGGGTAAACACAATATATAGTACTTATACTGTTCCCATAATACTATATGTTGAAACTGGTTTCCATAACAAAATTTTGACTCTCCGCCTTTACATGAAGGCAAACTCTGCGCTGACAAGCTTTATGCAAATCGATTTTTTAAAAATGAGTCAAAAGTGATATTATTCGCACCGCATCATTGCTCATGAAAAGCGTTGGCAATGATAAATTTTCATGAAGATTAATTTGCATCCGAACTTGAGAATTTTCACAACATCGCCTCTTTTTTATTGCTGAATGAAATATTGCCATTGAATTAAAGAACCTACTTCTCTTATAATGAAGGAAGAATAGAAAGGGGAAAGACCATTGGAATTCTTGTATTTTATCGCCGCGTTCTTATTCGCGATTATTGTTTATGCACTGGTAACATTTTTCAAAGCGAAAAAAGCTGTCACCACACTTACCCAGGAACAATTCATCGAAGGTTACCGGAAAGCCCAGCTGATTGATGTACGCGAGCCCAAAGATTTCGCCGCAGGGCATATTCTTGGAGCGCGCAATATTCCACAAACTCAAATGAAACAGCGTTATAAGGAAATCCGCACCGACAAGCCCGTTTATTTGTATGACCAGAACGGCGCACGCACTGGCCGTGTAGCGATTTACCTGAAAAAACAGGGCTATGACCAGGTCTATCAATTGCAAGGCGGTTTCAAGCAATGGACCGGAAAAATCAGATCAAAATCCTAAAACACACACTCTTCCTCCGTGGAAGAGTTTTTTTCACAAAAAAATCATTGTGCAATGCCCAAAAAAGCCTGGAAGCAAAATCTGCTTCCAGGCTTTTTTCTATTATTCAGCTTTGTAATAACGCAACACGGGTTTGCGCGCTGCTTTTGTTTCATCGAGGCGTTTGATGACCGTGGTGTGAGGCGCATCCTGGACGATCTCTGGATTCTCTTCCACTTCACGGGCAATCTGGATCATTGCATCGATGAACGCATCAAGTGTTTCTTTTGATTCCGTTTCTGTCGGTTCGATCATCATGCCTTCTTCCACATTTATCGGGAAGTAGATTGTCGGTGGATGGTAACCGAAATCAAGCAGACGTTTTGCCATATCCAACGTGCGCACGCCTAATTTTTTCTGGCGGCGGCCGCTCAGGACAAATTCATGTTTGCAATGGCGGTCATATGGCAGATCGAAATGTGGCTGCAATCGGCGCATCATATAGTTCGCGTTCAAAACGGCATATTCCGTCACGGCTTTCAAGCCATCCGGCCCCATTGAGCGGATGTACGTGTAGGCACGCACGTTAATGCCGAAGTTGCCGTAAAACGGTTTGACGCGGCCGATCGATTGCGGGCGGTCGTAGTCAAATGTGAATACATCATTCTTTTTGACCAAAATCGGTTTTGGCAAGTAAGGCAATAAATCTTTATTGACGCCGACAGGACCTGATCCCGGTCCGCCGCCGCCGTGTGGGCCAGTGAACGTCTTGTGCAGATTCAAGTGGACCACATCAAAGCCCATGTCTCCCGGGCGTGCTTTCGACATAACCGCATTCAGGTTGGCGCCGTCGTAATAAAGCTTGCCGCCGACTCCATGGATAATGGCTGCCATTTCCAAAATCTGTTCTTCGAAAAGGCCCAGTGTATTCGGGTTTGTCAGCATCAATGCAGCAGTGTCTTCCCCGACTACCCGTTTCAAATCATCCAAATCGACGAGGCCATGTTCGTTCGATTTAACCGTCACGGTTTCAAATCCGGCTACTGTTGCAGAAGCAGGGTTTGTGCCATGCGCTGAATCCGGAACGATAACTTTTGTGCGTTTGGTGTCGCCATTCGCTTCGTGGAAGGCACGGATCATCATCAAACCTGTCCACTCGCCGTGTGCACCCGCGGCCGGTTGAAGCGTCACTTCATCCATTCCCGTAATTTCCTTCAGGTGTTCCTGGAGGTCATACATCAATTCCATCGCGCCTTGGACAGTTGACTCATCCTGCAACGGATGGATATTGGCAAAGCCGGAATAGCGTGCAACGGATTCGTTGATTTTCGGATTGTATTTCATTGTGCAGGAGCCGAGTGGGTAGAAACCGGAATCGACTCCGTGGTTGCGTTTGGACAAAGCCGTGTAATGGCGCATGATATCCAGTTCAGAAACCTCCGGCAAATCGGCAGCTTCAACGCGTAGCAATCCTTCCGGCAATAGAGCAGCGAGATCCACTTCAGGAACATCGAGTTCCGGCAGGCTGTAGCCGACACGGCCTTCTTTCGTCATTTCAAAAATGAGCGGTTGGTTGTCTTTATGCATGAGTAGCCCCCATTTCCTGCACGAATGCATCAATTTCTTCTTTCGTGCGCTGTTCCGTAACGGCAACAAGCACGTGTCCTGCAAATTCTTCGTAGCTCAAGCCCAGGTCATAGCCGCCGATCATCCCTTTTTCAAGGAGTGAAGCGTTCAGTGATTTAACCGCTGAATCCGTTTTAACGACGATCTCATTGAAATGAGCGCCTTCAAATGCGATGTCAAAACCGGCCGCTTTCAATTGTTGCTTCATATAATGTGTTTTCGTGATGTTCTGGATGGCGATTTCCTTGGTGCCTTGTTTGCCGAGCGCTGTCATCGCGACGGATGCTGCCAACGCATTCAATGCCTGATTCGAACAGATATTCGAAGTCGCTTTGTCGCGGCGGATATGCTGTTCTCTGGCCTGCAGGGTCAAAACGAAACCGCGGCGTCCGTCTTCATCTGTCGTTTCACCGACAAGACGGCCTGGCACTTTTCGCATCAACGCTTTGGTCACTGCGAAATAACCGCAATGAGGTCCGCCGAATGCTTCTGGAATGCCGAATGGCTGCGCATCACCGACTGTAATATCTGCACCGAGCTTGCCTGGCGACGTCAACGCGCCAAGAGCCAGCGGGTTTGACGAGACGGCGAACAATGCGCCTGCACCGTGAACGATCGGCTCGATTTCTTTCAGGTTTTCCACCTGGCCGAAGAAGTTCGGATACTGGATCATGACTGCAGCGGTGTTGTCATCAATCATATCTTTCAAGGCTTCGAGATCCGTGTGTCCGTCTTTCAATGGAATTTCTTCCACTGCGATGGACTGTCCAAGCGCATAAGAACGGACCACATCACGCGTTTCCGGATGGACTGCGCGCGACACGAGAATTTTTTTGCGGCGCGTATGGCCCGCAGCCAGCATGCCGGCTTCAGCAAGCGCTGTGCCGCCGTCATACATCGACGAGTTGGCAATTTCCATGCCCGTCAATTCACTGATCATGGTCTGGAATTCAAAAATCGCCTGTAATTCGCCCTGAGAAATCTCCGGCTGATAAGGTGTGTAGGCCGTATAGAACTCAGAACGTGAAATCACATGATCCACGATGATCGGCTTGTAATGGTCATAGACGCCAGCGCCGAGGAATGAAGCATAAGAATTCGAATCGGCGTTTTTGGCAGCCAATTGCGACAATTCTTTTGTCAGCGATGACTCGGATTTTGCCGCTTTGATGTTGTATTCGCCTTTAAAACGGACTTTTTCCGGAATGTCAGCAAATAATTCATCGATTGACCCGATTCCGATTGTGTCGAGCATTGCTTTTTCATCTTGAGGCGTCATTGGTAAATAGCGATGTTTCATCGATTGCAGTCCCCTTTTCAAATAGATTAATTGCTGCGTTTGTAAAATGGCGTTTCAACTGTAATGGCTTTCAGGCGTTTATTGCGGATTTCAACTTCAAATTCTTTGCCGATTTCAGCAAATTCCGTCGCTACAAGAGCGAGTCCGATATTTTTCTTCAATGAAGGAGATTGCGTGCCGGTCGTCACTTCCCCGATCTTTTCATCGTTCAGGTACACCGGGTAGCCATGGCGCGGAATGCCTTTGTCGATCATTTCAATGCCCACCAGCTTGCGTGGAACGCCAGCCTCTTTTTGTGCAGCAAGCGCATCTTTGCCAATGAAATCTTCCTTCGCCAATTTAACAACAAAGTTGATACCAGCTTCCAGCGGCGAAATGTCTTTTGACAGTTCCTGTCCGTAAAGTGCCAGGCAAGCTTCAAAACGCAATGTATCACGGGCGCCGAGTCCGGCAGGAATAACACCGTCCCCTTTGCCTTCACTTAATATTTCGTCCCATAACGCAATGGAAGCTTTTGGAGAAGCGTAGATTTCAAAGCCATTTTCTCCGGTATAGCCGGTACGGGATATGAGAACCGGGTGTCCGGCAATTACAACGTCCTTTTTAAAACGGAAAGGTTTGATGTCGGATAGATTTTCATCGGTCAATCGCTGAAGAACCGATTCAGCGAGGGGCCCCTGAAGTGCAAGCAAACCGTATTGATCTGACACATTTTCCAGAGAAACTCCTTCAATTACATGCTTTTGCATCCACTCAAAATCTTTGTCGATATTCGAGGCGTTGACGACCAGCATATAATGTTCGTCGTCAAAGCGGTACGTCAACAGGTCGTCGACAGTGCCCCCGTCCGGATAGCACATCGCCGTATATTGCGCCTGTCCATCCTTGATCTTGGAAATGTCATTGGTCAGCAGGTTTTGAAGAAATTCCAAACTTTTCGGACCGGAAACCAAAACTTCCCCCATATGCGATACATCGAAAAGACCTGCTTTTGTTCTCACAGCTTCGTGCTCTTCTTTGATGCTTGAAAACTGCACAGGCAATTCCCAGCCGCCGAAATCGATTGTTTTTCCGCCATACTGTTTGTACGACTCAAATAAAGGTGTACGTTGTAATTCTCCCATTCATCTTCCTCCTCATTTAACAGGTGCCATAAAAAAAGGACAGAGATTTCCCTCTAAAGGGAAATCTCTGTCCTGGAACCTGAAAGTTTACCGTTACGGTTTTCCTCTTTGGTAGCTGCCATGCAGCGTTCTCCAGAGATGCGTCCGGCACGAGTCTTTTTGCCTGAGAGATTCATGGCTTTTGCCACTTGCTCCTTCGGCGACGCTTTCGCGTGCTCTCCTCGTGCTTTCATCCGCCCAAATCAAAATGTTTGGTCCATAGCGCTATACTAAAATCGTATAACTTCGTCTATATCCTAACATTATTAGAAGGTAAGCGCAATCTATTTTGCAGACATGCATAGAAACCGAACGTTACAATGAAAAATCGTTTCTTTATTCGCCTTTTAGGCGATGCACTTGAAATGCGGCATAATGCGTTATTTGCCGCAACGAGCGATATTCTGTCCGGATCGTGATGTGGGCAGCCGCTTTATACAGCGGATAGCGGGCTTTATAGAGCGATTCGATCTGCTCTTTCGTCGAATTGACAACGATGGGGCGCCGGGGATCTTTGTGGATTCTGCGCCATATTTCACGGAACGGCGCATCCAGAAACAGCACCAGTCCCGTCCGGCGCATGATTTTACGATTTATCTCCCGCGTGGCCACACCGCCCCCCGTCGAAATGATGCAATCCTCATCTTTCAAATTCTGCAGAAATTGCGTTTCCAATTCCCTGAAATAGGCTTCTCCGTGGGTTTCGAAGATATCTGCGACAGCCATGCCACTTTGCCTTGCAATCTCCTTGTCCATGTCGTAATAAGGCATTTTCAGCACAAAACTGAGCCGCCTGCCTACTGCACTTTTACCGCATCCCATAAATCCAACCAAATAAATTCTTTTCATCCTATCACCCGATACTAACCTAATTACTCAGGTATTTTATTTTTCTCGATTTCTGCCAGTAGTTGTATAGTAGCATGACGGTGCATATTTTCCAATGCATCGTATGTTTTAAAATGCTGGCCATACAGTACTCCGGCATGCGACAAGAGCATTAATGCAGAAATGAAAAAAATTAGGGTGACAGGATAGACCGCCGCCTTTTCGGACTTAAGGACCTGTAATGGCATACTCGTACCTCTCTTCTGAACCATTCAACAACAGGGCAGTGATTTTCAAAACATCACCTTCCAAACTGAAACTGCAATGGCTGAGCCCAGTCATCATTATTTCATGGCCCTTGTCGAACTTCTGCTTCCGGATAAAGGATCCATACAGCTCGATATCGTATTCCTCGACGCCCCGGAACACCCGGAAACCTGTGCCGTCGTTTATAATTTGAACAGCATCGACAGAACTCAGATAGCTTTGAACTTCTGCCGAGAACAGACGCCACTCAATATTGCCTGCTTCCATATCTTCCATGTAATTGGCCGTATACAGATAAAAAATGACGATCAGCGGCAGGAGCGTTGCCACCAAAATCAGATCGAGCAAAACATTGTAGTAAACAACGCCCCGCTCATCGGCTGCGATTCGCTGCTTGGTTACTCTGCGCATATTGTCTCCGGCGTGTCTCGGTAGTTTTTATATTCCACACATAAAGCCGTGTCATAGTTCCATGAAAAAACCGTGCCATTTATTGTGCGCTCTCCCGAATCCCTGCCGGTTGCCAGGATTGTCTTTGCCGCTTCATGCATCGTTTCATAGGCTGTGGCACGCATTTGTTTATCGTCAAGTGTGCCGTGCATTTTCTGCATCAGCGGCAGGAGCGTTCCGAAAAGCATAAAAATAATCATCAGGCTGAGCATGGTTTCAGCCCAGGATATCCCTTTGTCATTCAGAAAATACCACCCTCCCTTTGCCCAGATGGACAATGACACGCTTTTCACCGCTGCTGGTATTAAAGCGCAGTGTTCCCGAAGCAACTACTGAACCGGACGGCCAATAAGCGATTTCTGTCAGATTGCTGGATCGTATTAAGGTAACGGAAGCCGGAATTTCCCGGGATGCCAGTGACGGAAGAAACATGTTTTGTGTGACATTGTATACGCCCAAATCTGACTGGAAAATCAGCTTAACCGTTTCCTTCATGCGGTAAGCTTCACTTTGTGCGTAATAAATATCGTTTCTGAGCAGCTGAAAAAAACGTTCCTCTTCTTTCTGGACCGTAAGATTATGATAGGCCGGCAAACCTATGCCTAGGCCAGCCATCAGAATAGCTAAGACCAAAATTACTTCCATCAACGTGAAGCCGCCGTTTTTTAGCTTCCAGGTTTTGTTGATGACACGACACCATCCGTAATAGTTACAGGATCGCCGTTCGGGCATTCTGTTTCTTCATCTTTTAAATACCCTGCAGTCACTAAATCTATCAGCGTTGGCATCGCCTTTACATCCATCCGGTAGGATTCCACCTGGCCCTGGACCATTTGGACAAATGCTTTGCAGCCTTTTTCGTCCACGGAAGATGTTTGCTTCGAAACATTCGGAATCGCTATGGCGATTAACACAGTGATGATCAACATGACAATAAGCATTTCGATTAAGGTGAAGCCTCTTTGGTTTTTTAATCGTTTCATTATATTTTCCTCCTCAAATGGTTTGGACCAAATTATACATCGGCAACAGGATCGCCAAATACGCTGCGACAATGCAAGCTGCAATGATGACAAAAAACGTCGGCTGGATGATTTTCAGCCATTTTTGGGTAAGCTGCTCAATCTGTTCCATCTGCACTTCGCTGTAAAGGATCAATTCTTTCCCAAGAAAACCGGTCAACTCTCCGTGCCTTAAAAAAGCCGGCATATCGGTTGACAGGATGCCCAGACGTTCGACCGCCGTCGACATCGATTCACCGAGAATAATTTGAGATTCGGCCGATGTGGCAATCGCTTGGATTACCTTGTGATGATTCTGATTGCGCAGCACCGCCAGCGATTCCTGCAAGGAAATTCCGCTGTGAACCAAAGTACCAAGTTCACGCCCCAACAGATGGGACCAATAGAGCCTTATATACTTTCTGACAACCGGAATCTGCAGCAACCACCTGATTTGCTTTTCAACCGGCTGCGATTTCAATACTTTCCAAAAGGCGACAGCAGCAGCCAGCACAACAACAATTGTCCCAATGAAAAAATCAGGCAACTTCAACAGGTAGCCCGGTACTCCCCCGCCACTTTCGCCCGATTGCAGCGATGCCATCAGCTCCGTCAGGTTCGGCACATAGCTCATTCGGAAAAAAAGAAAAAGCAAGGATGTAAAACCCAACAGCGACAAAGGATAGACCAGAATATTCTTCAGTTTTACCCGCACCTGTTCTGTTCTGCCGTAACTTTTGGCGATGCTTTGGAGTGAATGGGATAAACGGCCATGATGTTCCGCGATTTCAACAGGGAACAGCACGCCTTCTTTGAACCCGAGAAACTTTAACAGCTCGGCCGCATTGCCGCCATTTTTTAAGATGGCGGTAAGACCGTTTTCTGCCACATCCCAGTGTCGGCTGTGAATGGGCAAAAGCAGTGTCAATGCCGTGGGCAGGAGATAGCCTTCCGACAGCAGGACTGCCAGCCGCTCAAGAAATCTGGCGCGTTCACGCAAGTGAATCTTCGGCGTTTTTTTGTTTATCAAACGCACCGATCGTCACTCCTTCCCGAATCTGTCCAATAAATGAGAGCCGGTCTGGAAGCGTATAAACCTTATTTTCCTTGGCAGCGAGCAGCGCTTCCGCTAAACGGCTGCCGTGAAGAATTTCGAATAACGCCCGGTAGCATTGTTTTTCATCACCCAATTCGGCAAATACCGGCAAAATACGCTGCGCAGATATGGCCAGCAAAGTCTGTGACATATCTTCGTGGGATATGCCCAGATCTTTTAAGCGGTGGATGCAGCCGACAGAATGCCTGGCGTGGATTGTTGAAAAAACGAGATGGCCAGTCAACGCTGCGCGAACAGCAATATGCGCGGTTTCTGCGTCACGGATTTCGCCGATCATGATAATATCGGGGTCATGGCGCAGAATTGCCTTTAATCCGGTTGCGTAAGAGAGACCCGCTTTTTCATTGACCTGGATTTGCAGAATGGCCTGGTTTTTCCGTTCAACCGGATCTTCCAAAGTGATGATATTGCGGTTTAATGTGTCTGCGCAATGTTTTAACAAGGAATACAAAGTGGTCGATTTGCCGCAGCCGGTAGGTCCGGTCAGCAGAATCAGCCCTTGTGCGGATTCGGAAATCTTTTCAAGCAGCCTGGCAGAATCGCGAAAAGCTGCCAGTTCCTGAATCGGCTTTGCTGCTTCATCCGGCATGATGCGGATAACGATGCTTTCCTTCGTCAAAACGGAAGGCAGTGTCGAGATGCGAAAATAAAAGGATTTATTGTCGATAGGAAGTTGGAAGGAGCCTGTTTGGGGTTTTCTTTTTTCACTCATGTCCAGTAGGGAAAGATATTTGAAATAGGCAATCATGCGATCGCCAAAATCAAAGGGGATTTGTGATATTTGCCGCAACCCTTCAAAGGAGCGGAAAGAAACATTGTAGCAAGAAGGTGCGGGTTGGATGTGGATATCGGTTGTGTCGCATTCGGCTGCTGTTTGCAGCAGATCGACACATTTTCTTTCGATTATTTCCTGCATGGACCCCTCCAGAATTGTTTTAAACAGCGCCGCCTCGCTGTTCCCCCATAGTATAACCGCGGTCTTTCGACAAGAAAATAGTTTGGTCCAAAATAATTTTTTGCCCCCCTGTTTTCGGGGCAAAAATGATTTTTGAACCATTGCCAATTTAGGGGAATGAAAATAAGATTGCCTCCATAAAAGTTAAACTAATAATCCAAGGTAGTCGATATTCCGCAAAACAGCTTCGCTTGCCTGGGGGCTCGCGCTGAGCTAACTCGTGCTCGTTACACTTCGCCCGAGTGGATCTCAGCACTTCGCTTGGTCCCCTGGCCTGGGCGTCTTCGCTGTTTTGCTCCATATCTATGATACTCTCTCAATCAAAGCTACTTTCCCAGCGCCGGCGCGGCTTAGGAGCAGGCAAGGCTGCCATACATGGATGCCGAACCTTTGCGACGATCCCTAGCACAGGAGCATAATATTTGCGCTGTCCAATGCGCCGAAGCGTTATATTTATGTTGACTCTTTAATTCAACTTATCCAGTTAAATTGTTTTCTCAAGATTACACCGGTTTGTCACAAAGAAAACCAACTCGTTGTTTACAGGGCGGCTCGCTTTCCTATATAATAAATAAGAGATTATTGTGTTGTGGCAAAGGAGGGATTACCCATGAATAACATGTTTAAATTAATGGGATGGTGGACCGGAATTTTCGCAATTCTGTTTTATGTAGGCGATATGGTAGAAGTTTCTTTATTAATGGTCGCCAATACCGGCTTTTTTGTACTACTAGGATTTTTAAATATCTCTGAGCGTATGTATTTGTATATCTTCGCAGCTTACTTAACTGTATTCTTCGTCGGCTTCACTTACTACACAACTTTTATCCACATACCTGGTGGAGGACATTAATTAAATTTTTCAACGAAGAAAAAAGCGGCCAACTCTGGCCGCTTTTTTAATTTGATTTTTTAAGGCTTTAGTAATTCTTCAAAAACGGATTGCCGCTCTGTTCCTCTGCAGGCGTCGTATCGGGTCCGTGGCCCGGAAACAGCACTGTTTCCCCGGGAAGCGTCAGCAGCGATGATTTGATCGACTGCAGCAGTTTGGTTTCAGAACCATCCATAAGGTCCGTCCTGCCGATGCTGCCGCGGAATAAGGTGTCCCCGACAATGGCAAAACCATCTTCTTTGAAGTAGAAACTGATACTGCCCGGAGAGTGTCCCGGCGTATGCAGCAGAATCATTTTGAATGGACCGATTTCAAGTTCTTTTTCTGCCGTCAGCAACACATCTGCATCGTTGATCCGGTAATCCGGCAGGGCCGCATACTTGCCGGAGCCATTCAAATTGGGCCGGCTCAGCCAGTCCCTTTCAAGATTGTGAAGATAAACCGGAATCCGGTAAAGGTCCCTAAGCTCATCGACCGCTCCTATATGATCAAAATGCGCATGAGTCAGAAGAATCGCAATGGGCGTCAATCCGCGTCTTTTCAATAAAGCCTTGATCTTTTCGCCCTCTTCCCCGGGATCGAAAATCAGCGCCTTCTTTTCACCATTCGAAACGATATAACAATTTGTTTGTACAGGTCCCAGTTCCATTTGTTCAATTTTAAGCATTCAATTCACCTCTACTGGATTATATCATGCCGACCGGCTATTGAATGTTCATGGGAATGACATTTTTCGCGCTCGACAAACACTGTGAAATTCATTACAATAGTATAGAGCAAGACGGCAATGGCTGTTAATGTTGAAGGGAGTGTCCTGAATGAGTTGGTTAGTAGTCGTCATTTTTGGCCTAATTGCTATTTTGGCAGCAATAGGTACTGTGCAAACACTAAAGAACAAACAAGTATTAGGATTTTTATTTAATTTTGGAACTTTTGTTATTTTTGGTGCTTTTGCGGTAGCCACTTTAATCACACAAGGTTATCCACCCGCAGTATAGTAATAAGACAAAAGCTGTTGCATTCGATGCAACAGCTTTTTTTTACTGTGCAAATTGGTTTTTCCACATAAAAAACGGACCTTCTGAGAGGTCCGTTTTTTTATTGAGTTGGCTCCGTACTGTCTTCAGCTTCGTCAATCAAAAGTTCGCCGGTTTCTTCATCATAGAATCTCAAAAGATCTCCATTGATGATGGCTTCCGAATACTCCAGTTGCTGGACTGCACGATCTATAAATGGTTCACAATTTACAGGATCATCGATTTCCCCTGTTTCGCTATCGTAACAGGTTCCTGCGGCATAAACATGTTCACCCGTTACAAAACGTCCATCACGAAATACGGTAAATTCTTCGTATTCTTCCGAGAACAAATCGCCACCGAATTGGATATCATCATCCATTTCTAATCCCATGAGATTCAAAATCGTCGGACGCATATCAATCTGGCCACTGACTTTCTCGTTTACATGGCCTTCGCCAGATCCAGGGATGTGCACAAAGAATGGCACTTTCTGGAGCTGAGCCGTTTCATAAGGCGTGATTTCCTTGTCAAGATATTGTGACATGGCCTCATTATGGTTTTCAGAAATACCGTAATGGTCACCATACATAACAATGATGGAATTTTCATACAAGCCTTTTTCTTTTAAGTCATCAAATAACTCTTTCACCGCTTCATCCAAGTATCTGGAAGTTTGGAAGTAACGGTTTAACGTGCCGGAATTCGAATCAAACTCCGAAATAAACTTGTCTTCTTCATCCAAATAGAAAGGATGGTGGTTGGTCAATGTGATCAATCGGCTGTAGAACGGTTGCGGCATTTCTGCCATATGCTCAACCGACTGCTCGAAGAACGGAATATCCTTCATTCCCCAGTTCACCGCTTGCCCTTCTCCGACAGTGTAGCTTCCAACATCCTGGAATTCATCGATACCCATCGCTTTATACATGATATCCCGGTTCCAGAAACTCGCTGTATTGGCGTGTTGAACGTTTGTAAAGTAACCATTTTCGCCTAATTTTTCTGCCATCGAGTTATACGTGTTGCCGCTGTGCGTAAAGAAGACCGCACTGCCGCCACGCGGATACAGGGAGTTTTCCAATATAAACTCAGAATCGGAAGTTTTCCCAAGACCTGTCTGGTGATAGAAATTAGGGAAATAAACCGTATCTTCATCATTTGTCAGTTCGTTGAGGAATGGTGTGATCGTCTCTCCGTTCATTTCCTCATTCAGGACAAATGTCTGAAGTGATTCAAGCGTAACAACAATCAGGTTGCGATCTTCTGCAATGCCCTTCATCGCTTCAGATGGCTCTGTTTGTGTAGAACTCACATAATTTGTCACTTCTACCAGTTCTGAACCATTTGCAAGTGCCCGTTGCGCTTGAGATTTTGACTGAACATAAACATCGTATACATGGTAATTATACATACCGATATTTTTGACCAGCATCTCGCGGTCAAAGCTGCGTGTCAATAGTTGCGGACGTTCAGCTTCCGCAAGGCCGAGGTTAAAGAACATCAAAGCGGCTGACAGGATAAAATAAGCTTTTCGTTGAACAGAACTTGCTTTCTCCGTGATTTTTACTGTCGGCAAAATTTTAATCGCTAACAGCACAATCAGGAAATCCGAGAAGTAAAAAATGTCTGTCCAAAAAATACTGGCTGCCGCACTGGCTTTCAAATCTCCGAAATTCTGCGTTTGAAAAAGCAGCGGCAAGGTGATGAAGTCATTGAAAAACCGGTAAAATGCCACGTTACCGTATAGGATGGCCGATGTGACCAAGGTCATTACAAGCAAATAGCGGTTTTTTGCCTTCTCGCTCTTGAAGAACAAGACTGCTCCGTATAAGAACAGAATCAGGCTTAATGGGTTGATAAATAATATAAACTCCTGCAATGCGTTGTCTATCGTGATTGAAAATGCGGTTTTGTAAACAATATAGGTTAGTAACCAGGTTGCAACAACTGCGATCGCAAGGATCGAATGTTTAGGCCATTCTCTTTTAAACATCCCGCACATCCTCCTCTTGGTGCATTTTTCTCATGGGTATCAATTCCGTTTCTTTTAAATGATAGTAATTCAATGGACAGTTAAGTTTGAATCTTTACAAACTTTAACATTGCCTCAACATTAGATTTACCCTTTATTAGACGGATGAAACGCCGTAAAGTTTCAAAATAACGGAAATTTCATTGGATTTTGTTTTGTTCACTCCGAAGAATCAATAGAGCGGTTGAAAATTCTTTCGCCGTAATAAATTGCAAACGGTACAGTTCTCTGACTTCTTCCTCCATTAATAGAAGGTCCGCTTTGCGGTCGGCAGTATAAATAATCGTGCCGTATCTTTTCAGAAGTTGCATCACATCATACAGGTTTTTCATTGTTCCACCTGCCCGGTATCGTAATGTCCATTTTCAGTGAAGATGCGCTGAACCGGCAGATCATGTGTCTCAACCGGCACAGTTTCGGTCAGCTGAACACTGAACGCGAGTGAGCGGGTCGGGCCCTTGTAACGGGTCAGATATCGGTCATAATAGCCGCCGCCGAATCCGATGCGATAACCTTCTTTAGAAAATACCACACCCGGCACAATCAATAAATCAATCTGCTCGGGGCCAACTTCTTCCGTCAGCTCAACGATGGGTTCTTTCAGTTTCATATAGACCGTTTCCAATTGGCGGGGATCGTTGACCAGCCTGAACGTCATGGCCCGGGTGACAGGATCACATTTCGGCACAGCGGTTTTTTTACCGGCCTTCCAGCAAGCATCCATCAGCTTACGGGTATCCACTTCAGGAAATGCCGAAATCGTCGTACCAATGATTTCCGCAGACTGAAAAACGGGATCTTTCATCAAAAATGCCAAAATGGCATCGGATTTTTGGCGATGTTCTTCTGTATCCATGCTGTTCAATAGCGTGATCATTTCTTTTCGCTGGCTTGCTTTATCCATAACAGACTCTCCTTTAAAAGAAAAAAGCCAAAACCCTTGAGGTTTTGGCGGTCCATTCATTACTTCGTTTCACGGTGTACGGTCATTTTTCTTTCACGTGAGCAATATTTTTTCATTTCAAGACGCTCAGGGTTGTTGCGCTTATTTTTAACAGTGCTGTAGTTACGTTCGCTACATTCTGTACAAGCTAAAGTGATGTTAACACGCATCGGGTTCCCTCCTAATTCTTTCAAAGATCATTTTTAAATAAGCAAGATCTATACGACTTAATTATTATAGCATATCTCACAAAAAAGTCTACTGTAATAATCGCTGAATTTCAATTCTGTTCACGAAAGAAATCCCGGATCCGCGCCAGCAATATAAGATTGACCAGATTCCAAGTATAATCTCCACAAAAATAACCGGCAGAGCGTTCCGCCGGTTAACCAATTATTTGTTTAAATCGTAATGTCGTCCGCGCACCAAATAGAATAATTGCTCTGCAATATTCGTGGCGTGATCGGCAGACCGTTCCATGTAGCGGCCGATAAACGCCAATTGGGTGATCTGGCTGATTTTATCCGGATCACTGTTGCCGGCGAGCATCAATTGCGTCAGGACCTCGCCATACAGATCATCCACCTGGTCGTCGAGTTCCGCTATTTCCCGCGCTTTTGAAACATCTTCTTCGACAAATGCATCGATGACCTGCATCAGCATGGTGGTCGCCAGTTTATGCATCCGTTCAATCTTGACGATTGCATCCAAATGTTCTTCTTTTCCGAGGCGAATGGTTTCTTTCGCGATATTGACGGCATAATCTCCCACTCGCTCCATATCCGACGCCACTTTGATGATCACAATAAGCCTGCGCAAATCCGTGGCCACCGGACCTTGTCTGGCAATCAACAGGATGACCCGGTCATTAATCTCTTCTTCGAGGCGATTGATTTTGATATCGTTCTCAATCACTTCAAGAGCCGCATCAATATCATGGTTCAACAAAGCGCCGACCGACTTCCCGAGTGCTTCGACTGCCATATTGCTCAAATGGATGAGCTGATCCTGGGATGAATTTAATTCTGTATCAAACTTTTCACGTACTGACAAAATGGAACGCTCCCTTTCTTAACCGAACCTGCCGGAAATGTAGTCTTCTGTGCGCTTGTCTGACGGATTGGAGAAAATGGCATCAGTCTTGTCATACTCAATCACTTCACCGTTCAGGAAAAATGCCGTTTTATCAGATATACGGGCTGCCTGCTGCATATTATGCGTCACGATGATGATGCTGTAATCTTTTTTCAATTCCTGAACAAGTTCCTCAATTTTTAGTGTTGAGATTGGATCGAGTGCAGAAGTTGGTTCATCCATCAGGATGACATCCGGTTCAATCGCCAAAGCCCGTGCGATGCAGATCCGCTGCTGCTGGCCGCCGGAAATGCTGTAGGCATTCTCGTGCAATCGATCTTTCACTTCATCCCAAATGGCTGCGCCACGAAGGCTTTTTTCAACGATTTGATCAAGAATTTTCTTGTTTTTAATGCCGTGAATACGTGGTCCGTAGGCGATATTATCATAAATTGATTTCGGGAATGGATTCGGCTTTTGGAAAACCATCCCAACTTTTGTGCGCAACTCTTCCACACCGTAATCTTTGTCAAATATATTTCTTCCGCGGTAAAGAATCTGGCCGGAAGTCTTCACATTCGGCACCAGTTCAACCATGCGGTTCAAGGTTTTCAGATACGTCGATTTGCCGCAGCCTGATGGCCCGATAATGGCCGTAACTTCATTTTGCTTGATATCCAATTCAATATTTTTCAGCGCGTGATTGTCGCCATACCAAAGATTCAATTGTCTCGTATCATAAACGGAACTTGTTGAGGATGCTGATGCGTTATCCTGTTCGAGCTCTGCAGTTTTGCTTTTATTTTCTATAGCATTTGTCGTTGACATAGTAGAACCCCTTCCACTCTAATAGCGTTTCTCAAATTTATTGCGAATAATTACTGCGACCGAATTCATCAACAGAAGAACAACCATCAGAACGATGATGCCGGCTGCTGCAACTTGCTGAAACTCAGCTTGCGGACGGCTTGACCAATCATAGATTTGCATCGGCAAAGCTGTGAACGTGTCCATGACTCCCGCAGGCAGAAACTGGATGATGACCGGCACCCCGATAACGATCAACGGTGCTGTTTCCCCGATAGCCCGTGACAGTGCAAGAATACTTCCTGTCAAAATCCCGGGAATCGCGGCGGGCAAGATGATCCTTGCAATTGTCTGCCATTTTGTAGCCCCCATGCCGTATGAAGCGTCGCGCAACTCACCAGGAACCGACCGGATCGCTTCCTGGCTGGCAACAATAATGACCGGCAGGATCAAAAGACTCATCGTGAATCCCGCCGCCAGAATGCTGTTGCCGAGCGATAATGCACGAACGAAAATGGTTAGCCCCAGTAAACCAAATACGACCGATGGCACGCCCGCTAGATTTGAAATATTCATCTGGATAAATGTTGTGATCCGATTTTTCCCGGCGTATTCTTCCAGGTAAAGTGCTGAGCCCACTCCCAAAATGATTGAAGTTGGTGCGACGACCAGCATCAGCCAAATCGAACCAATTAATGCCGCTTTGATCCCTGCCTGTGCCGGGAACCTCGATGCAAAATTAGTCAGAAAATCAATCGATAAATGATTGACCCCTTGTGAAACGATCTGGTACATCAATATTACTAGGGCCAGCAAAGCGGTGAGCGTTGCGAGAAGAAATATCGATTTGAAAAGCTTATTGATGATATTTCTGCCAGTCATCCGTCTGACGACAGCCTCATGTTCAATATATCTCATCTCAATACTCCTCTCTGAAACGCTTGGAAACGTAATTGGCCAAAATGTTCATGACCAGGGTGAAGATGAATAACGTAAATCCTACCGCGTAGATTGAATAATAGATTGTCGTACCGTAGCCGGCATCCCCTTTGGAGACCTGGACAATATAGGCCGTCATCGTCTGGATGGAGCCAGTAAAATCTCCGTCGAATTTTGGAGTTGAACCGGCTGCCAGGGAAACAATCATCGTTTCGCCGATGGCACGGGATACTGCCAGAACAACTGATGCCACGATACCGGAAACAGCGGCTGGAATCGTTATTTTCATTGCCACTTCGAATTTAGTCGATCCCATTGCCAATGCACCTTCGCGGATACTCTTTGGAACCGATGACATCGCATCTTCTGACAGCGATGCAATCATTGGTATGATCATGATGCCGACAACGATACCCGGAGAGATGGCATTGAATATTTTAATGTCCGGGAAAAAGGTTTGCAAAAGCGGTGTGACGAATGTCAATGCAAAGAATCCATAGACAATTGTCGGTATGCCGGCAAGAACTTCCAGCACCGGTTTAATCACTTTCCGCACATTCTCTGTTGCATACTCACTCAAATAGATGGCTGCTGAAATCCCGATCGGCACTGCTACCACGATGGCAATCAGCGTCACCTTTAAAGTCCCGACGATCAGCGGAAGGATGCCGAATTGCGCTTCCTTATTTGAAAAAGGCAGCCACGTCGTGCCAAATATGAAGTCGGTGATGGATACTCTTGTAAAGAATGTGACCGTTTCAACGATCAACGTCAGCATAATGCCGATGGTCGTAAGTACAGATACCGTTGCAATAAGGAATAAAAGCACCGGCATCATTTTTTCCACGAATTTTTTGTTCTTTTTGCCTTTCGACTGCGCGATCATTTCCTGCACAGATTGCCCCATGACGAAACCCCTTTCACACCCAAAAGGTGAGCAAAGGCTGCTCACCCTGATTCTGGACTATTTCAATTTATTTTAAAGCTTCAAGATCTGCCAAGCCCGCTTCGTATTCTTCGTCCTTCAATGACACGTAGCCGACTGCTTGCGCCATTTCAGCGGCATTTTCAATCGTGTATTGCATGAAATCATATGCTGCTTCATTTTCACTCATTGACGTGTTTTTCGCATAAGTGAACAATGGGCGTGATAATGGCGAGTATTCGCCGGATTCAATCGTTTCATCATTCGGTTCAATGCCGTCAATTGTTACTACTTTCAACGTATCCTGGTTCGCTACGTAGTAAGCGTAACCGAAGAACCCGATTGCATTTGGATCAGCCTGGATGCCCTGCACCAACGTGTTGTCATCTTCTGACAGTGTCGCTGAGCTGACGATGTCTTCATCTTCCAGAATCACTTCATTGAAGTAATCGTATGTTCCTGAAGCAGTTCCTGGTGCGTAGAATACGATTTCTTCATCCGGCCATTCTGGATTGATGTCGGACCAGGTTTTCGTTGTTCCATCTTCCACCCATAATTTCTTCAGATCTTCCACCGACAAATCTTCCACCCAGTCATTTTCCTGGCTGACGACCACTGACAATCCGTCATACGCTAATAGAAATTCTGTGTAATCAATGCCAGCTTCTTCGAGCGCAGCTGCTTCTTCTTCTTTAATGGGACGCGATGCATTTGAGAAATCAGTCTCGCCGGCTACAAATTTCTCGAAACCGCCACCTGTACCGGAAACGCCGACTGTCACTTGTACGCCTGGCTGAGCTCCGGCATATTCTTCAACGATACCTTCCAGGATTGGTGCCACTGTAGATGATCCATCTCCAATTACTGAACCTTCGACTTCACTTGCTGTTGATGAACCGTTGTCCTCAGTTTCTCCGCCTTCATCAGTACCACCGCATGCTGCAAGTAGTAAAGTCGATCCGAGAATTGTTGAAGCCATTTTGAATTTCCAGTTTTTCATCTTTTTACGCCCCCAAATAGTTTGTTTTGTTTACAGTCTTAACTATAAAGAACGATTGTTGAGGACATATAAAGGCAATGTTAAGAATTTGTAAATGCATAGACAATGAAAATACATACCTTTTTGCATCTGAAATTCGCGCAAAAAAACCCGGCCTGCAAGGCTGCAGGCCGGGTTTCAAGTTTTATTCTTCTTCTGCATCGATCGGTTCTTCTTCGCCTTCTTCAATTACTTCACTCGAATAAGGGGGTTTGATGACGGTTGGTGATTCTTCCAATCTGGTTTCACGCAGTTCAAAATATTTATCCAAAGCCTCCCGCACGATCAGGTTGCTGGTCGGCGGCACCGCCCGCCCATTCGTGGAGATATAAGGAATCATCACGGCATAGGCAACTTCGGGATTGTCGTATGGCGCAAATCCCACGTGGGTCGTTGTAATGGCATCGTCTTTATAAAAAGGATTTTCTCTGTCATCATTATACACCACTTCCGCCGTACCGGTTTTGCCGGCAGCGGTAAAATCCGCGTCAGCAAAATAACTTCTGGCAGTTCCCTGGTCTCCGATATACACATTCCGCATTCCTTTTTTCAATTGATCAATTTCCGCCTGTGAATTGCTGATGCGGTTCAGGATTTTCGGCTCAATCACCGTCTCCACCGGGCCGAGGTTTTGTCCGTCCGTCGATGCACCGCGAATCTCTTTGACTAGATGCGGCTCCATACGGTAGCCGTCATTTGCGATGGTTGATACATATTGAGCCAATTGCATCGTCGTGTAAGTATCAAATTGTCCGATTGTAAAGTTGAGCAAGTCGCCTCCAATGTCCGAGGCGCCTTTGAAGCCGGTTCCTTCAAATGGAAGATCGATTCCCGTCTTTACACCAAGACCGAATTGGGCAAACGAGTTTCTCATCGTTTCAAAATGTCTTGGAGGAATATTGATCGGCTGATTGTATTCATATTTTTCATTTGCCAGCGCCAATGCGATTTTGAACATGTAAACGTTGGATGACCGTTCTATTGCTTTGAGGTCAGTAACAGCTATTCTGTTAAATCTGGTCTGGTTAAAAAGTGATCGCTTCGGATCTGTACCGCTTATTATTAAAGGCTCATCAATCAAAGTCTGGTTCATGCTGACGGCGTCTTCCGCATAGCCGGTCAACAGTGTCGCGCCTTTAATAACAGAACCGGTTTCATAAGCCGCCGTTACAGCGGCATACGACATATCCTGCATCACCAGTTTGCCATCATCATCACGGTCGAGGCGCTTGCCGACCATCGACAGCATTTCACCGGTTCGGGGATCCATCATGACCAGGTAAGCATCTCTGACCAATTGGGCATTCGGACCGGCTTTCAGTTCGCGCAAATGCTTTTCGACAATATCTTCCATTGAAGCATGCAGCTCGCTGTCAATCGTCAGCATCAAATCTTTGCCGGGCTTGCCGGCGTCCGACGGAATGGTCTCAATGACCCGGCCACGGCCGTCGGTAATATTTTTGACGACCGATTTTTGGCCTTGCAGAACTTCTTCGTATTGCAGTTCCAAAAAGCTGGTTCCCACGCGGTCATTGCGGGAGTAATCCCGTGCCATGTAATATTCCAGGCTGCTTGACGGGATCCCTTGCTCAGGAGTCGTCGTGCTTCCCAGAATTGTCAAATCGCTGGTTTTAACACGCTTCCAATCGGTAATCGTATTGACACCTTTCAGTTTTGGATCGGTCAGCCTTTCCGAAACCCTTGCGAATTCTTCGGGAGTCACTTCTTCGTTCTTGATGATTTGAGGCGACAATGCATAGCCCGATGTCATTTCACGGAAAATCGCCAATGTCTCGATGTCTTCTGCTGTAAGGCTCGCCAATTCCTCTTCCGTGATTTTTTCCCGGATGAGCGTATCTATTTTGCGCTGTTGTTCCTGTTTTGTAATTTCTTCATTGGCGATTGCTGCACGTTCGGCGTCTGTGACTTTTTCAGTCGCTTCTGTAGTATTAAGCAATATATAAAAATCCTGTTTGTCACGTGCTGTCACACGTTTATCATCTTTTTCGATCAATTTAGCGAGCTCTCTGGCAGTTTCGAGCATGTCGCTGCGCTTGGTTGTCTGCATCGCCGTATATGTAATGGCGTTTACGGGATCGTTATCAACAAGTACGCGGCCTTCACTGTCAAAAATACGGCCTCTAGGTACGCTCGTATTGACCGGCACTTCTTCCGTTCTTGCCAAAGCACGGGCATAATCCTCACCTTTGACAATCTGCAAATAACCGAGCCTTAAGATCAGCACAGAAAAAAGCAGAAAAATTGAGAAGAACAGGATATTCATGCGAAAGACGGTATGGGATTTCAGCTTGGATTTCGCCTGACTTACTTTCCTCTTATTGGGTTGGCTCATTTATTAATTGGTCTCCTTTCGGTGAAATATCCAAAAGCTAGTATATCATCGAACAATAAAAAACACACACTTTTTCAGACGAAAAAGTGTGTGTCAGGTTTCATATATTATTAATTATTTTGCTGCTTCAAAGCGTTTTGAAACTTCATCCCAGTTTACTACGTTCCAGAATGCCGCCAAATAATCCGGGCGTTTGTTCTGGTATTTCAAGTAATAGGCATGCTCCCAAACGTCCACTCCAAGAATCGGCGTTTTGCCGTCCATCAATGGAGAGTCCTGGTTGGCAGTGGAAGTAACTTCAAGTTCCCCGTTTGAAACTGCAAGCCAAGCCCAGCCAGATCCAAAGCGTGTTTTGCCAGCGTTTTCGAATTTTGTTTTGAATTCGTCAAAACTGCCAAACTTGCTGTTGATCGCTTCTGCAAGAGCACCTGATGGGGCGCCGGTGCCGTTTGGCGTCATCAATTGCCAGAATAATGAGTGGTTGGCATGTCCGCCGCCGTTGTTGCGTACAGCTGTACGGATATCTTCAGGCACAGCGTTCAAATCAGAAATAAGGTCTTCTACAGATTTTGAAGAAAGATCGTCGTGGCCTTCCAGGGCTGCGTTTACATTCGTAATATAAGTGTTATGGTGTTTTGTGTGGTGAATATTCATCGTTTCCTTGTCAATATGCGGTTCAAGTGCGTCATACGCGTAAGGTAATTCCGGTAATTCATATGCCATGATTAAATTCCTCCTTGAGTCTATTGTGCTACTTTCCTAGCGTATCAAAGTTTACAGATTGATACAATTAAAAAGCACGAACATCCATTTTAATCAGACCTTTGACTGATTTAAACAACGATGAAGAACAAGATGACCATCACCAGCTGAATGATGCCTTTGGTGAAAACCGAAGTGACAAAGCCGACCACTGAACCGATGCCGGATCTGAATGCCTGTTTAAAATTTGAGCGGTTGAAAATCAGTTCTGCACCGATAGCGCCGACAAAAGGACCGATGATGATGCCGATGATCGGCAGGATAAAAGGTCCGAAGATCAAACCGATCATGCTTCCCCAAAACCCAGCCCTCGAACCCCCGAAGCGCTTTACGCTGTATGCATTCGATAAAGCATCCGCGCTGAACAATAAGCCCACGAACAGCAATTGGATCAGCCAGAACCACCAGGGCAGAGCTGCAAAGTCGAAAAACAGGCCATACATGACAAATCCGCCAAAAATAAACAGCACTGCAGGAATTATAGGATATACCAAACCGATAAAACCGATTACAAAAAATAGCAGGACGACAATCCAGCCTATCACTTCCATTGTTTCCATAGCAGTTCCTCCCCAATTAAAAACTCCCTTTCATCGTGCCCTACATTTTTTAAAATGTAAAGAAAGATGAAAGGGAGATATTGTTATGCGCGATTTCCAAGAATTGCTTCCGCGATATTTACGGAATGGTCACCGATTCGTTCCAGGTTGCTGACAATATCAACAAACACGATTCCTGCCTGTGCCGAACAAGCTCCTTCTGTCAGACGGAGAATGTGTTTCTTGCGGAATTTCCGCTCCATCTTGTCAATCAGGTCTTCTTGTTCCGCAACTTCACGCGCAAGCTCATGGCTCGTCGTGTCAAGTGCATCCAGGGATTTTTGAACGGTTGCAATCGTTAACGTGAACATTTCTGTCAGGTCTTCCATTGCGTCGTCTGTAATCGTCACGCGGTTATTGACCTGATAATCGATCAATTCGATAATGTTTTCGAAATGATCTCCGATGCGCTCAATATCGCGAACCGTTTCCATCAGCATTGTGTGGCGTGTTGAATCTGCTGCTGACAGTGATTCACCCGATATCAATACAAGGTAATCCGTTATTTTGCTGTCTAAATTGTTTATGGCATCTTCCAATTGATAGCCGGTTTCGGCATTCTTGGAAGTTTTCGTTTTCAAATATTCATATGTTTCCTGAAGTCCCTGCACGGAATATTGGCCCATACGCAGGATTTCTTCTTTTGCCTGTCCAAGCGCAATGGAAGGTGATTGTTCGATGAAATGAAGATCGAGATGTTTCGGTTTGAACTCAATCGTTACGTCATCTCCAGGTATCACTTTTGTTACCAGATAAGCCCATAGCCCGATCAATGGAAATTGAATGATTGTGTTGGCTACGTTGAATGATCCGTGAGCAAATGCAATTTCCATTTTCGGATCAAGTCCGAGTGTGATTGCCAGCCATTCCACATAAGCCGTGAAAGGTACAAGCAGGATCAGGAAGATAACAGATCCGATAATATTGAAAAGCACGTGTACGGCTGCTGCTCGGCGGGCGGCAACTGAAGCTCCGAGTGCAGCAAGAATAGCTGTAACGGTGGTCCCGATATTATCGCCGAATAGGACTGGCAATGCCGCATCCAATGTTACAAGGCCTTCACCGTATAAGCCCTGCAGGATTGCCACAGTACCACTGGAACTTTGAACGATGAACGTCACAAGCGTCCCTACTGCAACACCCAGAATCGGAAATTCACTGAGGTTGACGGTCATATCGATGAAAGCCGGCAATTCACGCAACGGCTTCATCGCCCCGCTCATCGTATCCATCCCGAAGAACAAGCCTCCGAAACCGAAAATAACCTGGCCGATGTTCTGAATTTGATTTTTCTTGAAGAAGAAGATTAAGAAAGCCCCTGCAGCCATGATCGGCAAAGAGTATGCACCGACATCAAGTCCGATGATGAACGCAGTAACGGTTGTACCGATGTTCGCCCCCATAATGACCCCGATTGCCTGGCGCAAGGTCATGAACCCGGCACTTACCAGCCCGACGACGATAACAGTCGTTCCTGAACTGGATTGAATTAGAATGGTTACAATAATACCAACCAGAACACCCATGAAAGGATTGGTGGTAAAGCGGTCCAATATTTCACGAAGTTTATCCCCTGCCGCTTTCTGTAAAGCGTCTCCCATATACTTGATGGAGAAAAGGAATATACCAAGCCCACCTATGAAGGTGAAGAATATTTCTTGCCAGTTCATTTCCACGATTAACAATCACTCCTAGAATAGCTTTTTAACACCTTGTCCATTATGTATACTTCGGTACGCAATTGTAAATACCCTTCATGAAAAATTTACATTCCCGTAACAAAGCATAATTTACTCGATTCAATATAATGGTAGGATATTATTATAAACGAAAGGAAGATGAACGTGAATATCTTACAATTGCTGAAAGCCAGTATAATGGAACCTAAAAAGCAGGCAGCCGTCAGGATATTACCGATCGGAAAAATAATGCGTTTTGTTTTTCTGTTCATCCTGCTGCTGACGATTCCCGCGTTTATCGAATTTATTGATGGCCTCAGCAGCGTTTCGGGTGATCTGGAAGGATTTCTTCTTTATATAGAAGCAAACGAATGGCTGCTCTACCCATTGGCCTTCATCCTGCTGTTTGTTTCCACCACGCTTTACCATTTCATCAAAATCAGCTTGTTTGCTTGGATCGGCATGGCCATATTGAAAGGAATGAAGCGCCGGGGGGAATATCGTCAATTATGGCGAACCACGTCCCTCGCAGTCACAGTTCCGACAATTTTATCGGTCGCTGTTGGTTTTATTACAGAGAATTCATGGCTTCCAATCCTGATTTCACTGTCGGCAATCGGCTATCTGTATCTGGCAATAAAGTATTACCCCAAAATGCCGCCACGCAAATAGCGTGTTGACCGTTCTTTCTTGTATTTTACAAGCTGAGACTGCTAAAATAGCAATAGGCATCACTTAGAGCCGGCTAAAATTTGCATTGACTTGAACCGGCAGAAGAAAAGCGGGACCGGTTCCAATAACTGGAATATCCCAAAAGGAGAGATAATTGATGAGTGAGATTATTCACCGTTCAAACACACGCCCCGTAAAAGTTGGAGATATCACAATCGGCGGCAGCAATGAATTATTCATACAAAGTATGGCAACAACAAAAACACACGATGTCGAAGCGACTGTAGCAGAAATTCTTCGCCTGGAAGAAGCAGGTTGCCAGGTTGTTCGCGTCGCATGTCCGGATGAACGTGCCGCATATGCCATCGGCGACATTAAAAAGCGCATCAACATCCCGTTAGTTGTGGACATCCATTTTGATTATAAATTAGCCCTTATTGCAATCGAACAAGGTGCTGATAAAATCCGCATCAACCCGGGCAATATCGGACGCCGCGAAAAAGTCGAAGCGGTCGTCAATGCCTGTAAAGCAAAAGGCATTCCGATTCGCATCGGCGTCAACGCCGGTTCGTTGGAACGGAAAATTTTAGAAAAATATGGCTACCCGACAGCGGATGGTATGGTCGAAAGTGCTCTTCACCACATTAAAATTCTCGAAGACCTCGATTTCCATGACATCATCGTGTCCTTGAAAGCGTCTGATGTTCAGCTTGCGGTAGAAGCATACGAAAAAGCATCGAAAGCATTTGATTACCCGTTGCACCTTGGAATCACTGAATCCGGTACTTTGTTCTCCGGTACGGTGAAATCAGCAGCCGGCCTTGGCGCCCTGCTGCAAAAAGGCATCGGCAACACATTGCGCGTATCACTCAGCGCAGATCCTGTCGAAGAAGTCAAAGTGGCGCGCGAAATGCTGAAAGTTTTCGGACTTTCTTCAAATGCTGCCACATTGATTTCGTGTCCGACTTGCGGACGCATCGAAATCGATTTGATCACAATTGCCAATGAAGTCGAGGAATACATTTCGCACATCAAAGCACCGTTGAAAGTGGCAGTTCTTGGCTGTGCAGTCAACGGACCAGGAGAAGCCCGTGAAGCCGATATCGGCATCGCCGGTGCCCGCGGCGAAGGTTTGCTCTTCATGCACGGCAAGACAGTCCGCAAAGTCCCTGAAGCGACAATGGTGGACGAATTGAAACTTGAAATTGATAAACTTGCTCAGGAATATTTTGACAAGCAAGCCGCTGAAAAAGCGGAAGCCGACAAACAACAAGTATAAGGTAGTGATGCTATGAGATATCGTTTTGGAATTGATATAGACGGGACAGTAACATCGCCCACTTCATTGATCCCGCATATAAACAAGCAATTTAACAGTGCATTGACTTTGGATGATATCAAGGAATATGACCTGACAACTGCTCTTCCCCATTTAGAGCCCGGAGAATTTTACTCCTGGTTCCGGGAAGCGGAATCAGCCATTTATGCATCTTCACCGGTGTCAGATAATGCCAAAAGCATTCTGAACCACTGGAAATCGCATTATGAATTATTCTACATTTCCGCCCGCGGCGAAAATGTTTTGGATATTACGCACGAATGGTTCAAAGAGCATGCAATCGCTTACGATCATATCGAATTGATCGGCACGCATAAAAAGATTGAAACGGCGAAGCGCCATAATGTCGATCTCTTTTTCGAAGACAAGCATGACAACGCGGTCGAAATCAGTGAAGAACTGGATATACCGGTCATTTTATTCAATACCCCTTACAATCAGGAAGCGGTACCGAATAGTGTCATCCGTGTCTATGATTGGCTGGAAGCGGAACAATGGGTGAAAAATGAATTCGGTGTCCAAAGCGCGTTAACAACTCCAAACAAATAGGAAAAAGCCGATTGCACAGTTGCAATCGGCTTTTTTGTGTTCGAAATTTTTGGGTTTATTTACACTCCGGGCACTTGCCATAAATTTCGAATTTATGGTTGGCTATTTCATAAGCCGGCAATGCGGCTCCGAGCATATCCATCGGACATACCGGAATTTCTTTGATTTTACCGCAGTCCATACAGATAAAGTGATGATGATGGGAATCACTTTCACAGTGCATACGGAAATGGCGCTCTCCCGACAGTTCAGTCTCTTCCAAAATGCCGAGGCTGACGAAAGTCGCCAGATTGCGGTAGACCGTGTCATAACTCATGCTCGGATAATCCTTTTGCATGACGTCCAGCAGATCCCGCGCGGTCAGATAACGGTCATCGTTGACGAAAAGTTCAAGGATCTGATTGCGTTTCGACGTTTCCTTATAGCCCTTTTGTTTCAAAATGTCCCATGCTTTTACAAGATTCATGCGATCGCCCCTCTTTTTACGCTTACAGATATTTTTTTATAAATCAAAACAATCAGCAATAATAAAATCGATGTAACGACAATTGTTCCTCCCGGAGCCAGGTCAAAGTAGAAAGCGGAAATCAGTCCGGCAATAACGGATGCTTCCCCGAACAGGATCGACAGAATAATGGTCTGTTTAAAGCTTTTTGATACGCGCATAGCTGCTGCGACGGGAATGGTCATCAGGGATGATACCAATAGGATTCCGACGATGCGCATGGAGCCGGCAATAACGAGTGCCGTAACGATCATGAACATAAAATGGATCCATTTTGCCGGCAGGCCGGAAGCTTTGGCATATTCATCGTCGAAAGATAAAACGAAAAGTTCTTTAAAAAATAAAAAGATAAATGCGAGAACCACGATTGCGATGGCAACGACAATCAATAAGTCTTCCCTGCTGACAGCTGACACTGAACCGAACAGATAGCCGAAAAGGTCATTTGTAAACCCTTGGGCCAATGAAATAAAAATAGCACCGAAACCGATTCCTGCCGACAGGATGATCGGGATGGCCAACTCTTCGTAATGCTTATACAGGCTGCGCAGGCGTTCGATAAGGACTGAACCGCCGACAGATGCCGCGATTCCGAGGAACAGCGGATTTAAGGTGGCGAAAGCCGCAACACTCTGGCTTAAATAGAGGCTGCCGGCAATCCCCGCCAGCGTAACATGGCTGAGTGCGTCTGCAATCAGCGACAGTCTGCGGACGACGATGAACACCCCTAAGAGTGGGGCAATGATCCCGATGATCAACCCGGCGCCGAACGCATTCTGTAGAAATTCATAAGTCAATATAGCGTCTATCATTGTCAATGTGCGCCTCCTGTGTGATGGATTTTCCGGACGGAATGGCCATACCACGAGGCGCGTTCTTCGTCACTCAATGTTTGAAACTGTTCTTTGAAGCCGTGGAAATGGATCGTCTGATTCAGGCAGGCAACATGTGAAACCCGATCTGTCACCGTATCCACATCATGCGTCACCATGACCAGAGTGATGCCGTTGTTGTGGTTCAGCGACGCCAGCATATCGTAAAAAGCCTGCACATTTTGATGGTCGATGCCAACTGTCGGTTCATCGAGAATCAGCATTTTCGGCTTTGAGACCAGCGCGCGGGCGATAAAGACCCGCTGCTGTTGGCCTCCAGACAACTCACTGATGCTGCGGTTCCGGAATTGCTCCATTCCGACTGCCGTCAACGCTGCCGACACATCTTCATCGACTGTTTTTGGCATACGGTGAAACAATCCCGCTTTTTTAGCCAGCCCCCCAGCTACCACTTCTTGAACTGTTGCGGGAAATCCGGCATTGAACGAATTGGATTTCTGCGAAACATAACCGATCCATTCCCGATTTTTAAAATTCTTCGCATCCACTCCGAAAAGTTTTATCGAACCTTTAGACGGTTTTATCAACCCCAGCATAATTTTCAGCAGGGTGGATTTTCCGGAGCCGTTCGGTCCCAATATCGCCAAAAAATCCCCTTTTTCGACTTTCATTGAAATATTATCCAATGCTTTTGTTTCTTCATATTCAAAGCTGATGTCTTTGATTTCAATCAATGGCGCATCCATACTGCCGCCTCTTTTCCAATTAAGAATGATTACGATTTACATTTTAAAAGTATAAGCCAGTTCCGCTCCCTTGTAAACCATTCGAACCCAAAAAGAAAAACTCCTCTATTAAAGAGGAGCTTTCATAACATGTTATCTGCAAACCGATATTCCGCAAAACAGCTTCGCTTGCCAAAACCCGTGCTCCTGCATCGCTGCGCTGCTTCGTCGCAAAGCGTCGGCCGAACTGCCTTCGGCCAACACTTGGCTCGCGCTGAGCTAACTCGGTCTCGTTTCACTTCGCCCGAGTGGATCTCAGCACTTCGCTTGGTCCCCTGGGCGTCTGCGCTGTTTTGCTCCATATCTTTAGAATTCTTTCCATAAATAAGATAGTTCAAATTTTGATTTATTTATAACTTACATCAATTTAATCATCAGAGTCATAATCGAGTTTTAGAAGGCGGCTCCTACGGAAATAATGAGAATACTTAGACGCTAGCCACTAACGGAGAGCGTCAGCTTAGAGCAAAGTAATATGAGTAAACTAGGATAAAAATAAAAACTCCTCTATTAAAGAGGAGCTTTCAAATCTTCTATGACACCGGGTGAAAATACGCCGGCTTTGAACATTTCGATTTCAAATGCGTATGGCGCTTTTTTGTTTTTAGCGTCCACTCCGACATACGGCGTTTCCAAAATTTTGGGAACATGCATGAGGTCGCGGTGGTGGACGATGCCGTTCAGGGCTTCAAATCCGATTTCACCAAAGCCGATATTTTCATGGCGGTCCTTGGCTGCACCGCGCACATTTTTGCTGTCGTTGATGTGCAGCACCTGCAAACGGTCTATGCCGACGATACGGTCAAAATCTTCAAGGACTCCGTTGAAATCCTCTTTGATATTGTATCCGGCATCGTGCGTATGGCAGGTGTCGAAACAAACGGACAGACGCTCGTTATTTTTCACGCCGTTTATGATCGACGCGAGCTCTTCAAAGCTGCGGCCGCATTCGGTTCCTTTGCCTGCCATCGTTTCGAGTGCAATATTTACCGGAAAATCCTGGCTCAGCACTTCGTTCAAGCCTTCGATAATTTTGGCAATGCCGGCTTCAGCTCCGGCACCCACATGGGCACCGGGATGCAGAACAATTTGCGTGGCGCCAAGTGCCGCAGTGCGTTCGATTTCCTTTTGCAGAAATTCGACGCCATGAGCAAAAGTTTCCGGCTTTTGTGTATTGGCAATATTGATGATATAAGGTGCATGGACGACGATATTGGACAGCCCATTGGCTGCCATATGTGCCTGCCCCGCTTCGATATTCAGTTCTTCGATCGGTTTGCGCCGCGAGTTCTGCGGGGCCCCTGTGTAGATCATGAAAGTAGTTGCTCCGTAGGAAGCTGCTTCTTCACTTGCTGCCAGCAGCATCCCTTTGCCGCTCATCGATACGTGAGATCCAAGTAACATAATTTCGACTCCTTATTTCTTGCGGTTTTTCCGGCGTTCCGCTTTTTTGATTTCGTCCATTTTCCACTTCATCTTTTTCTTGTACATCGGTTTTACCGATTTTGGTTTGTGGACCATTGTTTTCGCTTTCGCGTCCGCTTCGTTTGTAGGACGCACACGCGCCTTTCTGGTATGGCGCTCTTTCAGATCGACGAATTCGCCTTTGATGATGTCTTTCTGCTGGAATGGGATCCCCATTTTTTCAACACGGACAATCGCATCTTCTTCTTCCGGTTTGAACAGCGTGATTGCGAGGCCTTTCATTCCCGCGCGGGCTGTACGGCCAACACGGTGAATGAAGAATTCGAGATCTTCCGGCAATTCATAATTGATGACGTGGCTGACACCCTCGATGTCGATGCCACGCGCTGCCAGGTCCGTTGCTACGATGTATTGATATTCGAGGTCACGGATCTGGCGCATCATTTTCACTCGTTCACGAGGCGCAAGGTCACCGTGGACACGGCCGACTTTGATGCCATCTTTGGCTAATTGATCCGCTACATAATCCGCGTTGGTGCGCGTGTTGACGAAAATAATCGCCAGATAAGGGTTGATGATTCCCATCACTTCCTTCAAACGCTCCATTTTGCGTTTACTGCGAACAGGAACCAGGTAAAAATCCAGTCCTTCAGCAGTCGGGCGCTTGTCGCCGACTTTAACATGGACCGGTGATTCCATATATTTTTTCAGGAATGGTTTCAGCTTTTCAGGAATTGTGGCTGAAAAGACATACATCTCCAGATCATCCTGCATTTTGCCGGCAACCTGGTCGATTTCTTCGATAAAGCCCAAATCGAACGCCAAATCAGCTTCGTCGACTACCAGGATTTTCGCCGTATGGACGAACAACGCGCGTTCGTTGACCATATCTTTTAAGCGTCCCGGCGTGCCGATGACGATGTGCGGCTGGGTTTTCAGTTTATTGATTGAACGCTGTTTGTCCGTTCCGCCGATAAACGATTTGACTTCAATGCCGGAGCCTTCCGTAAGCTTCAGTATTTCGTTGTAAAGCTGGGTTCCAAGCTCACGCGTCGGAGCAGCGATGACCGCCTGCACTTCCTGGCGGCTGACGTCAACCCGCTCAACGATGGGAATGATGAAACTGTGCGTCTTGCCTGTCCCTGTATGGGATTGGCCTATAGCACTGGTGCCTTTCAATATATGAGGCATGATCTGTTTTTGGATCGGAGTCGGTTCTGTAAAACCGAGTTTCTCCACTGCCTCTAATAGGAATGGTTTTAATGAATATTCTTTGAAATTTGTCATGGGATGTAATTCCCTCCTTACGCTCCGTATATTATAGCATAAACCGCGTGTTTTACGCGATGCAACTTTTGTAAAGCTGCACCGTCTCCGTTATAATGGAAGTATTGATTGTTGAAAGGAGCGGTAAACAGATGAAGGTTATGAAAATATCACCAAGAGGTTATTGCTACGGAGTGGTGGATGCCATGGTCATTGCGAAAAATGCCGCAATGGACGAAAGTTTGCCCCGGCCTATTTATATATTGGGAATGATTGTCCACAATAAACATGTAACGGATGCTTTCGAAGCGGATGGCATCATCACGCTCGATGGCACCAACCGGCTTGAAATACTTGAAAAAGTCGAAACGGGCACGGTTATTTTCACCGCGCATGGCGTTTCACCGCAGGTCCGGGAACTGGCTCGCCGAAAAGGGCTTGTATCCATTGATGCAACTTGCCCTGACGTAACAGTCACGCATGACCTGATCCGTGAAAAAACGGCGGATGGTTTTCACATCGTCTATATCGGCAAGAGTGGCCATCCTGAGCCTGAAGGCGCAATCGGCGTCGCTCCTGACTTGGTCCACCTCGTTGAAAATGTGGATGACGTCAACAAGCTCCAATTGACAGCTGACAAAATCATCATCACCAACCAGACGACGATGAGCCAATGGGACGTCGTAGCGATGATGGAAAGACTGAAAGAAAAATTCCCTCATTCGGAAGTCCATAAAGAAATCTGCCTTGCCACTCAGGTCCGGCAGGAAGCTGTAGCCGAACAAGCCGGCGAAGCTGACCTTCTGATCGTCATCGGCGATCCGATGAGCAATAACTCAAATCGCCTGGCACAAGTATCGCAGGATATTGCCGGGACGCCTGCTTACCGCATTTCCGATTTATCCGAACTCAATCTCGATTGGCTCGAAGGCGTCGAAACTGTGGGAGTTACTGCAGGAGCTTCAACTCCGACTCCGATCGTCAAGGAAGTCATGACGTTCCTCGGCAACTACGACCCGGCGGATCCGGAAACGCATCAGCTTACGCGTACCGTTCCACTGAATAAAATCCTGCCGAAAATCAAGCATCCGAAACCATCGGATCGCATTGAACCTTATCCGGTTGGAGAATAAGTAAGAAAAGCGCCGAATCTGCTTGCTGCAGATTCGGCGCTCTTTTTTTATATGAGTTTAAACGGTTCCGTATCGACTTCGGACGGCAGAAATTCGCATTGCCAGTCCGTATTCTTTGCCAGATGATTGGCGACTCCGCGGATCATCACTTTTTCCACATGATGCCCGGGATCGACAATATTCAAGCCGATCGCTTCAGCATCCTGCGCCGTATGGAAATACATATCGCCCGTAACGTAAACATCCGCTCCGGAACGTTTGGCCTGGTTGATGTATTTATTGCCATCGCCGCCAAGAACCGCCACTTTCTTAACGGGATCATCCCAGTTGCCGACAACGCGGGCAAAGGGAACCTGCAATTTATCTTTCACCAATTGGGCAAACTCTTTCAAAGTCAGCTGCTCCGGCAATATGCCGACACGGCCAAGCCCCATCGGCAGCTCTTTGTTTTCCAGCGTGAATACATCGTATGCCACTTCTTCATACGGATGCGCCGCAATCATCGCCCGGATAACGCGGTCTTTTTCGAATTTGCGGACCACGACTTCGATCTTCGATTCGTCGGTCATTTCCAACTTGCCGGCTTCTCCGATATACGGATCGGCTGCAGCTGTGGGACGGAAACGGCCAGTCCCCGACAGTGTGTAGCTGCAATGTTCATAATCGCCGATCGATCCGGCTCCTGCGTTGCCCAGCGCTTCACGCAGCTCGTCTTCGTGGCTTTCGGGCACAAAAACAGCAATTTTCACCAGTTCGGCCTCATAGGTTTGGACAAGCACTTTTGTGTCCTGAAGTCCCAGTGCCAGCGCGAGCAGATCGTTGACTCCGCCTTCTGCCACATCGAGATTCGTATGGGCCGCATAAACGGCGATATCATGTTTGATCAATTTTTCCACCAAACGCCCCTGAGGAAAATCGGTCTGGATATTTTTCATCGGCCGAAAAATGGGGGGATGATGCGCGATGATCAATTCCGCTCCTTTGGCAATCGCTTCATCAACCACTGCTTCATTGACGTCAAGGGTGACAAGCACTCTTTCGACTTTCTTGTTCAATGTTCCGACATGAAGGCCGATGGGATCACCTTCCATGGCTAAATACTTCGGCGACCATTTCTCAAATTCTTCAATGATTTGTTGGCCATTAGGTATTTTCATCGTGCAGCACCTCTTCCACTAAACGAATTTTTTCAACGAGCTCCTTTTTCTTTTCAAGAATTTGAAGCGTCTGTGCGGTGGATTCCATTGACACTAAAATTTGCTTCCATTGGGAACTTTCCCTGTGCCATTTGTCGATAAACACCGAAGATTTTTCCGCCATCAAAATAGGTCCCATCAAAAGTTCCTGTTCTGAGAAAGTAACTGGCGACGCTGCGGGTTCCAACACGATGATTTCGTAAATCTTATCGTTTTCTTTCAGAATTTCTTCTTCTGTGATTGCCCATTGGTTTGCCCAAGCCCATTGCCGAATTGATTTGCCGTGGACATTGGGCTGCAGAACCAGACGCTCGACGCCTTCGAGTTTTTCTTTGCCATCCTCTAAAATCGATGTAATCAATGGGCCGCCCATGCCCGCAATCGAAACTGCTGTAACGCCGTCTTCCGGCTCAATGGCGGCCAAACCGCTGGCAAGTCTTACATCAATCACATTCTTCAGGCCCTCCTGCTGTACTTGCTTCAACGCAGAGTCATAAGGTCCTTTGACCACTTCTCCCGCAATAGCGCCTTTTATGCTGCCTTTTAAAGCCAGATAGCAAGGAAGATAGGCATGGTCGCTGCCGATATCCGCCAGAATTGCCCCAGCAGGTACATGGGCAGCGACTCTTTTCAATCTTTCCGATAATTGTTGCGCATTCATCCAAAAATCCTCCCAATTGACAGAAAAACCCTTAGCTCCAGAAGAACTAAGGGTTTTTTGCTATTATTCTCCGAGTGATAGAACCCACTCAGCCATTGCCGGAATGTTTTCAGCTTCCACAAGTCCGCCAGGCATAGCGCCTGCACCTTCTGCAATAATTTGTTCAATTTCTTCTTGGGACATTTCAGTATCAACCAATGATGGGAAAGCTCCGCTTCCTTCATAGCTTGAGCCGTGACATGAAATACAGCTGTCCTGCGCTTTAGCTTCCGGGTCGAATTCTGCTGTATCAGCAGTTCCTTCGCCTGTGTCTTCGCCATTTTCTTCAGCTGCCTGCTCATCAGCTATTTCAGCTTCATCGCCGACGCCTTGCAATGACATGAAGAAAATAAGGCCAATACCGAAAGCCATAATTAAGATATAAGGTACAATTGCATTTTTTTGCATCCGTTACCCCTCCCCCTTCTAATTCTACAAATGATAGTATTCGTATCAATCATTATTGTACTGTATTCTACTCTAAACGGAAAGGCATAACGGATAAGTTTTGTTCCTTTGTGACAAATTCAGCAATTTAACAGCCGATTTGACGGGCAATGACCATTCGTTGAACTTCTGATGTGCCTTCTCCGATTTCAAGAAGTTTGGCATCGCGCATATAGCGCTCCACTTCGTATTCTTTCATATAGCCGTAGCCGCCGTGAATCTGAATCGCTTCATTTGCAACTTGCATGGAAATTTCAGAAGCGTAAAGTTTTGCCATAGAAGCTTCTTTCGTAAACGGTCGTCCCTGATCTTTCATCCATGCCGCTTTATAGACCATATTACGCGCCAATTCGATTTTCATCGCCATATCAGCTAATTTAAATTGCGTAATCTGGAATTCCGACAGCGTTTTGCCAAATTGCTTGCGTTCTTTGGAATAAGTCAATGCCCGGTTGAAAGCGGCTTGTGCAATGCCGACTGCCATCGCAGCGATCCCGATGCGCCCGCCGTCCAGCGTCACCAAAAACTGTTTAAAACCGTCTCCGCGCTTGCCAAGTAAGTTGCTTTTTGGAACGCGCACATTATCCAGTACTAATTCGGTCGTATTGGACGCATTCAAGCCCATTTTTTCGTAATTGTCAATAATTGTAAAACCTTCAGCGTCCGTCGGCACAATAATTGCGCTGATTTCTTTTTTGCCGTCAACCATGCCTGTGATCGCTGTGATCGCCAAATGCTTCGCGTGGCTTGCATTTGTGATATAAACTTTCGACCCGTTGATGACCCAATCGTCGCCATCTTCAATCGCACGTGTTTCTGTGCCGCCTGCGTCTGAACCGGCATTGGGTTCTGTCAGGCCGAATGCACCAAACGATTCACCTGTACAGATCGGCGTCAGGTATTTTTCTTTCTGTTCATCCGTGCCGAACAGATTAAGTGGAGCGCCCCCCAGTGAAATGTGCGCGGAATACGTAATGCCTGTCGAAGCGCAGGCACGGCTCAATTCTTCTGTGACGATTGCAAAACTCGTCGTGTCCGCGCCGGCACCGCCGTATTTTTCATCAAACGGCAATCCCATCATCCCCATGTCGGAAAGCTGTTTGAAAATTTCTGTCGGAAATTCTTTGCTGCGGTCGCGGTCAATTGCTCCGGGAGCCACTACCTTATCCGCAAATTCCTTGATTGTCTTTTTAATCATCTGCTGTTCTTGCGTTAAGTCGAAATTCATTTTTTACATCCCCTTTGATCTGAATACGCTTTCAATATTCATTATATAGCTAAAATTCCGTCAAACTCAATAGATAAGGGTAAATTGATAAATGTTCATATAAAATAAAACAAAAAACCGTTCCTCATTTTACGATGAGAAACGGCTTTGCTTATTCTAAAAAGTCTTTCAGGCGTTTGCTTCTTGAAGGGTGGCGAAGCTTGCGAAGGGCTTTGGCTTCGATTTGGCGAATTCGCTCACGTGTGACGCCGAAAACTTTTCCGACTTCTTCAAGTGTGCGTGTGCGGCCGTCATCAAGGCCGAAACGCAGGCGCAAAACATTTTCTTCCCGGTCCGTCAGCGTATCCAGCACATCTTCCAGCTGCTCTTTTAATAATTCATAAGCGGCGTGGTCAGACGGGGATTGTGCATCCGAATCTTCGATGAAATCACCCAGATGGGAATCGTCTTCTTCACCGATCGGCGTTTCAAGTGACACCGGCTCTTGTGCAATCTTCAGGATTTCGCGCACTTTTTCTGGCAGCAGATCCATTTCTTCCCCGATCTCTTCCGGAGAAGGGTCGCGGCCCAGATCCTGCAGCAGCTGACGCTGAACGCGGATCAATTTATTGATCGTTTCAACCATGTGTACCGGGATTCGAATCGTACGGGCCTGATCGGCGATCGCGCGTGTAATTGCCTGGCGGATCCACCACGTCGCATACGTACTGAATTTGAATCCTTTCGAGTAATCGAATTTTTCAACCGCTTTGATAAGACCCATATTTCCTTCCTGGATCAAATCCAGGAACAGCATTCCGCGGCCGACATAGCGTTTGGCAATACTGACAACGAGACGCAGGTTGGCTTCAGCCAAGCGTTTTTTCGCTTCTTCATCACCTTGCTCAATTAATTTCGCGAGACGGACTTCCTCTTCGGCCTTTAAAAGATCCACTCGGCCGATTTCTTTCAGGTACATGCGGACCGGATCATTGATTTTAACGCCCGGCGGCACACTGAGGTCGTTCAAATCGAATTTTTCTTCCGTCGGTTTCATGAGCCGTTCCAGATGCTCTTCGTCATCGGATTTTCGTTCGAGTTCAATGCCATGGCCTTCCAACTGGTCGATAAATTCCTCCACCTGGTCGGATTCCATTTCAAAAATCGCTAATTTATCGGCTATCTGTTCATAATTGAGCTCACCGCTTTTCTTACCGGCTTCAATCAATAGCTTTTTGGCTTCTTCTACACTCACTTCCGGACCTTCAGTAGTCAATGGTACGTTGCTTGCTTCAACTTCATTTTGGCGTTCAGACTTTTCAGCCATTCGACTTCCTCCTTTAAAAACCGGAATTAAACTATAGCGACTTTCGCAATGCAATCGCTTCTTGTGCAAGAAGCAAAGCGCGTTTCAGGTCGTGCTGTTTTTCCGCTTCTTTTGATTGCTGTAACTTCATGGAAATTTCCTGCTCGACCCGATTCTTGCGCAGGTGTTTCAGGCAGTCAGCTATTTCTTCTTCCGGATGATCTGGATCCCGTTCGGATAGAGCGGTTTCCATTACCAGCTTCCGAAGTTCTGCATCTTGGAGCGTTTCCAAAAATTTATGGAAATCCGCTTTATTCCATTCTTCATAAAAACCGAGCAATTGCACGTATATTGCCTGGAATTCCTCACTAATGAAAGGAATTCCATCTTCCTGGGCGAGTTTGTCCATCACCGCTTCATCTGCCAAAGCATGTGCCAGCAGCAACCGCTCCGCTCGGTGAAGCGAAGTCACTTTCTTCGGCGCTCGTCTGACTTCTTGTGGAGCGGGTTCAGAACGATTCTTTTCAACAGATTTGTTTTCCAGTTTACGGTAATGCTGTAAAATTGCTTCCTGGGACAAGCCGGTTTCACCGGCTAATTGCCTGATATAAAGGTCGCGTTCCAGCGGTGTGGAGCGTCCAGCCAATAATTGGAGGACTTCCTGGATATATTGGAGCAGATCATTTTCATATTGAAAATTTTTATGGCGCCGCGCATGCATCATGGCAAAAGCGATGAATGCATGTGGCTTGCCGATGATCTGTTCCTTAAAAGCTTCGCTGCCGTTTTCACGGACATAATCATCCGGATCCATTTTTCCTGGCAGTACAGCAACTTCCACTTTGAACTTTTCCTGATTCAGCGCAATGGCTGCGCGTTTGGCCGCTTCCCATCCTGCATCATCGCCGTCAAAACAAATGACGACTTCCTGGGCAAAACGTTTCATCACCCGGATATGCTGGGATGTCAGGGATGTCCCCATTGTCGCAAGCGCATTGTCAACACCTGCTTTTCCGGCCGCAATAACATCCATAAAGCCCTCGAAAAGAACGATGCTTCTGTTCTTTCTGATGGAGCCTCTCGCGAGATGGAAATTATAGAGCACCTGGCTTTTTTGGAAAATCGGAGATTCCGGGCTGTTCATATATTTGGCTTCCTGTTTCGTGTTTTCCATGATGCGGCCGGAAAAGGCGATCGCCTTGCCGGTTTCATTCATGATCGGAAACATAATGCGGCCGCGGAACCGGTCAAAATAACCATCCGACTGTTCACGGGCGATCGCCAGCCCGCTCGAAGTTAATTCTTCTTCCGTATATCCTTTTTTCTGCAATGCGGCAGACATATAATTCCATTCAGGAAGCGACCAGCCGATGCGGTATTTCTCAATCATCTCATGACTGAATCCGCGACTTTCAAGATAATCCAGCGCCGCCTGTCCTTCTTCCGTATTCAGCAAAATATGATGGTACATATCCGCTGCGAATTCATGCATTGCCACAAGCCGGCTGTCGGCTTTGGAAGGCGCTGCAGCTCCACTCGAAGGCGCGCTTATTTCCACATCGTGGCCCGTACGCTGCCCTAATTGGGATAAGGCTTCCTGGAACGAAAGATTTTCGATATCCATCAGGAACGTAATGACATTGCCACCGGCACCGCATCCGAAACAGTGGAAAATCTGTTTATCAGCAGTGACGGAAAATGACGGGGTGCTTTCGCCGTGGAATGGGCAAAGCCCAAACCAGTTGCGGCCCCTTTTGGTCAATTGCACGTATTCACCGACGATATCAACAATATCAGCAGATGAACGTATTTTCTCGATCACTTCTTCTGGTACCCTACTGGACACATTAATCACCATCTTTATTTGCTTAACATACTTAATTCGTGATACAGCGTTAAAATCCTTCATGTTTCAGTAAAAAGATGAAGTGTGCAGAAATGGTCTATCTAAGTGTTTAGCCACAATTCTTCATTATAAAACTCTTTTCACAAAAAATCCACAATTAAAGTAGAAAAACCCCCTTTGCAGGTGGTTTCTCTACAGTCTTTATTTCAACTTGCTCATTATCAGGTTGGCGGTCTCTTCCACAGCGCGGTTTGTTACATCAATTACTTCGCATTGGATCTTTTCGACCACTTTATTAAAATGAACGATTTCTTCATGGATGCGCTGGATTTTCGCATAATTGGCATCATCGTTCAAGCCAAGTGCAATCAGCCTTTCCTTGCGGATATGATTCAGTTTTTCAGGAGAAATGACGAGTCCGAAACATTTTGCTGGATCTACCTTGTAAAGTTCATCCGGCGGATCCACTTCCGGCACGAGCGGCACATTCGCCACTTTCAGCCGCTTATGCGCAAGATATTGCGATAACGGCGTTTTCGATGTTCTGGAAATGCCGACAAGGACAATGTCTGCCATCAGGATGCCTCTCGGATCGCGGCCATCGTCGTATTTTACGGCAAACTCGATGGCTTCAACCTTTTTGAAATAATCATCATCCAGTTTGCGGACCAGTCCCGCTTCTTCCAGCGGTTCTGCATTCAGCTCGACTCTGAGCGCATCCAGCAACGGACCCATCAGATCCACAGCGGTGACATGCAGGCGGCCGGTTTCTTTGACGATAAAGTCCCGCAGTTTAGTGGACACTAGCGTATAGACGACAAACGCACGCTGGTCTGCAGCCATATGTATAATATCCTTCACCTGGTCAATTGAATCGATATATGGAAACCTTTTCAATGAAACATTCTGATCAGGATTCAAATACTGGCTGACTGCTGCTTTTGCCACCAGTTCCCCTGTCTCTCCCACTGAATCGGAAATCACGAATACTCGCAATAAATTCATCGTTTTCACCTCACAATTCATGGCTTTCGGATAAGGACAAAAATGCCCGGGTAATATTGGTTTTTGTAATTCGGCCCACTACTTTCAGGCCGTTCGCCAATTCTTCGACCACCGGCAGCGCGTCAATCTGCTGATTGATCAGCCTGTTTGCCACCTGGATCAAAGAATCCGCTTTGGAGCAATAAGTTATATTTGGCATACGTGTCATGATGATATGAACGGGAATCGCCGTCAGGTCCTGGCTGCCAAGACTGGTGCGCAGCAGATCTTTACGGGACAACACGCCTGTCAGCATGGAATTTTTATCCACAACGAAAAGCGTTCCTACATCATCCAGAAACATCTGGCTGATGGCATCATAAACGCTGACGTTCTCTCTGACAACAATCGGAATCGACTGAAAGTCTTTCACTTTCATATTATTCATCGTATCGGTGACATCATGTCCCGGCTTTTTGCCGGAATAAAAATAGCCGACCCGCGGACGTGCATCCAGGAATCCGGCCATCGTCAGGATGGCAAGGTCCGGCCGCAATGTCGCCCGCGTCAGATGAAGCCGCTCGGCAATCTGCTCACCAGTAATCGGGCCATTCCCTTTGACGATTCGCAGTATCTCTTCTTGTCTTTTATTGAGTTCGATCGGACTCACCGCCTCAAGATATGTGTTATACTCAATGATGATTATTATATACTAATTAAGCTTTAATTGCTAAGAAAAATTCGGCATGGTACAATATTGAAAGATTCTATAGCAGGCAATGATGGATTTATAAGTACTGCCAATTGAGCGAGTGGGGATGGTGCAAGCCCGCAACGGCAGGAAAAGGCAATCTGGAGCCATTTTAAGTTGGAGCGGGCTGCTATCTGCAGCCAATCGAGGTGGAACCGCGGGTCTTAACGTACTCGTCCTCGGACATTTATGTCCGGGACGTGTGCGATTTTTTATTTTATGGAGGTAATTTTTATGTCAATGGAAGAAGTAGTATCTTTAGCAAAACACAGGGGTTTTGTATTCCCGGGCTCTGAAATTTACGGAGGCCTGGCCAATACGTGGGATTACGGTCCCCTTGGCGTCGAACTCAAGAATAACATCAAAAAGGCCTGGTGGAAAAAGTTTGTTCAGGAATCGCCTTATAATGTCGGACTTGACGCAGCCATCCTGATGAATCCGAAAACCTGGATCGCTTCCGGGCACGTCGGCAACTTCAATGATCCGATGATCGATTGCAAAGGCTGCAAAACGCGCCACCGCGCCGATAAATTAATCGAAGAGGCACTCGACGCAAAAGGCATCGAGTTGATCGTTGACGGATTGTCGTTTGAAAAGATGGGGGAACTCATCGAAGAACATAAAATCGACTGCCCTGTCTGCGGCAAACATGATTACACTGAAATCCGCCAGTTCAACTTGATGTTCAAGACGTTCCAGGGTGTTACTGAAGCTTCCACAAACGAAATCTTCCTGCGTCCGGAAACGGCACAAGGAATTTTCGTCAACTATAAAAACGTTCAGCGCTCGATGCGTAAAAAGATGCCATTCGGGATTGCCCAAATCGGTAAAAGTTTCCGCAATGAAATCACACCGGGCAATTTCACTTTCCGTACCCGTGAGTTTGAACAAATGGAACTTGAATTCTTCTGCAAACCGGGTGAAGACCTGGAGTGGTACGCTTACTGGCGCGACTTCAGCAAAAAATGGCTGCTTGACCTTCATATGTCTGAAGACAATATGCGCCTGCGCGAACACGATGCGGATGAACTATCCCATTATTCGAACGCCACGGTCGACATCGAATACAAATTCCCGTTTGGCTGGGGCGAGCTTTGGGGCATCGCGGACCGCACCGACTTTGACCTGAAACGCCATATGGAACATTCAGGTGACGATTTCACTTACGTTGACCCGATCACCAACGAACGATTTGTACCGTATTGCATCGAGCCATCGTTAGGTGCTGACCGTGTGACGCTCGCCTTCCTCGTGGATGCTTATCACGAAGAAGCACTCGACAACGACGACAAACGCACTGTGCTGAAATTCCATCCGGCGCTTGCTCCTTATAAAGCAGCAATCCTTCCGCTGTCCAAGAAATTGGCAGAAGGCGCGACAGAAGTATTCGCTGATTTGGCGAAACATTTCATGGTCGATTACGACGAATCCCAGTCCATCGGCAAACGCTACCGCCGCCAGGATGAAATCGGCACGCCGTTCTGCGTGACTTACGATTTCGATTCTGTAGAAGACGGCCAAGTAACCGTCCGCCACCGCGATTCCATGGAACAGGTGCGCATGCCGATTGCAGAAGTGCAGGCATACATCGAAAAGCATATTCAGTTTTAATTAGAAAAAGCGCTGCCCCATAAGTTGGGGCAGCGCTTTTTTAGTTTATTAATATAGATAAAATGAAAACCGATATTGCGCAAAACAGCTTCGCTTGCCTGGGGGCTCGCGCTGAGCTAACTCGGTCTCGTTTCACTTCGCCCGAGTGGATCTTGCACTTCGTCGGCATTCGCCTGCTCCCCTGGGCGTCTTCGCTGTTTTGCTCCATATCTCAGAAACACCTTCTAAAAGCAGAAATTTACTTAATTCACTAAGAAGTAAGAAAACTGACACTCCGATTCTAAACAACATTTAAATGAAGCGGAAGGCGGCGAAGGGCAAAGATGTGCTCCTGCATCGCTGCGCTGCTTCGTCACAAAGACTTGTCCTCGCAAGCTTCGGACAATGTCTTTCCTGCAGGAATTAGAGCGAGTTCTGAGACCTCGCCAGGAGCGTAGCGACTGAGGAGACCAGGCAGCACCCAGCGGAACGCGTCCACCTGAAGCGAAATGATTAGAGAGGTAGATAGTTTCTCGACAGCCAAAAACCCGCAAAAGACTAATCGTCTGTTTGCGGGTCTTCTTTTTTCGGGAAAAATTCCGGCGTGCGTTCGAGCTGTTCAAGGAACTTCCTCGATTTCAACCGGATTCCCGCCTGTTCTTCGTATATCGTGCGGACAATCTGTTTCATCAGCGATTTCGACTCTTTTTTCAAGGTCAGGGAGCCGACGCGTTCAATCGGCACGAAATAGAATGTGCGGATCAATTTCACCAGCGCCGGACTCAACCGGATGATGTACGGATCGATGTGGAAACAGCGGTGGCATAGAAAACCCAGTTCCTGAAATGAAAAGGCAAACTCGCCGTCTGTCGCCCCGCAATTCGCACATTCATGCAGCGTCGGCGCAAGCCCTGCCGTCTGCAGCATTTTCCACTCGACGAATAAGGTGATCGCTTCCGGATCATAGCCTTCTTCGATGGCATGAAGTGCCTGATACAGCATTTCATAGATGCCCGGCTGCGGCTCATCCTGCTCCGTCAGGCGGTCTACAAGTTCCGTCACATAACTGGCATAGGCCGTCGACATGAGGTCTTCACGGATATGGCGCAGCGATTCCAATTGGTCGCCCGCTGACAGCGTGCCCATCCCTTTGCCTTTGTAAATCGAAAATGTGCCATGCGTAAACGGCTGGGTAATGGCGGCAAGCCGGCTTGCCGGCTTTTTCGCACCTCTCGCCATGCAGGTTATTTTGCCTGCTTCACGGGTGAACAAGGTGACGATCTTATTGTTTTCACCATACGGCATCGTGCGGATGACGATGCCTTCTAATTGACTTTGCATGGAGACTACTCCTTAGTATTCATCGTCTCTGAAACCAAAATCACGCAAATGAAGGGATTTATTGCGCCAGTCTTTCTGCACTTTCACCCATAATTCCAAATAGACTCTTGAACCAAGCAGGTTCTGAATGTCTTTGCGGGCGCGCGAACCGATTTCTTTCAATAGCGCGCCTTTCTTGCCGATGACGATGCCTTTTTGGGAATCGCGCTCCACCATGATGATTGCCTGGACGCGGATCATATCCGGATGTTCTTCATCCGGTGCAATTTTCTCAATCACAACTGCGATGGAGTGAGGAATTTCTTCCCGCGTCAAATGCAGCGCTTTTTCGCGGATCAATTCGGAAATGATAAAACGTTCCGGATGGTCCGTCACCTGATCAGCCGGGTAATATTGAGGGCCTTCCGGCAAACGCTCGGAAATTTTCGCGAGCAAGTTGCCTACGTTATTGCCCTGCAATGCCGAAATCGGAATCGCTTCTGCAAAATCGAATTCATTGCGATACGATTCGATGAGTTTCGGCAAATTATCCGGATGCACCTGATCGATTTTATTGAGCACAAGGAATACCGGCACGTCGATGCCTTTCAGCATTTCAAGCACGAAGCGGTCCTGTTTGCCGATGCGCTCATCGGCACTGGCCACAAACAGCAGCACATCCACTTCGCGGAACGTGTTTTTAGCCACTTTCAACATGAAGTCACCGAGTTTATGGCGCGGCTCGTTGATGCCGGGTGTATCGATAAATACCATCTGGGTGTCGTTTGTCGTGACTACGCCCTGAACTTTATTGCGCGTCGTTTGCGGTTTGTCGCTCATGATGGCGATTTTTTGGCCGACCACACGGTTCAGGAATGTCGATTTGCCGACATTCGGGCGTCCGATGATGGAAATAAAACCTGATTTGAAGCCGTTATTTTCCTGTTGCATATTTTAAATCCTCCGTTGAAAAAGCTCCAGGCAGTAATTCGCCGATTGTTGTATCCTGAACGTCGCCTTTTAAATTTGTTAAATAAACCGGCATATCCGGTGCACAGAATTCAGCCAGCACCTGGCGGCAAGCACCGCATGGTGACACCGGTCCTGCAGTATCAGCAGAAACAGCCAAAGCGGTGAATTTCACATCGCCTTCCGATACAGCTTTAAAAACTGCGGTGCGCTCTGCACAATTTGTCATCGAATAACCGGCGTTTTCGATATTGCAGCCCAAATAGACTTTGCCGTCAGCTGTCAACAGCGCGGCCCCTACCGGGAAATTCGAATAAGGCACGTATGCGTTGCCGCGTGCCGCTATCGCTTGTTCCAATAATTGTTTCTTTTCCATCCCAATCACCTCTATAAAAATTAAAACCATTTTGGTAAAAATATTAGTAAACCAATTATAGCACTTGCAATGGCAAATACCAAAACGGCGCCTGCAGCCATGTCTTTTGCCTGCTTTGCAAGAGGATGCAGATCGGGGCTCGCGAGGTCGACAATGCGCTCCATCGACGAATTGAGCATCTCAAAAGCCAGCATGCCGCCAATCGTCAGCGTAATCATAATCCATTCCATCGTGGACAATCCGGTCAACAGCCCAGCCATGATAACGCCGGCGGCCGCTGTAAAATGAAACCTGATGTTCTGTTCACTCTGCAGCGCGGTGCGGATACCGGCAAACGCAAAAACGAATGACCGAAGGAACCTAATTGCCTTCATAGCCATCACGCGTGATTCCAAATGAATTCAAAATCACGTCCTGTTTGGCGAACATCTCTTTTTCTTCGGATTCGTTCATATGGTCATAACCCAACAGATGAAGAAAACCGTGGACGGCCAGAAAACCCAGTTCCCGTTCAAATGAATGGCCGTAATCCGCTGCCTGTTCTTTCGTACGGTCCAGCGAAATGATGATATCGCCCAGCACACGCGGTTCTCCGGAATCCTGGATTGTTATTTCGCCAACGCCCGTTTCTTCCATTGCAAAGGAGATGACATCCGTCGGCTGGTCTTTATCGCGATATTCCCGGTTAATGTCGCGGATCCTGTCATTTGTCACGAAACTGACCGATACTTCGGCCTCTTCAACTCTTTCATTGTTTGCTGCATGCTGCAGAATTTTTTCCACAAATTGAATGTCGCTGTCACCTAAAGTTTCGGTTTCATCCATGAAGTCGATTGTTAACAATCCAAAAACCTCCTCTTATTCATCATCTTTCGGGTATTCGATTCTGGAATGGAAAATACCGTTCAGCGTTTCACACATGACATGCTTAATCGTTTTCAGTTCTTTCATCGTCAAGTCACAGTCATCAAACTGCCCGTCTTTCAGTTTATCTTCAATTATCGCATTCACCAATTTTTTTATCTTTTCAGAAGTCGGATCCTTCATCGAGCGGACTGCTGCTTCGATGCTGTCTGCCGCCATAATGACCGCATTTTCCTTGGTTTGCGGTTTCGGGCCCGCATAGCGGTAATCCTCTTCCCGCACGTCGGGATTCGTTTCTTTTTCCTTCATATAAAAGTATTTCAACAGGCTCGTGCCGTGGTGCTGATCGGCAATATCAATGATTTCTTTCGGCATTTTATGCTTGCGCAGCAGTTCTGCCCCTTGTGCACCGTGGGACAAAATGATGTCCCGGCTCTTCTGCGGCGGCAAGGAATCGTGTGGATTGGCAATATTCACCTGATTTTCAATAAAATATTGCGGCCGTTTCGTCTTGCCGATATCGTGGTAATAACAACCGACACGCGCCAATAATCCGTTTGCACCGATGGCCTCACAGGAAGCATCCGCCAGATTGGCCACCATGACACTATGGTGATAAGTACCCGGCGTTTCCGTCAGTATTTTCTTCAACAGCGGATGGTTCGGATTCGCCAGTTCAATCAGCCGCATAGGGGACAGCAAGCCGAAAGCCCATTCGAAAAAGGGCAGCAGGCCAATCGTTAATGCACCCGACAATAACCCCGAAATCACCGCAGCGGCAAAGTAATAGCCAACTTCAGCCATATCGTATTGGCTCTGGGAGATCAACAGATAGAAACCGATAAACAGCGAATTGACGATTGCGACAAACAGGCTGGTCTGCAATAATCTTGCGCGGCGGTCGTCCCGTTCGATCAAATAGACTCCAGCCAGTCCGCCGAACAGCACATAGAGAACCGTTTCCATCTGTAAAACCGGTGCATAATCGTTCTGCAGCATAATTCCGGCACTTGCAGCAATCAGGATTGTAACAAATAATGCAGTTCGTTCATTGACCAGCATTCGGACAATCATTCCCGCCAATGCTGTTGGGAATAGGAATGTAATTTCCACATCAAAATTCCCATTGACTAAACTTAGAATTTTCATAAGGGTCAGGCTGATGACAATAACTACAGCCATAACGAGCAATGCAATGGTTTTCTTCTGTTCAGACTCATGTGATCGATGGGTGATTATCCATAATATGACCATCGCCATCAGCACAAACAATAATAGGCCGAGTGCCGGCTTCAAATCTGTTTGGTCTTCTGTCATGCCTGCAAGTTCGAGCTGGCGGTATACTTCCCGGTCAATCACCTGGCCTTCCTGCACAAGCACTTGCCCCTGCAGAATTTTAGTTGGCTCTACGCTGTCTCTCGCCTGTTCCAATTGAGCTTCCGTCAATTCTTCATCGACCGTTTCGTTTGCCATGATGCCAAATCGGCCGATCGTCACAGCAGCCTGAAGAACGGAAGCCGGAATTTCTTCGTTGTTCCGTATCGATTGTTCAGCTTCATTGCGCTTTCCGCCCACTTCCTGCTCACGCACCGGAAAGGCGAGAATTTCTTCAACAATTTCTTCGATCTCCTGTTGAACCGTGCCCAAACGGTCTTCAGATAGGGTCAGCAGCGAACGCAGCATCTCATCCGTCAACCTTAGGCCATTGTCATTCGTTTCCATCAAACGGGTCGTTTCGCGCAACTCCGTCAGCATGTCCGGCACATCGGCAGTTTCTTCTTCGTCGGACGCTTCGCCGTCATTGTCAGCTTCAAGATTTTTGGCGTCTTCCACATAACCGAATAACGATGCGATGACGGCTGATTGATTGCCCGCCAGCTCATCATTGAATTTATAGCTCGGTGTCAATTCTGATGCGGCCCGCTGTCTTTCAAGCTCTGTTTTCACCGGGTCTTCAACTGTTTTGGATGACCGGATTGTTTCCTCCGATAATTGAAACAGTTCGACATTGTATGTATTATCATTCACTGAACTGTAAAAGAAACTGTAGAAAATGATGCCTATCAGAAAGATCATTGCCACCGAAAAAACTTTGAAACCTGTCTTTTCAATCATTGCCCGAATTCGTGAGACCATCTGACCACCCCGCTCTTAGTACTTACATCATATCAATTCCGCTGAAAAATTTCACGATAATTGCGAATTATTTCCATTCATTCTATAAATGTACTCCTTACGCCAATGAAAAAACCAGCCTTAAGTCGGCTGGTCTTCATAAGCATCGATTATTTTGGACACCAGTGGATGGCGAACGACGTCTCCGCTCTCCAGATAGATGAATTGAATTCCGCTGACGCTCTTCAGGATTTTTTCAGCGGCAATTAAACCCGATTCTGCACCGCGGGGTAAATCTATTTGGGTCTTGTCTCCGGTAATGATCATTTTCGAGCCAAAGCCAAGACGTGTCAAAAACATTTTCATCTGTGCTTTGGTGGTGTTCTGCGCTTCGTCAAGGATGACAAATGCTTCATCCAGCGTTCTGCCGCGCATATAAGCGAGCGGCGCCACTTCAATGGTGCCGCGTTCGATAAACCGGTTCGTCTGTTCAACGCCGAGTACATCGTGCATGGAATCATACAATGGCCGCAGGTAAGGATCCACTTTTTCTTTCAAGTCACCCGGCAGAAAACCGAGGCTTTCTCCAGCTTCCACAGCCGGCCGGGTCAAAACGATGCGTTTCACACTGCCATTTTTCAGTGCCTGGACTGCCATGACAACCGCCAGATAGGTTTTTCCGGTTCCTGCTGGTCCGATGGCGAAAGTCAGGTCTTTGTTGCGGATTGCCCGGATATAATGCCGTTGGCCGATCGTTTTCGCTCGGATGATTTTACCGGCCGCATTTCGGGCAACTTCCTCATCATAGAGTTCGGCGAAATATTCGATGGTGCCTGCTTTTGCCATTTCAATGGCGGAAACGATGTCCCGCTGATCGATATTGATGCCTTTGCGGATCACTTTCAATAATTGCTCTATTAATAATTTCCCGGTTTCTCTGCCTTCATCTGTCCCTGACAGTTTGATGACTTCACCGCGCGTAAGGATTTGTATTTCAAATGCTTCTTCAATCAATGTCATGTGATTATCGGAAATGCCTAACAGAAGCACCGCTTCATTTGGATCTTTCACATGAAGTTCTAATAATTCGTTGTCTGTCATTCGGTCACTCCTTGTATACATTATTTATTCTGATTTTACTCTATCATTAAATGTGAATCGCTGTAAAATATTTTCACACCCTTTTAGTTTACATAATATAATTATACGAAAAATTTACGTGTTTGCCATCTCAGCCTGTTCCATATTGAACCCGGCCAAAGAAAAAAGCCTGCGGAAGAATCGAAATTCTTCCGCAGGCTCCTGCTATCCATATTTGCAAAGACATTATTTCTTTCTTTTCGCTTTTGGCGGCAAGAAGACTTCCGCTAAAATGATCCCTCTTTGCGCATCACTTTGTGAAAGCGGAAATAAGTTTTTCGCAGGCGCCGGTTTTTCTTGGATGGCGGTTGCCGGCTTCTGATGGGCCGACAGTCTGCCGCTCGTCCGCTCTACTGCAGCAGCGGCCGGCTGACGATCCGGCCGGCTTTTCGTATGCCGTTCAACCGCTTCTTTTGCCGCCTCTTTAACCTGTGTTTTTTTATCGGTTTCAGTGTTCATCTGCGCCTGGAATTCGCCATAAATTTCTTTGGCGTAATCTTCCATGCGCTTGAATCCACCTTGAGTGCGGCCAGAAGGGCTTTGTTGCTTCTCTTGAGTGCCACCAGACGAAGAACGTTCCTGGCTTTTCTTTTTATTGCTGAAAAACGCGCTTACTGCCATGATGATCAGGGCAAATATGAGTGGTTCCACGTAATAAACCTCCTCTTAAATCGTTGCTGTTATTCTTCATTAGACTGCGGCGTGCTTGTTTTCGCAATCGAATCGCGCATGCCCGTATCAGCCTGTACATTTTTATAATTGACGTAATCCATGACTCCGATATTGCCAGAACGAAGAGCTTCCGACATAGCAAGTGGAACTTCCGCTTCAGCTTCAACAACTTTAGCTCTCATTTCCACTACTTTCGCTTTCATTTCCTGTTCGCTGGCTACAGCCATTGCACGGCGTTCTTCCGCTTTGGCCTGAGCAATTTTCTTATCTGCTTCAGCCTGCTCTGTCTGTAATTCAGCGCCGATGTTTTTGCCGATATCAACATCCGCAATATCAATGGAAAGAATTTCGAAAGCTGTTCCTGAATCAAGGCCTTTGCCCAACACAGTCTGAGAAATCAAATCGGGATTTTCAAGAACTTTTTTGTGGCTTGTGCTTGAACCGAGTGTCGATACAATACCTTCACCTACACGGGCAACGATTGTTTCTTCACCGGCACCACCGACTAGACGGTCGATGTTGGCACGCACCGTAATGCGGGCTTTCGCTTTCACTTCGATCCCGTCCATCGCAACACCAGCGATAAATGGTGTTTCAATAACTTTCGGGTTTACTGACATTTGGACGGCTTCCAGAACGTCACGTCCTGCAAGGTCAATAGCAGCAGCGCGTTCGAAAGGCAATTCGATGTTGGCACGGTGTGCCGCGATCAAAGCGTTTACGACACGGTCAACGTTACCGCCTGCCAGGTAATGGCTTTCCAATTGGTTGATCTGAACCGATAATCCGGCTTTTGAAGCTTTGATCAACGGATTCACAATGCGTGATGGAATTACGCGGCGAAGACGCATACCGATCAAGGTGAAAATACTTACTCTAACACCTGCTGCTAATGCTGAAATCCATAATGTTACGGGTACAAATGTAAAGAATATTGCCAGAATTACGATGACACCAATTATGGCGGCTCCAAGATATATTGCTTCTAATCCCATTTATTCTTCCTCCTCTTTTTCTTCCAGTTCGCGGACGACGATCCGTGAACCTTCTACCTTAATAATTTTAACATTTTTACCGCGTCCGATGTAGCGCCCTTCGGAAACTGCATCAATTCTTTCATCTCCGAAGATTATGGTGCCGGATGGCCGCAATTCGGTAGCTGTACGAGCCATCTGGCCAATCAGTTCAGGCCGATTGGCGGTCGATACATAACCGCTTTTCGTATCGGTGGAATCCGATAAGATGATGCGTTTGAATAGTTGAAGCCTTTTGCCAAAAAATTTCACCACTATCACCATCCCTAGAGTTGCTGCAACCATTGCGATAAGCACCGCGACAGCAGTAGTTTGTAAATCTCCGCCTGCCAGCAGAATACTGCCGAGGACAGCGGCGATCCCAAGAAAGCCCAACACGCCGCCGGGAACGAAAAATTCCCCAATCATCAAGCCGAGCCCGAGAAACAGCAAAATAACGGATTCGAAGCCTGCGAGGCCTGCGACAAGGTGTCCATAAAAGAACAGCAGCAGTGAAGTCAACCCGATAAATGCGGGTACGCCAATGCCCGGCGTGAACAATTCAAGCAACAAGCCAAGCATCGCAACGCTCAGCAAGATTGGCACAACCACCGGATTTGTTAAAAAACGCGCGAGACTCTCAGAAAAAGTTTCATTAACATAAACCAGTTCACTGTCCTGCAAATTCTTCAGTTCGAGCAATTCCTCGATCGATGAGACAGTGCCTTCAGAATAGCCCACTTGTTCCGCTTCACCAGCCCTGAGTGTCAACAATTCGCCTTCTCCTGCTCTATACTCCGGGAGATCGACTGAAGCATCTGACATGGCAAGCGCGAATTCCGGATCCCTATCCGAGCTTTCGGCAGCGTTTGCCATCGACGAACGCCATGCGCTGTCCGCTTTGTCGCCCGCTGCGTTGCCGGTCTGGTCAATGACCTGTGCAGCTCCCATTCTACCTGAAGGGTGCATATAAATTTCATCCGCATTCAACGCCAGAAAAGCTCCAGCCGACAGCGCATCCCGGTTGATAAAAGCGTACGTCGGAATTGAGGTTTCCTGAAGCAGGCGTGCGATTCCGTCTGCTGCATTGACAAATCCTCCCGGCGTATCAATTTCAAAGATGATTGCCCCGGCATCTGCATCTTCCGCTTCTTCAATGCCTCTGTCGATGAATGCCTGCAAGCCTCTTTCAACTTCCGCTTCCACCGGAATTATGTAAACGGAATGGTTGTCTGCATGCAGCACCGGAATCAGCGACAGCAATAAAAGAACAAACAACATAAAAGCAGTAAAGATTTTTATCTTTGCCATAAAAACCACCCCTTTACTAATCCGCTCTTTACTATACGGATGACATTGAAATCGGTTTCAAATTTCCTGTTTCTTTAATTATAAATTTAAACTTTTGGAATAGCGAAGAAAGCGCTTTCCAGTTTTACCAGGAATCCATGCCTAGTCACGTTTTGTCCATAAAATAGAAAAACCGGCTGCACAATGGATGTGCAGCCGGTTTCAGCTGATCGTTCATATTTTTAAAAGTCTCATTTTAAAAGTAAGGGTCAATTAAAATTTACGTTTACGCGCAGCTTCTGATTTTAGTTTGCGTTTCACGGACGGCTTATCATAATACTCGCGCTTTCTTACCTCTTGCATTGTTCCGGATTTAGAAACAGTGCGTTTGAAGCGGCGAAGAGCATCTTCAATCGATTCGTTTTTACGAACGTTAGTTTTTGTCATCTCTTTTTCCCTCCCTCCGAACACACGTTGAAGCAAATAACAACAAGTGTTATATACCAAAAATTATATCGTATGTTCAAACCCGAGTCAATAGTTAATAATCGGAATCCGATTTCATGCCCTGCATAATCAGGACGCCTGAACTCGCGCCGATACGGCTTGCGCCCGCATCAATCATGGATTGAACGTCTTCCAGGCTTCTGACTCCTCCGGAAGCTTTGACACCAAGTTCAGCTCCGACAGTTTTGCGCATCAGTTTAACGTCTTCAATTGTTGCGCCTCCTGTTGAGAAGCCTGTTGAGGTTTTGACGAAATCTGCGCCCGCTTCTTTCGACAGGCGTGAAGCCAATACTTTTTCTTCATCTGTCAAAAGGCTCGCTTCGATGATCACTTTTACGATGGCTTTGCCTTTAGCAGCTTCAACAACGGCTTGGATATCCTTCTTTACAAGTTCGCTGTCGCCGGATTTAATCGCGCCGATGTTGACGACCATGTCAATTTCTTCTGCGCCTTTTGCGATGGCGTCAGTAGTTTCAAATGCTTTTGTTTCAGTAGTCGATGCGCCAAGCGGAAAACCGATGACGGTGCAGACTTTCACTTTGCTGTTTGTCAGTTCCGCAGCCGCAGTTGCCACATAGGAAGGGTTGACGCAAACAGAAGCGAATTCATATTCCGCTGCTTCTTTGCAAAGTTGAATAACCTGTTCTTTTGTCGATTCCGGTTTTAATAAAGTATGGTCGATATAAGATGCAATGTTTGTCATGAAAATGCTCCATTCTTTAATTAGATTAAATTAGTGGTAATGTGCGTTCACAGCTCGCTCCTTGAACTCATTCGAATTCATAGGACATTGCGGACAAGGCATAGAAAGGAGCCGTCTCTGCCCGCAGGATGCGCGGACCAAGAGAGGTGAACAGCGCACCGGCCCGTTTCAAGCTGGAAACTTCATTTTCTGAAATTCCGCCTTCGGGGCCGAAAACAATCAATATTGAACTTTTATCATACAATGTTTTCAAAATATCGGCAAACCGCGCCGGGCTGGCTGATCGCGCTTCTTCTTCATAAGCCACAATTACCGCGTCATAGGAAGTTGCAGCTTCCATCAATTGCTTAAAACTGTGAACATTATGGATTGCAGGAAGATGGGTACGGTGGGATTGTTCTGCCGCTTCTTTGGCAATCTTTTGGAGCCGTGAAATCTTTTTCTCCCCTTTTGCCGCATCCCACTTGACGACCGATCGTTCGGCCGCAAAAGGAAGCAGGGCAAACATACCGAGTTCCGTGCTTTTTTGGGTGATGAGATCCAATTTATCGCCTTTGGTCAAGCCACACGCAATCGTCACCTGCTTCGGCATCTCCACAGTCGATTCGATCTCCTTTTCGAGACGCAGTTCAATATCGCGCTCAGCCGCAAGGATCGTCGCTTCAAAAGCTCTGCCTTCCATTACCGCAATCAGCCCGTCGCCAGCCTTTTGGCGCATAACTTTGGCGATGTGCTTTGCATCATCGCCAGTAATTTCAGTTATGCGGTTTTCGGGAACTTTGCCTTCAATAAAATACCGCTGCATCGTTGCACCCCGTTCATACAGGTTTTTTTGAAATGATCGTTACCCAGTCTTCCATCATCATAATATCTTCTATTATAAAGCCGGATCCTTCCAGCGCTTCCTTGACGTCATTTTTCTTAGCTGAAATAATACCGGATGTAATATAATGGCCTCCCGGTTTCACAACTTGAAAAGCGTCATCCGTAAAGGACATGATGATTTCAGCCAGAATGTTTGCGACAACGACATCCCCCGGCTCTTCAATCGTATCGACCAAATTGCCGCCCGCGACCGTCACACGATCCTGTACTCCATTGAGTTTGACATTAATGCCGGCAGCTTTGACCGCAATGTCATCCAAATCGAGTGCTTGGACTGATTTTGCGCCCAGCAAGGCCGCACCGATTGCCAAAACACCAGAACCGGTGCCGATATCGATTACCCGCTGACCCGGTTGGACAGTTTTCTCCAACGCTTGCAGGCTCATCACAGTAGTGGGATGAGTCCCTGTTCCAAACGCCATCCCCGGATCCAACTCGATGATCAGTTCATCGCTCGACACCGGATTGTAGGTTTCCCATGTCGGCACAATCGTAAAGCGCTGAGAAATTTTGACCGGATGGTAATATTTTTTCCAGGCAGTTGCCCATTCTTCCTCATTCACTTCGCTGATTGACACGACGTTGGCACCAATATTGATGTCATAGGTGACGAGATTATTGACAGCCAGTTTTATCGCTTCGACCGTTTCGCCGAGAAAACTGTTGACCGGCAGATAGGCTTTCAGGATAACGCCATCTTTTGGAAAGTCATCCGGATTTAAAGACCAAATCTCTCCGAATTGATCTTCCCGCTCTTTTGAAAAATCTTCCGAGTCCTCAATCACCACACCACTGGCGCCCGCTTCATGCATGATGTTCGAAATGGATTCAATCGCTTCGTTTGTTGTATGGATGGATAGTTCTGACCATTTCACGTGCAAACAGCTCCTTTAATCGCCTTTGATGGTGCGTTTGATTTTGTCGAATAACGAACTTCCCTGTTCTTCCGGAATGTCTCCACTGATCTCCGCGAACTCTCTAAGCAATTGACGCTGTTTTTCGTTGAGTTTCGTCGGTGTTTTCACGCGGATGATGACATGCTGGTCTCCTGTGCCGTAGCCGTGAACGTTTTTGACACCTTTCCCTTTCAGACGGAAACGTGCGCCGCTCTGCGTACCTGCTGGAATTTTCAATTTCACTTTCCCGTGTACAGTAGGCACTTCGATTTCATCACCCAGCGCTGCTTGTGGATAAGTGACTGATAAATCGAGGAAAATATCATCGCCTTCGCGTTGGAATTCTTTATGCGGTTTCACGCGGAAAACGACATAAAGGTCTCCTGCTGGTCCCCCGTTATAGCCCTGTGCTCCTTGTCCGCTGACCCGTAATTGCTGGCCATCGTCGACGCCGGCCGGAATGCTGACTTTGATTTTCTTAACTTTGCGCACTTTGCCTGCGCCTTTACAAGTTTGGCATTTTTCTTCGATGATCTGGCCGGATCCTTCACAATGATGGCACGCTCTGCGATTGACCATACGGCCGAAAGGCGTATCCTGCGTCACGTTCAACTGGCCTGTTCCTTCGCAATATGGGCACGTCTTTTTCTTGGTGCCCGGTTTTGCGCCGGAACCGTCACATGTATCGCAATTTTCTTCTTTCGGAATTTCAACTTCCGTCTCTTGTCCGAACACCGCGTCCATGAAATCGATTGGCATGGAGTACTGGAGATCTTCGCCTTTTCTCGGCGCATTCGGATCACGGCGTCTCGTTCCACCGCCAAAGAATGTGCTGAAGATGTCTTCGAATCCGAAGCCTTCTGCTCCGCCGCCGAAGCCCTGATTCGGATCCTGGTGGCCGAACTGGTCGTATTGTGCACGTTTTTGCTCATCGCTCAATATTTCGTAAGCATCTTTGACTTCCTGGAATTTCTCGGATGCATTCGCATCCTTATTGATATCCGGATGGAATTGTTTTGACAATTTACGGTACGCTTTTTTAATTTCTTCCTTGGATGCCGTTTTGGAAACACCAAGCACCTCATAATAATCTCGCTTATTCATATGTCACTCTCCCTCTAACAATCACCTGTTATTGTACACGCTATTAAATGAGCTTGCAAAGACATTGAAAAAGCCAAAGCATGTTGCTTTGCTTTGACTTTTTCGGGTCTCTCTTATTTCTTGTCTGAATCGTCGTTAACTTCTTCGAAATCAGCATCAACGATATCATCGTTTTCGCCGGCTGCACCTTCTGTGTCGCCTTCAGCTGCCTGTTGAGCTGCTGCTGCCTGTTCATAAGCTTTCATCGACAAAGTTTGCAGGATTTCGTTCAATTTCTCTTTCTTCTCGCGGATGTCATCTGTGCTGTCGCTCTCGAGAGCAGCTTTCAATTCATCGCGCGCATCTTCAGCTTGTTTCTTCTCTTCTTCAGTTACCACTTCGCCTAAGTCAGCGATTGTTTTATCTGTCTGGAAGACTGCCTGGTCAGCTTCATTGCGAAGTTCAACTTCTTCTTTCACTTTCGCATCCGCTTCTGCATTTTCTTCCGCTTCTTTGATCATGCGTTCGATTTCATCGTCAGTCAATGAAGTGTTCGACTGGATTGTGATCGTTTGTTCTTTCTGCGTGCCAAGGTCTTTCGCTTTAACGCTTACGATACCGTTTTTATCAATATCGAATGAAACTTCAATTTGTGGTACGCCGCGCTGTGCTGGCGGAATATCAGCCAATTGGAAACGGCCAAGCGTTTTATTGGCTGCTGCCATTGGACGCTCCCCTTGAAGAACATGGATATCGACAGCCGGCTGATTGTCAGCGGCAGTTGAGAATGTTTGTGATTTTGAAGTTGGAATCGTCGTATTGCGCTCGATCAATTTCGTGAATACGCCGCCCATTGTTTCGATACCAAGAGATAATGGCGTTACGTCAAGAAGAACTACATCTTTAACGTCACCAGTCAAAACTCCGCCTTGAACAGCTGCGCCCATCGCTACTACTTCATCCGGGTTTACGCCTTTATGCGGCTCTTTGCCTGTTTCTTTCTTGACAGCTTCCTGAACAGCCGGGATACGTGTTGATCCACCGACAAGAATTACGCGGTCAAGTTCTGATGCTGAAATCCCGGCATCTTTTAATGCCTGGCGAGTTGGCCCCATTGTACGTTCTACCAATGATGAAGTCAGTTCATCAAATTTCGCGCGGCTCATAGTCACTTCAAGGTGAAGCGGTCCTGATTCGCCGGCAGTGATAAATGGCAATGAAATCTGAGTTGAAGAGACGCCGGAAAGATCTTTTTTCGCTTTTTCCGCTGCATCTTTCAAACGTTGCGTTGCCATTTTATCTTTGGAAAGGTCGATTCCGTTATCTTTTTTGAATTCCTGCACCAGATAATCGATGATCAATTTATCAAAGTCATCTCCGCCAAGACGGTTATCGCCTGCAGTGGATTTTACTTCGAAAACGCCATCGCCAAGTTCAAGGATGGATACGTCAAACGTACCGCCACCAAGGTCATAGACCAGGATTGTTTCATCTGTATCCGTTTTATCAAGGCCATAGGCAAGTGCTGCTGCAGTCGGCTCGTTAATGATCCGCTCTACTTCAAGACCCGCGATGCGCCCTGCATCTTTTGTTGCCTGGCGCTCTGCATCATTGAAATAAGCCGGAACTGTAATGACGGCTTTCGTCACTTTTTCACCAAGATATTCTTCTGCATAACCTTTAATATATTGTAGGATCATGGCAGAAACTTCCTGAGGCGTATATTCTTTGCCTTCGGCAGAAACTTTTTCCTGAGTTCCCATTAAACGTTTAACAGACTGGATCGTATTTGGGTTCGTGATTGATTGGCGTTTAGCTACTTCCCCGACCTGACGCTCGCCGTTTTTGAAAGCCACAACAGATGGTGTTGTGCGGTTGCCTTCCGGATTCGGAATGATTTTTGGTTCGCCGCCTTCTAAGATTGCGACCGCTGAATTTGTTGTTCCTAAGTCAATACCAATAATTTTACTCATTTAAATTCCTCCAATTAACTATTATTCGTTTACTTTAACCATTGCCGGACGTAAAACTCTGCCTTTTAGGCTGTATCCTTTTTGCAATTCCTGTAATACGGTGCCCGGCTCCGCATTATCATCTTTTTCCTGCATAACTGCCTGATGGAAATTGGGATCGAATGATTCCCCAACAGCTGGAATCTCTTCCAAGCCTTCACGGTTTACCGCTTCAAGCAAGGATTTCTGAACCATTTCGACGCCTTTCATAATCGAGGCAGCGTCGTCACTTTTCGTTTCAACCGCCAAGGCGCGTTCGAAATTATCCAATACCGGAAGCAGGTCCGTCAGCAATGACTGCGAACGGAATTTGGAAGCAATTTCCCGGTCTTTTTGGGCACGACGTTTGAAATTATCATAATCAGCCAAAAGGCGCAGATATTTATTCTGTTCCGCTTCCACTTCGTCTTTCAGTCTGGCGATTTCTTCTTCTTTGGTTTCTTCCACGATTTCCTGTTCTTCAATGCTGTTTTCTGCAGATGCAGATTCTTCACTCAAGGGTTCAGCCGGAGAATCGGTGTTATCGCCTGTTTGCTGTTCAACCGAAGATTCTTCGATGTCTGCTGCGCTAGTTTCCTCTTGGGTCAGAGGCTTTTTTTCATTAAACAAATGATGTTCCTCCTTATGTTCATACTGTCCAGACTCCGGCGCCCCGGCTTAACGGGTGCCATCGCTTTTCTTAGCTTAATTCCGGAAAATCCGGGTAAGCTCTTTGGAAAGATCGCCGCTCAATGTATCCAGCAACGACACGATTCGCTTATAATCCATCCTTTTCGGACCGACGATTGCGATTGAACCGGTCTGTTCCTGGCCGATATCATAAGATACCGTTATTACCGAACAATCTTCCATCGCTGACAGTGCATTTTCTGAACCGATACGGATATGGAGCCCCTGATTGCCGACTGGAATGATCATCGGAATATGCTCCGTTTCTTCCATCACATCCATCAGGCTCCTGATCTTATGAAGATCGTGAAAATCCGGCTGATTCAGGATATTCAGCTTTCCGCCGTAATAGACGTTTTTCCCCCGGGGAAGTATGACCGCCTGCCGGAAAGTCGAAAATAACTCTCCGTAGCGTTCCATATGCTGCTTCATGACCATCATCGTTTCCTGTTCCAGCCGCGAATGCAGATCGTACAAGGAAACACCCACCAGGCGTTCGTTCAGGATATTGACCATTTTTTCGATTTCAGAAGGATTGAGTCCCTCCGGAATCGGAAAAATCCTGTTTTCAACATGGCCCGAATCCGTCACGATGATCGCCACTGCGGAACTGCTTGTCAACGGCACGATCGACAATTTCTTGACGATATGCCGCTCTACATCCGGTCCCAGCAGGATTGATGTGTAATTGGTCAACTCCGATAGAATCATCGCGGACCGTTTAATCACTTCTTCGGTCTCGCTGATCTTATCTTCGAAAATGGAGCGCAATTGGATAATATCTTCTTTCGGAAGCGGCCGTGGCGTCAGCAGATGGTCCACGTAATAGCGGTAGCCTCTCTCCGAAGGAATCCGGCCGGAAGAGGTATGGGTCTTTTCAAGAAATCCCATACTTTCCAAATCGGCCATCTCGTTCCGGATGGTTGCGGAACTGAACGAGAGCCCTGATTTTTTAGATAGTTGGCTTGATCCCACCGGCTGCGCTGATTGAATATAATCATCCACTGTCACTTTTAAAATGAGCAGTTGCCGTTCTGTTAACATGATCATCACCTCTGTTAGCACTCTAGTAGCGCGAGTGCTAAGACTACACTAAAATTACCAAATTACATTTCCCTTGTCAACGATTGCGCATTTGATTAGGCGGATCAATTATTTTTTAATCGATATTCCGCAAAACAGCTTCGCTTGCCTGGGGGCTCGCGCTGAGCTAACTCGGTCTCGTTTCACTTCGCCCGAGTGGATCTCAGCACTTCGCTTGGCCCCCTGGGCGTCTTCGCTGTTTTGCTCCATATCTTAGAGAGCCTCTTCACCAAAGTTAACCACTCAGCGCCAAAGCGTAAATAAAAACAAATTCCCGTATACTCTTTAATTCTTCTATGCCAGTAAAAATTGTTCGAAAACATTATTGCCGATAAAGCGTCCTTGTTTTGTCAGCTTCACTCTGCCGTTTTCAATGACCAGGTTTTCGCTCGCAATTTCTTTTTTCAGGATGTCGCCATAAACGGATTCCATCTCGACTCCAAATTTTTCGTTGAAATGGTCCAGCGACACGCCGGCAGTTTTGCGCAGGCCGAGAAACATTTCTTCTTCCATCTGTTCTTTCCGTGGCACTTCGTGGCTGTTCAGAATCGGGCGTTTGCCTTCATCCAGCGGTTCCATGTATTTTTTTAATGGACCGGCATTGGAGTAGCGGATGCCGTGGACATAGCCATGCGATCCCGCTCCGGCGCCAATATATTCTTCATTGTCCCAATACAGCAGATTATGGCGGGACTCCGAACCTTGACGGGCGAAGTTCGAAATTTCGTATTGCAATAAACCCCGTTTTTCCATTTCATCCATCAATTTTTCATACATATCCGCTTCGAGGTCTTCTGTGACCGTATTCAATTTCCCTTTGGTCATCAGATTATAAAAGACCGTTTTCGGTTCGATGATCAGCGAATAAGCTGAAAAATGCGGAAGGTCGAAAGCAAAAGCCTGTTCGAGCGTATCTTCCCATTGCTTCATCGTCTGGCCCGGCAAACCGTACATCAAATCGAAACTCAGATCTGTAAAGCCGACTTTGCGTGCATCCTCAACCGCTCTTGCTACATCGTTATTGCTGTGCGTCCGGCCAAGCCGTTTCAGCAAATCTTCGTCGAACGACTGAACGCCCATGCTGAGGCGATTGACTCCGCCTTTAAACAGCAACTGCATCTTTTCATACGTCAATTCATCGGGGTTTGCTTCAGAGGTCCATTCCAAATTATCCGCCATCGGCACAAATTCGTGGATATAACCCAGCAATTTTTCGAGTTGCTGCGGCTCGAGAGAGGTTGGTGTGCCTCCGCCAAGGAAGATTGTTTCCATCGGCTGGTCGAGAGCACCTTGCTGCTTCCATAAAGAAAGTTCTTTACCGAGTGAATCGATGTAAGCATCCACCGGCTGGTCTTTAAAGAACACTTTATTGAAATCACAATAAAAACAGATTTGGTGACAAAATGGAATATGGATATACAATCCCTTAACCATTGATATTCCTCTTTTCTAATAGGAAAAGGAGGCTTAAACACCGCCTCCTCCTTTCACTTATTTTGATTGGTCGTCCATTTTCAATATGGCCATGAACGCTTCCTGTGGCACTTCAACATTACCCACTTGCTTCATGCGTTTCTTACCTTCTTTTTGCTTATCAAGCAATTTCCGTTTACGGGAAATGTCACCGCCGTAGCATTTCGCCAGGACGTTTTTGCGCATAGCGCTGATGGTCTGGCGGGCAACGATTTTTTGGCCGATTGCAGCCTGGATTGGCACTTCGAATTGCTGCCTCGGGATCAGATTTTTCAGCTTGTCGACGATTACTTTGCCGCGTTCGTAAGCAAATTCACTGTGGACAATAAAGCTCAAGGCATCCACTTGCTCCGAGTTCAGCAAGATATCCATTTTCACAAGTTTTGATTCTCTATAGCCGATTAATTCATAGTCGAATGAAGCATAGCCCTTCGTCCCTGATTTTAATTGGTCGAAGAAATCATAGACGATTTCCGCAAGCGGCAATTCGTAGATGATGCTGACACGCGAATTGTCCAAATAATCCATTGTCAGGAAATTCCCGCGTTTTTTCTGGCAGATCTCCATGACAGCTCCCACGTAATCATTCGGCACCATAATGGTTGCCTTCACATACGGTTCTTCCACAAATTTGATCTTTTGTGCATCCGGCATCATCGCCGGGTTATCAATTTTCAACACTTCATCATCGGTCATATGAACGTTGTAAATAACACTTGGCGCTGTAGTGATCAAGTCGATATTAAACTCGCGTTCAATGCGTTCCTGAACGATTTCCATATGCAATAATCCGAGGAATCCGCAGCGATAGCCAAAACCGAGCGCCTGAGACGACTCCGGTTCGAATTGCAGCGCTGCGTCATTCAATTCCAGTTTTTCAAGCGCATCCCGAAGGTCATTGTATTTCGAGGTATCAATCGGATAAAGTCCGCAATACACCATCGGGTTCATGCGGCGATAACCTGGCAACGCTTCTGATGCAGGATTTCTGGCCAGCGTAATCGTGTCACCGACCGGTGCGTCGCCGACGTTTTTAATGGCTGCTGTCAGGAATCCAACATCGCCGACAGTCAATTCTTCGCGAAGAGTCGCCCGTGGTGTGAAAACACCCGCTTCGATCACTTCAAATTCTTTTTCGCTGGACATCATTTTGATCTTGTCGCCCGGCTTTACAGTGCCTTCGACGATTCTTACATAGGAAACGATTCCGCGGTACGGGTCGTAAAGCGAATCGAAAATCAGCGCTTTTAACGGCGCACCCGGGTCGCCGGTTGGTGCTGGAACTTTTTCAACAATCTGCTCCAGAATCTCTTCGATGCCGATGCCGGCTTTCGCAGAAGCAAGCACCGCTTCGGAAGCGTCCAGACCAATAACTTCTTCCACTTCCTGGCGAACCCGTTCCGGATCCGCAGCAGGCAAATCGATTTTATTGATGACCGGCAGAATTTCAAGATTATTGTCCAATGCCAGATAAACGTTTGCCAATGTCTGCGCTTCGATGCCCTGTGCCGCATCCACGACCAGGATAGCACCTTCACAGGCTGCCAGGCTGCGGGAAACTTCGTAGGTGAAATCGACATGGCCCGGCGTATCGATCAAATGCATGATATACGTTTCGCCGTCTTTCGCCGTGTAATTTAGCTGGACAGCGTTCAATTTGATAGTAATTCCGCGCTCGCGCTCCAAATCCATGGAATCAAGCAATTGCTCTTTCATTTCCCTTGAAGTCAGGGCTTTTGTTCTCTCCAGTATGCGGTCGGCAAGCGTAGATTTCCCGTGATCGATGTGTGCGATGATGGAAAAATTACGTATTTTGCTTTGACGCGCTAATCTCTGTTCTTGGTTCATGGTCCACACTCCTATACAAACTACTATGAATTATAGCAGTACGCCAGCCATTGAGCAATGAATGCAGTAGAATTCATTTCACTGTAAAGGCAAACTTCTTTGCACGTATCTATTGCATTCCTTCTCCCCGTTTGATAAAATAATTCATGTTGTATAGAGACATTATAAGAGTTGAGGTGTTTCCCATCTCTTTTCCTAATTGTCTAGGAGGTGAAAGATATGCCAAACATTAAATCTGCGATCAAACGTGTGAGAACGAACGAGTCTAAAAACGCTCAAAACACGAAAGCTAAATCAGCAATGCGTTCATCTTTGAAAAAAGCTGAGCACGCTTTGACTAACAAAGACGAAAACGCTAGCGCTACGGTTAAAGTTGCGATTAAACAAGTGGAAAAAGCGGCTTCAAAAGGCTTAATCCATAGAAACACTGCAGCCCGCCAAAAATCTCGCTTGATGAAACAAGCGTAAACATGTGAAAAGCCGGTTCCTTTTTAAAAGGAGCCGGCTTTTTTTGTTGTTTGAAATTAATATTTTTATCACCGATATTCCGTAAAACATTTAACTCTTCTTCACGGCTCGCTTCATCAGGAAGAATTCCAGGACGCGTTCGCGGTTGCCGCTGACTGTTTTGAGCTGCAGATCGATAGCGGCCAGGTCACCGAGCACTTCAAGCAGGCGCTGCTCGGAAATGTGCTGGCGTTTTTCGACTAAAAGCTTCACACGATAGGGGTGTGCTTTTAATTGTTTGGAAATTTGCTGCGCGTGGTAGCCTTTTTTCTGCAGATAATAGACATGCACCATGAAACGGATCTGCGATGCCAGCAACGCAGCTAGCGCAACCGGTTCTTCTTTTTGCCGAAGCAGATCGTAATAGACGCTGAGCGCGGTGCTGACATTGCCGTCGAGATAAGCCTGCAGCATTTTGAAAGCATCCTGCTCGAGCGTGCGTGCTGTCATCCTTTCAACCAGTTCTTCGGTGATCTCCCCTTCTGCTCCCAGAAAGAGGGACATCTTTTCAATTTCTGATGACAATAAAGTCAGATTGGTGCCGGCCATCTCGACCAGTTTGCGGACAGCTTTCCGGTCGATGTCCTTGCCGAATGATTTTGCTTCCTGCGCCAGCCACGATTCGAGGTCGTTTGCCTGAAGAGCTTTGGCTTCGATCAGAACGGCATGTTGCTTGATGGATTTCACGATTTTTTTCCGTTCGTCCAGTTTTTCATATGGGGCTACAAAGATGGTGACGGAACTTGACGGTGGATTTTGCAGCCAGGACTCCAGCGTTTTCAAATCGTGATTGATCTTTTCTTTGCCGCGCTCGGCGGCTTTCAGGAATGAGGCATTTTTTGCGATAATCAATTTCCGGTCGCTGAAAAACGGAAAGGTGTCCGCTTCGTCGATGACGTGTTCCACCGGGACCTCGTCGAGATCGAAGAATGACAATTCGAGCTCCCCCGCCTGGGTCATCGAGGATTTTAATAGATCCAATGTTTTTTCGATAAAATAACTTTCGGTGCCTATGATGAGATACACTGGGTCGATTTGACCGCTGCGTATGGATTTCCAAACTGAAGTGATCATGTTACCGCCTCCTGTCTCTACTATATCGGATTTTCGGCATTTTGTGGGATTTGTCTTTTCTGTGACGGCACTTAAATTCAGCCGCTTAAATGAAGTTCAATGTAGATTTTTGAGTTGCACTAGCTTATAATTAGAGGGAATTAGGAGGGATAGCCATGAATGAATTTGAAAATAATGTACAATCGAAGCGGAACGACGCCATCGATGCCGGTATGGGATTTGTGGTATCATTCGTGTTCTTCGCAACTATCTTTATTATCGCGGCAGTTGTACAATACGTAGCACTTTAATTCAATGAGGTTTCGGCTATCCAGCCGAAACCTTTTTTATTTGGATGTAATTACTGTATAGGCTCCGTCCTGAAAAATGATCTCGATTGTCCCCTGCTCTGCTGTGCTGAGTGTCGGCAGAGACAGCGACTCGAACCTTTCTACCACTTCTTCTGCGGGATGCCCATAGCGATTGTCTTTGCCGGCGGAAAAAATTGACAGTTCTGGTTGGAGTGTTGAGAGAAAGGTATCTCCGCTGGATGTCTTGCTTCCATGATGGCCCACTTTCAATACGGTGATATCGGCGAGTCGGTCTCCATACAGCCCGATAATTCTGTTTTCCCCCGCTGTTTCCAGATCACCGGTAAACAGCAATTTAAATCCTTCATATTCCATCAGCAGCACGAGCGAATCGTTATTGCCGTCATAAACTCCATCCTCCGGACTTACATAAGTGAAGTTGACCCCTCCGTTCTGCCAGTGGCTCTCCTGCCCCGGCAGCCGGATTGTCGTCTGATTCAAATCCTTTTGCAACGCTTTCATGATATCCGAATTCTGAGAACCCGGAGTCAGGTGAAGTTCTTTCACATCGAACAGCTGGAGAATTTCATCTGCACCTTCCGCGTGGTCGGCATCCGGATGGCTCAGAATCATTTTATCAATCTTCGCTATGCCATTGCCGTGCAAATACGGGGCCACAATTTGCCGACCGACTTCAAAAGGGCGGTTTCTGTCGCTGAATCCTTCCCTGCCGAAACGCAGCACACCTCCCGTGTCAATGAGGTAAACGCCTTTCCGGTACGGCAATTGGATCAACGCACTGTCTCCCTGGCCCACATCAATGATCGTCACCTTTAATGCCCCATCAAAATACGGAACGGCGGTGAAAACGATCGCCGGCAAAATTCCGATAGCCACTTTCCACCAGCGAAAACCCTTCTCCATCAAACTGTAAAACAAGATCACCCCAGCAATCATCAACCCTAAAAAAACACTATTCGGTTTTCCCGGAATCCACATCTGATGGGGCCACTCTGCCAGCCAAATGGTCCAATGTTCCACAAATGTCCGAAACGGCTCATAAAAATAAAAGATGAAATCTGCCGCCGGTTGAAACAACAAGGTCAAAACGAGCAATAAAATATTCACCGGCAGAATTAATAGCGTATAGAGTGGTACAAAAAAGCTGTTTACAGTAAAAGATGACAATGACAAGCCATAAAAATGGAACAGCAAAATCGGGTATAACGTAAACTGCGAGATGAAAGTGATCAGCAAGCCCATGCGGATGGGCGATTTTGCGGTTTCCAGCAACCTTAATGAATAAATGATACCGAAACTTGCCCCGTATGACAGCTGAAAGCCAATCTTATAGATGATATAGGGATTTATTGTGATAAAGAACATAAAACTCAGCAGCAGAATTGTGGCAATGGGCACCCGAATCCGAAAGAGCTTCAGCACGAGAACCGCCATCGTCATACTGACGGCCCGCCAAACAGACGGGGCACCGCCGGCCATAAAGGCGTAGAAAGGCAAAACCGCCAACAACAGCATCATTGCCGTTTCTTTTCTTATGCCGCAGCGTAGCATCAATAAATACAGGAGACCGCTGATGATTGCGACGTGGAGTCCGGATATGGCAAAAAGATGCGAAATGCCGAGTGTCTGTTGAATCCGCTGCTGTTCGGTGGTGATGCTTTCCCGTTCACCAATCAGCAATGCTTCAGCTTCTGCCGTTAAACTGGCCGGAAAACTGGCGCGGATATGCTGCTTCAGATTTTCTCTTCTAGCGGATAGGGCGGCATCAAAGCCGTCCGAACTCCCGATTAATTCCACCTTTTGGAGATCCAGCAAAGATGACGCGCCATTATTGTCAAGGTAGGCCGCCATATCAAAGGCAAAGTCATGCGCTGCCTCTTCCGGTTTTTCGATGGCTCCCGATACAGTCAACACCGCATTTCGGAGTAATTCTGCCTTTGCCTTCATTTCTTCCGGAGATGTAAAACGGTAAGTGGCATAAACCAATCCTCCGTCTTCGAGTTCCAAAAAGCCCCTCACCGCTTCTCCGTCAATTTTAAATCCTTCCTGAAATTCAGCCTGGCCATCGTAACGCTCCGTATATTCCGGCAACGCTGCGTGCCGGAGGTCCTGGACAATAAATAACACGCTCGCAGCCAGCAGGACCAACGTAAAAACTCCAAACTTCTCCTTCTTCCAAAGCATCCATAGAAAAAGCAGCGCCATGAACACGAGAATCCCAGGTGCGTCATGCGCTGCTATTGTGCCGATTACCGCGGCGGCGGCAAGATATATCGCCGTATTCCGGCTTAAACTTTTATCTCTTCTCCAAATAATGCCTTCACCCGCTCATTATAATGAGCCAACTCTTCCTCGCTGCCACCTTTTTCACGCAATTTCTCCAGCAATTCCATATAAAGAGCTGCCTTCTCTACGCTCAAAAAGTCTATTTGGCGTTCATCAAAAATTACTTGCACCACTTCCACATCGGCCTGTTCCAATAACTCGATGGCGTATTCATGATTTTTGTAGTCGGCTGCATAATACAATCGGGAAATTCCAGCCTGAATGATTGATTTTGTGCATTGGAGACAAGGGAAATGGCTGACATACATATCGGCGCCGCTCACACTGACACCGTATTTCGAGCATTGCAGCAATGCGTTCATTTCCGCATGGATCGTCCGTACACAATGGCCGTCCACAACATAACAGCCTTTATCGATGCAATGGTCGCCACCGGAAATCGAGCCGTTATAGCCTCCAGCAATAATCCTTCTGTCGCGGACGATGGTCGCTCCCACTGCCAAACGCGTGCAAGTGCTTCTTAACGCCAGTAAATGGCTTTGCGCCATGAAAAATTGGTCCCAAGTTATTCGCTTCATTTAATTGCCCCCCGCTTTATACTGTCAATTTCAGTTTAGCAGAGGTGGAAAGGACGTCAACAATCAGTTCACCGAAATCGCATCTTTCAAATTCTCGAATGTTTTATCGCCGATGCCCGTGACATCTTTCAACGCTTCAATCGAGGCGAATGGCCCATTTTCTTCCCGGTGGGCAATTATGGCCGCAGCTTTCGATGGACCGATGCCCGGAAGTGTCGACAGACCCGCTTCATCCGCGGCATTGATGTTCACCGTGCCGCCTGTACCAGCGGCTGAAGTGCCACTCGCCGACTGCGTGATCACTGGGGGTGCGATTGCCGCCTCCCCCATTTTCGGGACATAGACGCTCATTTCATCCGTTAATTTCATGGCCATATTGAGGGACAGATCATCTGCATCCGGCAAAAGGCCGCCGGCAAGGTCGATTGCGTCATGCAATCTTGAATCCGGAGGCATTTCAAATACACCCGGTGCATTCACCTGGCCTTTGATCTCTACGAGAATGTTCTCGGGTTCCGTTTCCGGTTCGTTGATAATGGTTGGGGTTTCACTCAGCTGAGGGGATTCAGCTTCTATCAGATCAGATGGTGCCGCTGTAATTTCTTCGGAATCACCATGGGGAAATAAAAAATAAAGCGCCAGCAACGAGATGACTGCAGCGGGGATCAGCAGTCTGCTGTATTTACTGAAAATCTGTTGGATTGTCAGTTTGCATCCCTCTTTCCAGCGGGAAGCAATTAAATGGAAGCTGTCTGAATTATACATTTATTGTAAGCGTCTGTCTATCCCACTAAAAAAAAACCACCATAAATGGTGGCTTTGAAAATTGCTGCTATACTTTTTTCGCACAGAAGAAAATTCGTTCGCTGTCCTCTGAAGGTGCTTCATCGGTATAGTCTGCCGTAATCGATTCAATCACGAATCCGGCTGCTTTCAACCAGGTGCTGTAAGTTGACACTGGAAATGTCCGCTGCTCATGGGTTTCTTCGAAGCGTTGATAAAGCTCTTCCTGCTGGCGCACAAAAAAGGAAATGTCGTGCACAACGCTGTGCTCGGCTCCTCCCTTTTCTGTGTGCCAGATAAAGGAAACTTCATCATCATCCAGAACGAACGGGCTGTCCATATAAACTTCATCCACTTTATAGAGTGAATGTACGTCAAAAAACAACATGCCGCCGTCATTCAACGCTTTATGCACTTCACTGAATGTTTTTTGCACCTGTTCGCCGGACTTCAAATAATTCAAAGAATCAATAGCGATGGTGACAACATCAAAGCCTTGCAGGCCTTCGAGATTGTCCATCGACAATTGATAAGTGGGAATGCGCAGGTTGGCACTTTGGAATCGCTGGTTCGCCATCGTCAGCATCTCTTCTGACAGATCGCTGGCTGTGACTTCATAGCCCAGTTCAGCAAAAAGTTGAGACAATGTTCCGGTTCCGCAGGCCAAATCCAATAATTTTCCGGAGGTTTGCCTTGAGGCCACCCATTCAACATACTGGTCATATGGGACGTCCTGCATCAGGCTATCGTAAATTGACGCAAATTTGCCGTAGCTCATATTTCCATTTCAGGCGCTTCTCTCCAGAGGCGCTCCAAATTGTAATAAGAACGTTCGTCTTTATGGAAAATATGTGCAACCACATCGCCAAGGTCGACAAGAATCCAGCGAGCCGAGTCGAAACCTTCGACACTTTTCACTTCATTTCCCGCTTCGTTGGATTTCTCGATCATTTCACGCGCAATTGCTTGTACTTGACGGTCTGAGTTCGCGCTGCAGATAATGAAATAATCTGCCAGCAAAGAGATTCCCTCCATATTAAGGACAACGATGTCCTCCGCTTTTTTATCTTCGGCTGCTTGATAAGCCATTTGCAATAATGTATGTTCAGTCATTCTTTCACTATCCCTTTCTGTTGCACGAAGTATTCATAACACTTCAGTGAATCCGGATATACCGGCTGATTTTTTGATACAAGAAAATCGATGCTGTGTTTGACGCAGGCTTCCATCATAACATCCAATCCCTGTTCTTTTAATTGACGCAATTCTTCGACGCCTTTAAACTTTCTGTTCGGTTCCACGAGGTCAGCAATATAAATCACTTTTTCGAGGTCGGACATCCCGGCACGGCCTGTCGTATGGTAGCGGATGGCATTTAATACGTCTTCATCCGTTACGCCAAATTCAGAAGCAGCGACGTAAGCCCCGACTGGAGCATGCCATAATTCTGAATGATATTCCAATAGCAGGGGGTCCATGTTTTCTTTTTCGATAATGGATTTCATCCATTCCCGATCGGAAAATTTTGCAACGTCGTGCAGAATCGCAGCCACCTGCGCTTTTTCCTGCGCCACCCCAAAACGGATGGCGAGTGCAGTTGCGGTGTTCAACACGCCGACAACATGGCCATAGCGATTGTCCGGGAGACGTTTCTTAACGATCTGAAGCATTCTGCTCTGATTCATACAACCTCTCCTTTCGGATATAGGCTTCGACTTTCTCCGGCACGAAAAATGTCAGTGGCCGGGCTGCTGCAACTCTTTCCCGCAGCATCGTCGAAGAAAGATGCATTTCTGGTGAATCAATCATCATTACCCGAAAATCGGTGCCAGCGTCATAGCCCGGCCGGCCGATTCCAACAAACTGGACCATGTTCGCCAATTCGTGGATCCGATGCCAGGAATTCAAATCTTCGATCGAATCTCCGCCGACGATGAAATAAAAATCCGTTTCCGGTTCCATCTCTACTAATCGGCTGAGCGTGTTGAAGGTGTAGGAAACGCCGCCAGCCGTAATTTCAGTATCCTCGATGCGGAATTGCGGGAAACCTTCAATCGCCAATTGCGTCATTTTCAGACGCTGGGCAGCATCGACACCGTGGACCTCCTTATGCGGAGCAACCGCATTCGGCATGAACCTGACTTCATCCAGGCCCAGGCTGTGATAGGCTTCATTGGCCATGATCAGATGTCCGAAATGCGGCGGATTAAAGGTACCTCCCAAAATCCCGACTCTCTTCATCTTTTCACCGGCAGCTCGATCCGCTTATTATTTACTGACTGTTTATAAAGAACAACAGTGTGGCCAATCAACTGCACCAATTCAGCTTTTGTTTCTTTGGCCAATTTTTCAGCCACTTCGTGTTTACCATCTTCATTGTTCTGCAGAATGCTGATTTTCACCAATTCACGCTTTTCCAGTGCTTCTGAAATTTGAACGATCATTGCTTCGTTGACTCCGCCTTTGCCGACTTGAAAAATCGGGTCGACGTGATGTGCTTCACTTCTTAAAAAACGTTTTTGCTTACCTGTTAACATAAGTGCCTCCTAGTTTTTCCGTTATCATTTGGATCATATTTTCAGTGTCCGGTTTGATGTCTGTCCATTTTTCAAAAGCGATTGCGCCCTGATAGACGAACATGCCTACACCATTCAGCGTCCTGCAGCCTTTTTGTTCGGCTACTTTCAGGAATGGTGTATCAATCGGATTATAGACGATATCTGCAGCCAATGCCCCTGCCCGGACATTTTGGAGTGCGATGGGCAAAGCTTCATCCTCCGCCAAACCGACTGACGTTGTCTGGATGATGATGTCAAAGTCACCAAGTTGTCGCTCAGCTTCCGCTTTCATCATAGACTTGCTGCCGCTTTCTTCAGCCAGTTCCTCAGCGCGCCGATGCGTCCGATTGGTGATTGTGACGTCACCAAAACCTGCGCGTTTCAATGCGAAACTGATGCCTCTTGCTGCACCGCCCGCGCCGATCAGCAGAATTTTGGAATCCGGATTCGGCTCTGTGGTCAACAGCGACTTCACAAAACCATCACCGTCCGTATTGCTGCCTCGGTAACTTTTGCCGTTTTGCACAACGGTGTTGACCGCATCCATCACAGACGCCGTATCATCAACGCCGTCGAGCAGCGGAATGATGGCCTGTTTATGCGGCAAAGTCACATTAAATCCGCTCGCCCCAAGCAATTGGAGCGACTCGAAAGCCTGTTTTAAATTTGAAGGTTCGACATGAATCGGTATAAATGTTGCATCTATGCCGTTTTCTTTGAACCACGTATCATGCATGAACGGTGACAATGAATGGGAAATCGGGTCGCCGATCACCGCATACCATTTTTTCATCCAATCCCTCCTATATAAGAGATGGCCGCAGCATTACTTCGACACCTTTTGGTGCATGCACTGCGACAATTACATCCGGATGCTGAACCGTAACCCAGCCAAGACCGGAAAAGACGATATCGGTTTTTGCGTTTTTGATCCGGAATTCGTGACGCACCAATTTCGGATAATCTTCTTTAAACTCTTCCGAAGGTGGTGCCAGCATACCGCCAAAATGCTGTTCGTACAATGCATCGGCATTGTCCAATTTCGTCCGGTGAATCGGCAGGTCATTGGCAATATGGAACGTGAATGAAGAGCGTTCCCCTTTGATGAAATCAAATCTCGCAAGCCCACCGATAAACAGGGTTTGTTCCGGATTAAGCTGGAAGACCCGTGGTTTGATCTCTTTTTTCGGCATGATTTTTTTCAAATCGGCCGTATTGAGGTAATGGGCAAGCTGATGATGGTTGATGATTCCCGGCGTATCATACAACGATTTTTTATCATCAAGTGGAATCTCGATCATATCGAGCGTTGTGCCAGGAAAATGGGAAGTGGTGATGATATTATCCTGCCCGGTCGCCTGTTTGATGATGCGGTTGATGAATGTGGATTTTCCGACATTCGTCGAACCGACCACAAATACATCGTTGCCTTTGCGGTAATGTTCAATCGCTTCCATCGCTTCCGGAACCCCTTTGCCGCTGGCGGCACTGACAGTCAAAATATCGACCGGTTTCAGGCCAAGTTTGTTCGCTTCGCGCTTCATCCATTGCAACAGTTTCTGTTCCTTAACTGATTTGGGCAATAAATCCGCTTTATTGGCAATCAACAGAATATCGTTATTGCCGACAAAACGGTGAAGGCCCGGCAGCCAGCTGCCGTTAAAGTCGAAAATATCCACGATTTTAACGATCAGGCCTTTGCGTTCGCCAAGGCCATTTAAAATTCGCAGAAAATCATCGTCAGTCAGAGAAACCGGCTGCAATTCATTGTAATTCTTTAACCGGAAACACCTTTGGCAAATAATCTCTTCTTTTTCAAGCGACGATGCTGGCGCGTAGCCCAACTTCCCCGGATGTTCTGTTTGGATCTGTGCACCGCAACCGATGCAATTTGGCATTTCACTCAATTTTTTCTTCCTCCCAAGTCATTAAACCTTTGTCTTTCAATCTCTTCATGATACGCCGCTCGACAAGTCTGTTGAAACGTGTAAAGAACCCGTCGGACTTTGCGACCGGCAGGACGAGGATCGTATGCAATTTATTGCGGTTGCCGCCGAAAATATCGGTCAGCATCTGGTCACCGATGACCACAACATGTTCCCGCTTGACACTCATGATTTTCAACGCTTTTCGAAAAGCTTTGCCCATCGGCTTCCGCGCCTGGAAAATGAACGGAATACCCAATGGATCCGAAAATGATTTGACGCGCAGCTCATTATTATTGGAAACGATGACGACCTGGATGCCCGCGTCCTTCATGGATTTCAGCCAGTCTATCAGCATCGGCGTCGCTTCGGGACGATCCCATTCGACCAGCGTATTGTCGAGATCGGTGATGATGCCGCGGATATTTTTATCCAACAGGCTTTCGGGTGTGATATCAAACACCGTTCTGACGTATTGGCTCGGTATAAATTTCTGGTACACTTTCAACAACTCCTGTATCTTCCAACTTAATGTTAATGATTATAGCATATTTGCCAGTGCTTCTCCCACTTTGATCGGTTCACCGTCCACAATATTCTCCGTAAAACGGAAACTGTCCGCTTCGAAAAACAAAACAACGGTGGAACCGAAACTGAAATAGCCGATCTCTTCGCCTTTTTTCCACTCATCACGCGTGTTTGTGAGTTTAATTGAATTTACGAACATGGCACCGACTTTGACCATCAACACATTGCCTCCGCCAGTTTCCAGTTCAGATATGAGCCGATAGTTTCCGCTGATGGGTGCTTTGCCATACAGCAGTCCGGATTGATTGACCGGGTAGGATTTTTTGCCGAGCACGAACTGCCGTGAAATTTTACCGTCTGCCGGACTGTGGATCCGGTGGTAATTGGCGGGTGACAGATAAAGAACGGCATAATTTCCGTTCGCGTACCGCTTTGCCAATTCAGCGTTGCCCAAAAGTTCAGCAAGTGAATACTGCTGGCCTTTGACCATAAACTGGCTGTCCTCCTGCAATTTACCGGCAATTTCAACTTTGCCGTCAACCGGCGAAACAATGTCTGCATCCGCTTGCGGCCGACTGCCAGGCTTTAATTTCCGGATAAAAAAATCGTGAAGCGTAGGAAATTCTTCAATTCCCCCCATAATTTCATCCGTATTTATTTTAAAGACTTTCACATAATTCGTGATGGCTTTCCGACTCCCTGAAAACTTCGCAAAACGCTGCAACAGGTTGGAAGTCACAGGGCCATTCGTCAATTCTATTGTATATTGATATAACTTCTTTTTCATTCCGATACCTCCGTTATGATAAAAGTCTACCATTTTTTCCAAACGAACAGTATAATAAAAGGAACATCATTATGTGCGTAAGGAGGACTCTCCATTGATTTTTATAGAACGGATGGACCACACAATAAAAAAGTTGAAATCCCACACAGCAAATATGCTGACAATCGGGAATTTGTCGTTCGGTGGCGCAGCTTTGATGGCGGCGCTTAACGGTGCATACAGCTTCAGCGTGTTATTTATCTTCATCGCCGCTTTCCTGGACCGTTTTGACGGCATCGTAGCACGCAAACTTAACCAGGAGTCAGCCCTCGGCAAGCAATTGGATTCCATGAGCGATATCATTTCCTTCGGTGTAGCCCCCGCCATTCTCATTTATGAATTGGCGTTGAACGAATTCGGCATCGCCGGCATGGTATTCACAGTGATTTATATTTCTAGCGGAGCATTCCGCCTGGCACGTTTTAACATCACCGAATCGAGCGGTTATTTCACAGGGCTGCCGATCACTGCAGCAGGAACCATTCTTACGCTTTCGTATTTCGGGCTGGAGGCATTCCCTTCCGTCGTTTATATGTTCCTGATTCTGATCTGTTCACTGCTGATGATCAGTACGTTCACCTTAAGAAAAGTATAAGCAAAAGCTGCCGAGAATCCTCCGGCAGCTTTTTTGTATTTCATTTTTATTGTTATAAACGCGACACGAGGCGTTCCACTACACGCAGCACGATTTTTGTTGAGTGATCTGCTGCTACGGGCAGAAATTCTTCAAAGGATACAGACGATTCCTTGCCCGCAATATCCGATAGCGCCCGGATGACGACAAATGCTGTATCAAATTGGAAGCAGACCTGCGCCACTGCCGCTGCTTCCATTTCTGCCGCTTTCATCGTAGGAAACTGGCTGCGAACTTGCTCGACTCGCTGCGGGTCATTCATAAATGAATCTCCGGTGCCAATCAGTCCGATAGCATATGGCAGTTCCAGCAATTCTTTGACCGTTTTTTCAGCCAGCTCAATCAGTTCCGGATTGGAATGGTAAGTTGCCGGCATTTGCGGCACCTGGCCCATTTCGTAACCGAAGGCTGTGACATCGACATCGTGATGGATGACTTCATCCGAAATGACGATTGAACCGACTTCCAGATTTTCGTCAAATCCGCCGGCAGATCCGGTATTGATCACCAGCTCCGGTTTGAAATGCTGCAGCAGGATTGTTGTGGACATCGCTGCATTGACTTTGCCGATGCCGCTTTTCAACAGGATGATTTCCTGTCCCTGATATGTACCTGTTGTAAATTCACAATTTGCTATAACTTCCGTTTGCGTGTCCTCCAGGCTGCCGCGCAGCAATTCCACTTCTTCTTCCATTGCACCGATAATTCCAATTCTCATTTTTACCGTCTCCTTTAAAATTACGCCCACTGGGCAGGCCATAATCTAAGTTTTAAAATACTGTGACCCTTGTTGCTCAGCTCTAAACAGACCCTGTACTTGGTCAGAAAAAAAGACGCTGTTTTAATAAGCGCCTTCTACAGTATTCAGTATATCCATTTTAACAGGTTTCCAGCCTTCTGTTTCCACCCATTCCAAATGCACCCGATATTTTTCCGACTTATCTTTCGACTGAACGGTGCCGACGGATTTTTGCGGTCCGCCGCCATTGCCGATATGCAGAATATACATATCGCCTTCAGCCAATCCGGTAGCGTAAGTTATTGCGTCGATCTTTTCCTGCCAATCCACTGAATTGGTGTCGTAAACCGAAACATGGTCACCGCTTTGGCTTGTTCCTACCGGTTCCCAGCTTGTGTTGATGATGCTTTCTTTGACGATCGGATCATTCGACTCCTGGCGCGTAATTGTTCCGCCGGTAACAGAGCCTTGTTCTTCTTCCTCTTCTTCTGCAGCTTCTGTATCTTCATCTTTTTCAGCTTCTTGTTTTTCAGCAGCCGGATCGGATTCTTCATCCGCTGGAGCTTCTGCTTGTTCTTCTTCTGAAGCCTGGTCTTCTTGTTCCTGGCTTTCAGTTTCTTCTTCGGCGTTGTCAGTTTGTTCTTCTTCGCCGCTTTCCTCTTCGCCCGCTTCATCATCTGTATCTGTGGAAATCTGAACTTGTTCAGGATCCTGGGCATTGTCGGTGCCATTCGTCTGCCCGAAGAATATAAAAGCTCCCACGATAAGAATTAATGCAAATACCAGTCCAATCATTACATTCAACATTGAATTCGTGGAGGATTTGCCCTTCTTATTCACACGCGAGGGATAAGGTTTTTTTTCGTTTGCCATAGTTGTAGCCTCCCCTTCTTTGGTATTCTATCATAATTTCATATTACAAATTTAACTATCCTGATAAATTCGTGTGTCATTTGCGGTCTTTTCCCCGCTTGAGCAGATTCGCAAGCGGCGCTCCATTTAAAAACAGCCATCCTATGAAAGAATGGCTGCAGAAACATTACGTAATGGAAACGATTTCGATTTCCATTTCCCCGCCGGGAGTCAATACTTTCACACGATCACCTTTAGTGCGGCCAATCATGCTTTTTGCAATTGGTGAATCGTTCGAGATTCGGCCTTCGAGTGGATCCGCTTCTGCAGAACCTACAATCGTATACGATTCTTTATCGCCGTCCGGAACTTCCACAAATGTTACGGTCGTCCCCAATCGAACGGTGTCGTTGCTGATATCATTTGCATTTATGATCACCGCATTGCGGATCATTGATTCTAAAGTTGAAATGCGTCCTTCGACAAACGCCTGGTCTTCTTTAGCCGAGTCATACTCAGCGTTCTCAGACAAATCACCGAAATCACGGGCGATTTTAATCCGTTCAACCACTTCTTTGCGTTTAATCGTTTTCAGAAAGTCCAGTTCGTCCTCTAACTTCTGCTTTCCTGCAGCTGTCATCGGAAATTGTTTTTCGTTAGCCATTGTTCCCCACTCCTTCAACTGCTGACTATCGATTTTTGAAAAATCTGTCAGTATCGTCTCATCATAGACTAATTTCCAATTCTATTCAAGAATTGTTTTAATTTTTGTAACCATTAAATCAATTGCGACTTCATTTTGGCCGCCTTCCGGAATGATAACATCTGCGTAGCGCTTTGTCGGTTCAATGAATTGGTTATGCATCGGGCGCACGACGTTCAAGTACTGCTCGATGACCGAGTCGATTGTCCGTCCACGCTCATTGATATCACGCAGGAGCCGGCGTATGATTCGCAGGTCCCCATCCGTATCGACGAACAATTTGATGTCCATCAAATCCCTTAAGCGTTTGTCTTCCAGAACCAAAATCCCTTCCAGTATGATAACATCTTTCGGGGCAATTGGAATAGTTTCTTCCGCACGGGTGTGGATTGCATAATTATAGACCGGTTTTTCAATCGGTCTGCGCTCCAGCAATTCATTGATATGTTCGATTAACAGATCTGTATCGAAAGCCAAGGGATGATCGTAGTTTGTAGCCAATCGTTCCTCAAACTCCAGATGGCTCTGGTCTTTATAATAATAATCCTGCTCAATGACAACAACGGAATGTTCCTTGAACACTTCGTAGATGGAAGTCGTAACACTCGTCTTGCCGGAACCTGAACCTCCGGCGATGCCGATTACTACCGGTCTGTTTTTTGACATGTAAGACTGCTCCTTGCGTATTATCGTTTTTTTCTAGCGCTTTTTGCACACTATGATGCCGTCCCCGATTTCGAGCAGTTTCGTGTCATAATCGCCATGCGCCATCATCCGCTCCTTGAACGTCCTCAGATTGCGGATCATCGTGCGCTTTCTTCGGGGAATTTCCAACAGCGGAACACTGGACATGCCGTGCATATGCATATTATCACAATATATTGTTCCGCCCTCATTAAGCAAAACTTCGTATTTTTCAAAAAAACGTTCATATTGGCCTTTTGCCGCATCGATAAAAATAGCATCGTAGCCATCCCCAAGTAAAGCAATATCCATTTCGAGCGCGTCCTGCCAGTATATGCTGATCCGTTCCTGCAGACCGGTTGCTCCGATAAATTCTACCGCTTTTTGATACCGCTGTTCATCCCGCTCAATCGTGTCAATGGTTGCATCCGGCAAAGCCTGCGCCATTTTCAGAGCGGAAAAGCCGATGGCAGAACCGATTTCAAGAATGCTGGCGGGCTTTTGCTCTGTCAATAAAGCCGTCAGATGGCTGATGCCTTCATCTTCCATAATTGGCACATGCTGTTCTTTGGCGAACTTTTTCATCGCCACAAGTGTGGTGTCAAATTGCTTGTCGTCCATACGTTGAAGCCCCTTTTCGAAACAGCAAAAATTCCTTCAAATGATAACATAAAACAAGAAGGAATGCGAGGTCGCATCCTTCTTGTTCCATTAATTGCCTATATACTTATCGCGATTTGCAAGATGTTCTTCATAAGTTTCAGCAAAATGATTGGTGCCTTCCGAGTCGGCCAGGAAGTAGAAAAATTCCGTTTCTGCCGGATCGAGAACCGCTTCAATAGAGGAAGCACCGGCAGAGGCAATCGGGCCGGGCGGCAATCCTTCATTGGTATAGGTGCTGTACGGATGTTCAAATTTATAGTCTTCGTTGAACAGCCGCTCGCGGTGCTCGCCCATTGCATAAATGACAGTCGGGTCAGTCTGCAGCCGCATCCCCTCTTTCATGCGGTTATTAAAGACCGAGGCAATGATTTCACGATCCGACTTTGCCGTTGCTTCTTCTTCCAACAAGGAAGCATAAGTCAGCAGCCAGTGAGGCGTCTTTTCCATTTCTTCGAGAACCACAGAATACGGTGAGATATTCGCCTGTGTCGCATCCAGCATTCCTTCGATGATCAATTCCAGCGAAGGATCTTCGTCATAGAATGGATATGTGGCAGGGAATAAATAGCCTTCAAGCGCATACCGGATATTCTCTCCTTTAATTTCTTCTGTCAGGAGACCCGGATAATTCGCCATCAGATTGTCGATATAAGCTTCATCCGTCACTTTGGCCATAAACTCTTCAGCCGTGTGATCGGTCTTTTCAGCAATGACATTTTCGGCAATCTGATCGAGTGTCAAACCTTCGGGAAAGTTGATGGTGAACAGAGGTTCACGATAAACTTTGCCGGTTTTCAAACTTTCAGTGATTTCATCCAATGTCATGGAGGGCAGCAAACCGTATGTTCCTGCCTGGAATTCCGATTCGTTATTGAACTTCACATAGTATTTATAGATGCGGGCATCTTCGATGATGCCGTTCTCTTCCAACAATGCTGCAATGCTGTCAAGATTCGAACCGATCGGAACTTCCACTTCAACGACTTCCTCTGACTCCGGATCCACCGGCGCCAAAGCTGAGGTCACGTAATTATAGCCTTGATAGCCTAAAATTGCTGCGGCGATCAATAGAATAAGCATAATTGCAAAAACGATTCGGCGCACCACTTTCACTTCTTTTTTCTTCTCTTTCATGCGGTCAAACATGATATCCAGCTTCGACTTGTTTTCCACGGGTTCTCCCCCTTACCTATTCTATCCCATTATACAAGAAATCTGAGCAAAAGAAAAAGGCGGAATTTGATTTCAATTCCGCCTTCCTGTAATTAAAGCTCTTCGTTTTCATCTTCTTCAGCAAGAAAAGTGTTCAGCATTTCTTCGATCATATCCCATTCTTCATCCGTTTCAACCGGCAATAATGCTCCGCCGTCCACTTTACCGTCAGCGTCTGTGCTTTCAGTGAATGAAGATGCCTGAATTTCGATTTCGCCTTCGTCATCTTCTTCAGCGCCTACCGGGAAATACAAAACATAGGATTTTCCGAAATCTTCTGAGTCAAATGTAAACAAAACTTCAAATAATTGTTCGTTGCCGTTTTCATCAACGACTGTAATGTGCTCTTGTCCGTGTTCCATTGTCGTCACCTCATCATTTTTTAAAATCAAGATAGCCTTGCAGAATCATGACTGCGGCCATCTTGTCGATCACTTTTTTGCGGTTCTTCCGGCTGACATCCGCGGAGATCAGCATCTTTTCAGCTGCCGCTGTCGTAAGCCGTTCATCCCATAATACCACTGGTATAGCATACGCTTCTTTGAGCAAAGCTGCAAATCTTTCGGATGCTTCTGCCCGTGGGCCGATGGAATTGTTCATGTTCTTCGGATAGCCGACCACGACTTCTGTCACCTCGTATTGGCTGATCAGTTCGCCCAGGCGGTCCATGCCGAATTCTTCAATTACTTCATTGATTTTTACAGTCTCAATGCCCTGAGCCGTCCAGCCGAGTGCGTCGCTGATTGCAACGCCGACTGTTTTAGAACCTACATCCAGCCCCATAATTCTCATAATTTATTCCTCATTATTCTTTTTGATATAAAACTTCACAAGCTCTTCCAGCATTTCATCCCGTTCAAGTTTGCGAATTTTATTTCTTGCATCCTGATGGCGAGGAATATAAGCCGGGTCACCGGATAATAGATAGCCGACTATCTGGTTAATCGGGTTATAGCCTTTTTCTTCCAAGGATGCATGTACTTCCAGCATCACTCGTTTAACATCCTGCTCCATCGATTCATCAGACGAATCAAATTTCATTGTGCGATCGAATGAACTCACGATAAGCACCTCGCTTTCGGATTTAAATAGGTCAAACCTTTTCCGCTGCCTGATTCCCATTATATACGATAGGTGGCATTTATTAAACCTATTTGACTAAGTCGTAGACTGACGCGAGTGCACTGTCCAATTTGTCGGGTTCTTTTGCTCCGGCCATTGCCATATCCGGACGTCCGCCGCCTTTGCCTCCGCATTGCTCTGCCACATGTTTGACGATTTGACCGGCGTGATAATTGCCGCCTGCCAATTCTTTTGTCACTCCCGCCGCAAGCATGACTTTATCGCCGTCCACTGCCCCCAGCACAATCACTGCATTGTCCAATTTCCCTTTCAGATCATCCAGCATCTGGCGCAATTGGTTATTGTCTTTCGCTTCAACGCGTGCCGCTAACACTTGAACGTCTCCCACAGTTTGAACCGCATCCAGGATGCCGGCAGACTGCGCATTGGAGATCTTCGCCATCAGCGATTCGTTTTCACGCTGCAATGCTTTCAGATCCGATAGGAAAGTTTGAACTTTCTGGACAATATCTTTCGGATTCGATTTCAATAAAGCAGCCGTTTCCGCTAAAGTGTCTTCGCTGTTTTTCATGCTTTCGTAAGCACCTTTGCCCGTCAGCGCTTCGATGCGTCGGATGCCGGCACCGATGCCGCTTTCCGAGACAAGTTTGAATAACCCGATTTCCGCTGTGTTGCCGACATGGACGCCGCCGCATAGTTCGAGCGAGTAGCCGCCGATTTCCACAACACGGACAACATCTCCGTATTTTTCACCGAACAGGGCCATTGCCCCCATCTCTTTTGCTTCCTGCAAGTTATGATAGCCGGTCGCAACCGCAATGCTGTCCCAGATTTTATTGTTTACAGCCGTTTCAATTTTTTCGAGTTCTTCAGGCGTCACCTGGCCGAAATGCGAAAAGTCGAAACGCAGACGGTCGGGTCCTACATATGATCCTGCCTGGTTGACGTGGCTGCCGAGAACATCCTTCAATGCTTGATGCAAGAGATGCGTCGCGGTGTGGTTTTTCACTGTATGACTGCGTTCAGCGGAATCCACTTGGGCTGTAACAGCTGTTTTCGTCAATTCCCCGGAGTCGATTCGGACAGAATGGATATTTTGGCCATTCGGCGCCTTTTTAACATCCAGCACAAATGCCTGCACGAGGTCATTGCGCAAGATGCCGTGATCCGCAATCTGTCCACCGCTTTCCGCATAGAATGGCGTCTGGTCCAGAATTACCTGAACTTCTTCGCCTTCCTGCGCAGAGTCAACGAGTTCGCCGTCTTTGACGATGAACAGCACATTCGCTTCAGCAACTGTATTTGTGTAACCGATAAATTCACTCGGTTCCGTAATATTGCCGAGAACTTCTGATTGGGTCTGCATCGAATTGACATTCTGGCGGGCGCTGCGGGCACGGTCGCGCTGTGCTTTCATCGCGCTTTCAAAGCCTGCATGGTCGATTGACATGCCTGCTTCTTGTGCGTATTCCTCCGTCAGCTCGATCGGGAAACCGTAAGTGTCGTAAAGACGGAACGCGTCTTCACCCGGGATTTCATTGCTGCCGGCAGCCTTTTGCTTATCCGAAACGCTCGACAGAATTGCCAGCCCGTCATTCAATGTTTCGTGGAAACGTTCTTCTTCCAGTTTCATAACGCGCACAATAAAGTCTTCTTTATCGCTCACTTCCGGGTAGAACGTTTTCATGATGTTGCCGACAACCGGCACCAATTCGAACAGGAACGGTTTCTCAATGCCCAATTTTTTCGCGTAGCGGACTGCCCGGCGCAGAAGTCTGCGCAGCACATAACCGCGGCCTTCATTGGATGGCAACGCACCGTCGCCGATTGCAAAAGCGACTGTCCGCACGTGGTCGGCAATGACTTTGAATGCAAGATCGCCTTCTTTGTCTTCGCCGTACTTCTTGCCGGAAACCTCTTCGGTTTTCCGAATGATCGGCATAAACAGATCGGTATCGAAGTTCGTCGGAACGTCCTGAACGACACATGCCATCCGCTCAAGTCCCATCCCTGTATCGATGTTCTGTTTTGGCAGCGGCGTATACGTGTGATCCGCATTATGGTTAAACTGTGAAAATACCAGATTCCAGATTTCCAGGTAACGGTCATTTTCTCCGCCCGCATACAATTCCGGGTCGTTCGGATCGTTGCCGTAGCTTTCGCCGCGGTCATAGAATATTTCCGAGTTCGGACCACTTGGACCTTCGCCGATATCCCAGAAATTCCCTTCCAAACGGATGATGCGTTCCGGCGGTACACCGACTTCGTTGAGCCAGATGCCGTAAGCTTCTTCATCTTCCGGGTGAACCGTCACCGACAAGAGTTCCGGATCGAAGCCGATCCATTTCTCTTCTGTCAAAAATTCCCATGCCCAGTGAATCGCTTCTTTTTTGAAGTATTCACCAATCGAGAAATTTCCGAGCATTTCGAAGAAAGTATGGTGGCGTGCCGTCACCCCGACGTTTTCGATGTCGTTCGTGCGGATTGATTTTTGTGCGTTAACAATACGCGGATTTTTCGGAATGACGCGGCCGTCGAAATATTTCTTTAAAGTCGCCACACCGCTGTTGATCCACAGCAACGACGGATCCTCAAATGGCACGAGCGGTGCACTTGGCTCCTGGTCGTGGCCTTTTTCTTTAAAAAAGTCTAAATAAAGCTGTCTGATTTCTTCTGCTTTTAAATTCTTCATGTTTTTTCCTCCTAATAACTTAATTGTGATTGATTTCCGATATTCCGCAAAACAGCTTCGCTTGCCTGGGGGCTTGCGCTGAGCTAACTCGGTCTCGTTTCACTTCGCCCGAGTGGATCTCAGCACTTCGCTTGGTCCCCATGGCGTCTTCGCTGTTTTGCTCCATATCTAAGTAATTTACCATTAGATGAATGAGCGGAAGGCGGCGAAGAGCAAAGATGTGCTCCTGCATCGCTCCGCTGCTTCGTCGCAAAGACTTGTCCTCGCAGGCTTCGGCCAATGTCTTTCCTGCGGGAATAGAGTGAGTCCTGAGACCCCGCAGGGCGCGCTAGCGACCGAGGAGGCTCAGGCCGCTCCCCGCGGAAAGCGTCCGCCTGCCTCTGCATCGCTCCGCTAGCTTCGAGGCACGGAAAAGAGTTGGAGCGATTTCATCTGGCTGTGACACCAATTAATTAGACCAGGGATAAAATAAAAATAGCCTCCATCCCTTGCGTAAACGCAAGGGACGAAGGCTATCTGTTCGCGGTACCACCCTAATTACACGGCATAATCTCCGTGTCTCTCATTGGTGCCTTAACGCGGCTTGACGGCAGGGATTGGCTGCACTCAGGAGTAGCTTTCTAAAGGATCATCGCGAAGGCCCTTTCAGCCGGGGAGCCTATTTCTGAACGGATGCTACTTTATACTTTCTCCATCAACGTTTTCTATATCTGTATAAGTTGAATTATAGGAAAATAATTGTTCCCTGTCAACAGCCGGAGCTGAAAGGGTTCCACAGAGCATAATCTATGACTCGATAAAGTCGCGCGGGGTGACCCCTTTCATGCCGATCAATGGATGGATGGCATGGACATTATCGTTCGTTAATGCCACTGGGCCTTCGGTTTCGGCAGGCACCGGTTGTTCCTTGAGAATCTGCGGTTCAGAAGTTTTCACTTCGTCTGCCGCTCTCTCTGTTTTATTGCCATCCGTTGTCGGTTCGGACAGCGACAAACGGTCTCTCAAAGTCGTCAGCCGTTTGGTGTCATCGGTGCGTTCGACGCCATAGCGGAATACGCCCGGGTCTCCGCACAGAATCAGAAAATCCTTGCTGCGGGTAATGCCTGTATAGAGAAGATTGCGCCGCAGCATTTTCATATAGCCGCGGACGACCGGCATGATGACGGTCGGAAATTCCGAGCCCTGTGATTTATGGATCGAGCAGCAATACGCCAAAGTCAGCTGATTCAAATCGCTGCGCTGGTAAGTCACTTCGATGCCGTCAAATGACACGACAAGCAAATCCTGCTTTTCGACCGTCTCTTTCGCTTTCATGATGGCGACCACTTCGCCCATGTCGCCGTTGAAGACATTGCTTTCCGGCTGATTGATGAGCTGCAGCACTTTGTCGTTGATGCGGTAGGTGATGTCGCCGAAAACGAGTTCTTTGCGCTGCCCGTCATCGTTCGGGTTGACCATTTGCTGGATCAGCTTATTCAATGCGTCAATTCCCGCCGGCCCTTTGTACATCGGCGCCAGCACTTGAATGTCTTTGATGTGATGGCCTTTGGCAAGTGCGCTTTTGACGACTTTTTCAACCACTTCCGGTATTTGCTCGGCCCCGGCTTTGATGAACGACCGGTCTGCCGTCTTGGCGGTAATGTCCGCCGGCAATTGGCCTTTTTTCATCTGATGCGCCAGTTCGATGATCGATGAACCCGAAGTCTGGCGGTATATATCCGTCAGTTCAACTGTTGGAATGCGCTTCGATTCAAGAAGATCCCGCAGCACCTGCCCCGGTCCGACCGGCGGCAGTTGATCCTGGTCACCCACGAAAATAATCTGGGCATCATCCGGCACAGCCTTCAGCAATTGATGTGCAAGCCACGTATCGACCATCGACATCTCATCGATGATGATCAGTTTGCCTTCGATTTCTTTTTCGGTTTCTTCTTCCCGCTCCTGCCCGTTAAATCCGAGCAAGCGGTGAATCGTCATCGCCGGCAGGTCCGTCGATTCGCTCAGCCGTTTTGCGGCGCGTCCCGTTGGAGCCGCCAGGATGATCGGAAACGGCTCTTTTTTCTTGGCGTAATCTTTCGGATCCAGTGACAAACCGTGGAGCTCGCCATAGACTTCAACCAGTCCGCGGACGACGGTCGTCTTGCCGGTTCCGGGCCCGCCCGTCAGGATCATGACAGATGAATTGATGCTGGATTCGATGGCCTGCACTTGCGTTTCGGCGTAATTGACGCCGAGCCGCTCTTCCGCTTCGCCGAGCGCTTTGCGCACTTCTGATGATGGAAATCCGTCACGCGTTTCCTGGGAAGCAAGCAAAGTTTCCAGTTTCGTCGCAATGCCGACTTCGGAATAATACAGCGACGGCAAATAAAGACGCGTTTCTTCCCCCGCGACTTTTGATTCTTCATTTAATTCGATGGCCGCTTTGGATATGGCATCGAGCGAAATTTCTTCCTGCTGCCTCGCTTCGAGCATTTCCTTTACTTGCGGAATCAGGGTTTTCGCATCGATGTAGACATGCCCTTCCGATAAAGACGCCTGATTCAACAGGTGCAGAATCGACGCTTTGATGCGATCGGGGTGGCTGCCGGTCAATCCGAGTTTGGCGCCGAGTTCATCCGCGCGCTGAAATCCGATGCCTTCGATTTCCTCAATAAGGCGAAAAGGATTTTTCGTCAGGATGTCAATCGTCTCTTCGCGGTATGCCTGAAAAATGCGCATGCCCACCTGCGGGCCGAATCCCCAATCATTGAGCTGGATCATCACCCGTTCAAGGCCGAGGTTCATCTGTAGCGTCGAGCGGATCGTGTCTTTCTTTTCGTCGGACAGTCGCGGCACTACGTCCAGCGCTTCCGGATCTTCCAGAATTTTTTTGATGGCATTCATGCCCAGTTTTTTGACGATGGTTTCTGCCGTCTTCCGCCCGATGCCGTTGAACATATCGCTCGACAAATAATGGACGATGCCTTGTTCTGTTTCCGGCACTTCTTTGGAGAAGGTCTCCACCTGAAACTGGATGCCGTAGCGCGGATGGTTTTTCACCGCTCCCGTAAAACGGTATTCCTCTTCAATGGAGAGTTCCGGAAAATAACCGGAAACGATGATTTCTTTTTCTGTATAGGAGGTGTTGGTCTGTTGGATTTTCACTTTTGCGATGGTGAAAAGATTTTGGGGATTATGAAAAATCGAAACGACCGGCCGACCCAGCACAAATTGCGTTTCTTCCTGGAATAAATCAATTTGTCCTGTCATGCCGATCGTTCCCCTTTCATGTTTTATTGCAGATTTGTCTTAATCATATCATACGCATAGCGCGCCATTTCATTTTCTTCATCGAGTGTAAATGCCTGTTCGAGATGATGCATGGCATCGCTCGTGCGGTTGGTTGAAACGGCATATAAAACACCGAGATTATAATGTGCATCCGAATGGTTCGGCTCCAGTTCCAGCACTTTCAGAAATTGAGGCTCCGCCAAGTCGAATATTTCCATCGATGCGAGGCTGACGCCGTAGCTCATGCGCGCCGGAACATCGGTCGGGTCGAGTTCCACTGCACGCTGCAAATAAGGCAGCGCCAATTTCGACTGGCCAAGCCGCTCCAGGCATTTGCCCATCATGAAATGGGCGTCGGCGCCTGCCAATTGATACTGTACCGCTTTTTCGTACAATTTCAACGCTTCCTCGAAACGTTCAGCGTTGAAATAAAGATTTGCCAACCCGTAATAAGCAGTGGCGGACGTTTCGTCCAGCGTAATCGCTTTTTGGAAAAAGCGCTCGGCCCGTTCGGTTTCTTCCATTGAAGTTAATACATGGCCGAAATTGATATAGCCGAGCGGATTTTGTGGTTCTTCTTCGATCGCTTTCGTAAACGCTTCTACCGCTTGTTCGGTTTTGCCATCCTGAATGGCCTGTATACCGATTTCATTGTAATTCATCCGAATCTCTCCCATTACCCTACGTATTCAAGGCGTGCGCCTTTTTTAAACACTTTGTCGATTGTTCCGCCGCCCAGGCATTCGTCGCCGTTATAGAAAACGACCGCCTGTCCCGGTGTGATGGCGCGAACCGGCTCGTCGAATGTGACAATCGCTTCGCCGTCGATGATTTCCACCGTCACTTTCGTATCTTCCTGGCGGTAGCGGAATTTGGCTGTGCATGCGAATTTCTCCGTCGGCGCGGTGTTTGAAGTAAAGCTCAGATTTACAGCACTCAGGCTGTCTGAATACAACGCGTCGTGGTGGAAGTTCTGCCCCACATATAAAATATTGCGGTCGAGGTCTTTGCCGATGACGAACCACGGATCGCCCGCTCCGCCGATGCCAAGGCCCTGGCGCTGGCCGATTGTGTAATACATCAAGCCATCATGTGTGCCCATCGAGACGCCTTCCATCGTTTCCATCGCTCCTGGTTGTGCCGGCAGATATTGACCGAGGAATTCCTTGAAATTGCGCTCGCCAATAAAGCAGATGCCGGTCGAATCTTTTTTCGTGGCTGTGGCAAGTCCTGCTTCCAATGCGATTTCGCGCACGCGTTTCTTTTCCATATCGCCGATCGGGAACATCACTTTTGATAATTGCTCCTGATCCAATTGGTTGAGGAAGTAAGTCTGGTCTTTATTGTTATCCTGGCCGCGCAGCATTTTCGTTTCGCCGTTTTCCGCGTGCTCCACCTGTGCGTAATGGCCGGTCGCCAAATAATCAGCGCCGAGGCTCAAGGCGTGCTCCAGGAATGCTTTGAATTTGATTTCTTTATTGCACATGACGTCTGGATTCGGCGTTCTGCCGGCTTTGTATTCTTCCAGAAAATAGGTGAAAACCTTATCCCAATATTGTTTTTCAAAATTGACGGCGTAATACGGAATGCCGATTTGGTTGCAGACCCGGATGACGTCTTCGTAATCATCCGTCGCTGTGCAGACGCCGTTTTCGTCGGTGTCATCCCAGTTTTTCATGAAGATGCCGATGACATCGTAGCCTTGTTCTTTCAATAAATAAGCGGCAACCGAAGAATCGACTCCTCCGGACATGCCGACAACTACCCGCGTATCCTGCGGTGTTTTTTCTGTCATATCCATCACCTTTTCACTTTAGCGCCAGGCGCTTGCTGATTTGGGCTGTTTTTTCAGCCGCTTGTCGGACTTGTTGTTCGGTCAGTCCGTGACCAAAACTGAAGCGGATCGAATTGCGGACCTCTTCCGCCTGTTCTCCGTACATCGCCACCAAAACATGGGACGGATCGATTGAACCTGCTGTGCAGGCCGATCCACTTGATGCGGAAATGCCGGCAAGATCGAGGTTCACGAGAAACGATTCGATTTCAATTCCTTGGATGCTCAAGTTGAGAATATGCGGCATTTGGTGCGCGCCGTTCTCTTTATAGCTTACGCCCGCGTTGTCGAGCGTCTCTTTGAAAATTCGTTTGAATTGCTCGAAGCTGTTCGTTTTTTGCTCCATCGCACCGAGCGATAATGAGACAGCCTTTGCAAATGCGCTGATTGCCGGCACGTTTTCCGTTCCTGCGCGGCGTTTGCGTTCCTGCTCTCCGCCAAAACTGAGCGGTGCCAGTTCGACGCCTTTGCGCTGGTACAAAAACCCGACGCCTTTTGGCCCGTTCAGCTTATGCGCCGATACGGACAGTAAGTCGACTTTCAATTCCTTGACATCAATCGGTAACACGCCGAAAGCCTGGACCGCGTCGGTATGGAAAACCGTTTCCGTCTCTTCCAATAGCGCACCGATTTCAGCAATCGGCTGCAAGCTCCCGACTTCATTGTTGCCGAGCATGATCGTCACAAGAATTGTATCGTCTCTGAGCGCGCTTTTCACGTCATCTGCCTGCACGAGCCCATCGCTTCCAACAGGTAAGTACGTAACTTCATAGCCGTCGCGCTCCAGTTTCTGGCAGGCATGAAGCACTGCGTGATGCTCGATTTGTGATGTGATGATATGTTTGCCGCTCTTTTTCAATGCCATGCCGAAAATGGCAAGATTATCCGATTCTGTTCCGCCGCTGGTGAAAATGATTTCCGGATCATTGGCATTGATGCTCTTTGCAAGCATGCTGCGGGCTTCATCCAGCACTTTCCGGGCATCGCGGCCGGTGCCGTGGATGCTCGAAGGGTTGCCGTAGATTTCCGCTAAATGTTTTGAAAACAATTCGACCACTTCCGGATGCATCGGAGAAGTGGCCGCATGGTCAAGATAAATTCGATTCATCGTTTTAACTCCTTTATATATAGAACATATAATTTTCGGTCGTTGATTCCTGCTGATTGGCCAGATCTTCGATTGTTGTCGTATCCAGCACATTTTTCACGGCATCGCGAATGCGGATCCACAATTCGCGCTGCGGCTGCGCTTCATCTTCAATGCCTTCAACCGGCTGAATTGGCCCTTCCAGTACACGGATCACGTCGCCCGCTGAAATTTCCCTCGGATGGCGTGCCAGCATATAGCCGCCGTAAGCGCCGCGTACACTCTTCACCAATCCGGCATTGCGTAGCGGTGCCACCAATTGCTCCAGATAAGCTTCGGAAAGATCGTGCTCCGCTGCAATCTTGCGAAGCGGCATCGGGCCTTCCCCGTATTCTTTGCCCAACGCGATGATAATCGTCAAGCCGTATCGTCCTTTAGTCGAAATTTTCATATATACACCTCTGAGTCAGATTCCATTTATCTTCAAAACAGTATAGCATAAATCAGGCCCTATGGACTTGCAATGACTTTTGAAACGTGTCGCGATATACTGATGAAGTGATGTACGAGAGGAGTTTTTTCATTGCACAATGAACCTTTGGCTTTTCGCATGCGGCCGCGCACCATCGACGAAGTTGTCGGACAGCGCGATGTAATCGGACCGCATACCGCTTTATATAAAATGATTCAAAACGGCCACGTGCCATCCATGCTGCTTTACGGCGAACCGGGAATCGGCAAGACGTCGATCGCCCACGCCATTGCCGGCACCTCGAATTTGCCGTTCATCGCTTTGAACGCGACCACTTCCGGCAAAAAAGATGTCGAAGACGTTGTGAAGGAATCGCGCGTCACCGGCAAAGTCCTTCTCTTCCTGGATGAAATCCACCGCTTCAATAAACTCCAGCAGGATGCACTGTTGCCGCATGTTGAAAGCGGCTCAATCGTCCTGATCGGTGCAACGACGGAGAATCCGTTTCATGATGTCAACCCGGCCATCCGCTCCCGCTGCGGCGAAATCAAACAATTAAAACGCCTGACCCACGAAGACATCGTTTCTTTATTGCAGTCGGCATTGGAAGATCCCAAACGCGGACTGGGCCGTGAAGAAATTGTGATTTCGCCGGCTCAGGTCGAACGCATCGCGGAAGGCACGAATGGAGATGCGCGCAAAGCGCTGACGATGCTCGAATCAATTGTCATCGCATCGGATGAAGAAGACGGCAAGTATCTTGTCGAAGACCAGATGATCGAACAAATGATCAAACGAGTCGGCGTGTTCGGCGATAAAAAAGGCTCCCATTTCTTTAATCTATTGTCGGCGCTCCAAAAATCCGTTCGCGGCAGCGACATCAACGCGGCGATGTATTACCTTGCACACCTGCTGGAGAACGGTGACTTGACGGCTGTCACCCGCCGTCTGCTCGTGATGGCTTATGAAGACATCGGCCTCGCCAACCCGGCTGTCGGCCCGCATGTGCTGGCCGCGTGCCAGGCAGCGGATCGCCTCGGGTTGCCGGAAGCGCGCATACCACTGGCGCAGGCCGTTGCTGAAATGTGCCTGTCCGAAAAATCCAATTCGGCTTATAAAGCGATTGATGCAGCTTCGGCCGCCATCAATAAAGGCTTGACCGGCGACATTCCGATGCACTTGCGCGACACGCATTACGCCGGCAGCGCCGAACTTGGTCACGGCGGTTATCAATATCCGCACGATACCCCGATCGGTTCGTTCGGCGGCTGGGCCGATCAGGATTACTTGCCTAAAGAGCTGCAGAAGACCGAATTCTACAAACCGGTCATTGCCGGTGAAGAGAAAAAATTCGCGGGCATTTATGAAAAGTTGAAATCGTTTCGGAAAAATAAAAAATAAGTGTATTTTGAATGGCCATTCCTTTTGGAGTGGTCATTTTTTGATGGAACCCCAATGCTTTGAAGATTATTCTTGATATTGTCTGAGTAATAAAGAGAAATACACTGCTAGCTCCTGAAAAAAATCGTGGATTTTCGTTGCATAAGCCATTATTAGTAGTTGTGTGCGTTCCAATATTTTTGTGGGCGATTAGATTAATTTGCGGGCGTTCATGAAAATTTGTGGGCGATTAAAAATATTTGCGGGCGATTAGAAACTTTTATGGGCGTTCCGCATTTTTCATTGTCTTTGAGACTGAACTTTTTTGATTTCCAAAAGTCCATAAAAAACCCGACTCATTCAAAATGAGCCGGGTTTTTTTAATTAGTACGAACACGATTGATCGGAATCGACGATGTAATATCATTTACCACCCAGCTGGCGCAGATCAAGCCGACTGTCGAAGGGGCAAAGGCATTGGAAGATGGCGGCATTTTCGCTTTGCGGATGGCGGCATCCGGTTTGCCGACGTTTTCCACCACATCTTCCCGGACAATAATCGGGCTTTCGTCTGAAAAAACCACCGGAATTCCTTTGCGGATTCCTGCCTGGCGCAATTTCTTGCGGATGATTTTTGCCAGCGGATCGGTATGCGTTTTCGAAATATCCGCTATTTTGAAACGGGTGGGATCGGTTTTATTGGCGGCGCCCATACTTGAAATGATTTTGATGCCGCGCCGATGGCATTCTTGCATCAGGTGCACTTTGTAAACCATAGTATCGGATGCATCAATGACATAATCTGGGTTGTAGCTGAAAAACTCCTCGAATGTATCTTCTGTATAGAACATATGCATATCGATAACTTCACAATCTACATTTATATCAGCGATCCGGTTTTTCATGACGGCACTTTTCGATTGTCCAATTGTGGACAGATTGGCCACCAGCTGCCGGTTGACGTTGGTGATGTCGACATTGTCCTTGTCGACGAGAATGATGCGGCCGACACCGCTTCTTGCACAGGCTTCAGCTGCGAATGAACCGACGCCTCCGACGCCGAGAATTGCCACTGTTGAATCTTTCAACATTTCGATTCCTTCTTTGCCTACTGCCAGTTCGTTTCGTGAAAATTGATGTAACATAGTTTTCCTGCCTCTCAATGTTGATTAACTTAGTTGGTTTTAACCTATTTGAAATTATACACATATAAAAACCCTCCAGCAAATAGCTGAAGGGGTTAATAGTAAGTTTAAGTGAGAATCCCAATCGTGCCGTCATTGAGTTGCATATCGTTTTTGAACCCGCTTCTAGCAGGTGGGTGACCTCTTCACCGCTTATAACTTCCGGTTAAGGCATGTTAGCCACGTTGAAATCTGGTCTCCCGACGACAAAATGTTGGGTCAAAACTGAATTGCCTGTAACGAACACATCAGGATTCTCTACTAAGATTATATTAGCACACGCCGCAAGATTCTACAACCGATTTAGTCTAGCACTTTTGAATTATTCTGAACATTCAGCACTAGGCTCAATTCATCAAGCTGATCTTGTGCAACCGGACTTGGTGCATTTGTCAACAGGTCGCTGGCACTGGCTGTCTTTGGAAATGCAATAGTATCGCGAAGGTTTGTTCGTCCTGCCAACAGCATCACGAGACGGTCCAATCCAAAAGCAATGCCCCCGTGTGGCGGCGTTCCATATTCGAATGCATCCATCAGGAATCCGAATTGTGAACGTGCTTCCTCTTCAGTGAATCCGAGAACTTCGAACATTTTCTCCTGGATGTCACGGCGGTAAATCCGCGCCGATCCGCCGCCCAGCTCAAAACCGTTCAATACCAGGTCATAGGCCTGCGCGCGGACATTTTGTGGGTCAGTGGACAATTTATCGATGTCTTCTTCATACGGCATCGTGAATGGATGGTGCGCTGCGTAATAGCGCCCTTCTTTGTCATCGTATTCAAACAGCGGCCAGTCGGTAATCCACAGGAATTTATAAACCGATTCATCGATCAACCCAAGCTCCTTGCCGAATTTCATGCGAAGAGCTCCCAGTGCATCTGCCACGACCGATTTTTTATCAGCGACAAACAGCAGTAAATCTCCCGCTTCAGCATCAGCTGCGCCAATCAAAGATTCAGCCGCTTCGCCTTCGAAGAATTTGGCAATCGGCCCTTTGACGCCGTCCTCTTCAACTTTCAGCCATGCAAGACCTTTCGCTCCGTAGCGTCCGGCAAATTCACCGAGTGCATCGATGTCTTTGCGCGAATAGTTCGCTGCCTGGCCTTTGACGTTGATCAATTTCACCTGGCCGCCGTTTTCAACTGCGCCGGCAAAAACTTTAAACGAAGAATCCTTCACCAAGTCTGATACATTCACCAGTTCCAGGCCAAAACGGACATCCGGTTTATCCGAACCGAAACGATCCATCGCTTCCGTGTATTCCATGCGCTCGAATTTCGGATCGATTTCAATGCCTTTGACTTCTTTCATCATTTGCACCATCAAGCGTTCATTCATTTCCAGAATATCTTCCATCGTCTGGAAACTCATTTCCATATCGATTTGGGTGAATTCCGGCTGGCGGTCTGCACGCAAATCTTCATCACGGAAACAGCGTGCGATTTGGTAATATTTGTCAAAACCTGATACCATCAGCATTTGCTTGAACAATTGTGGAGATTGCGGCAACGCGTAGAATTCCCCGTCATGCACGCGGCTCGGCACCAGATAATCCCGTGCGCCTTCCGGAGTTGATTTCGTCAGAATTGGTGTTTCAACTTCCAGGAAGCCTTCGTCATCAAGGAAACGGCGGACGGATTTTGTGACTTCCGAACGCATTTTGAACGTTTCATACATTTCCGGGCGGCGAAGGTCCAAATAACGGTATTTCAGACGGAGGTCTTCACTGACATCTGTATTGTCTTCAATCGCGAATGGCGGGTTTTTGGCAGCGTTGATAATGCTTGCCGAATCCACCTGAATTTCGATTTTACCGGTTTTCAATGATGAGTTGATCTGCCCCTCCGCACGTTCTACGACCAATCCTTCGATATGGACAACGAATTCATTGCGCAGCTTTTCGCCGATTTCAACAGTTTCCATTGAAATTTTGGGATTAAAGACGGCTTGTACAATACCCGAACGGTCACGGACATCAACAAATATCAAGCCACCCAAGTCTCTGCGTTTCTGGACCCACCCTTTGATGGAAACCCGTTGGCCGATAGCCGTTTCATTCACTTCACCACAATAATGCGTTCTTGTCATACTAACTCCTCCAATTGTTTCTTCACATTTTTCTTCTATATAAATAAAGCGAAATATTATTTATTACTTAATATCGCTCCTGCAATCGCTTCAAAAGCCAGCTCCTGCTGCTCGCCGGTTGCCATGGTTTTCAGGGCCACTTTGCCGCTTTCGAGTTCGGTTTCGCCGATGACGATGACATATGCGGCGTGTTTGCGGTCCGCTGATTTCATCTGCGCTTTGACTTTGCGGCCGTTGAAATCCATATCGGCAGAAATGCCTTTCGCGCGCAGGTCCCGCACCACCGTGAATGCTTTTTGCTTCGTCGATTCGTCCATCGCCACTACGTAAACGTCAAGGTCTGCCGATTGGCCGATCTCCACCTTTTCCATTTCGAGTGCCAATAGCAGGCGCTCGATGCTCATGGCAAATCCGATGCCCGGTGATTCCGGTCCGCCGAGGTCTTCGACAAGGCCGTTGTAGCGGCCGCCGCCGCAAAGCGTCGTGATGGCGCCGAAACCTTCCGCGTCGCTCATGATTTCAAAAGCGGTGTGATTGTAATAATCAAGGCCGCGCACCAGATTCGGATCGACGACGTACTCGATGCCCAGTGCTTCAAGATAGCCTTTGACACCATCGAAATAGGCCTGCGATTCTTCATTGAGGAAATCTGCCAAAGAAGGCGCCGTGCCCATCAATTCGTGGTCGCGGTCCACTTTGCAGTCAAGAATGCGCAGCGGATTTTTCGTCAGGCGCTCCTGGCAATCGCTGCAAAATTCATTGATTCTTGGTTCAAAATGCTGGATCAACGCTTCTTTGTGCGCGATGCGGCTGTCTGTATCGCCGAGCGAATTAATGACGAGACGCAGCTGTTTCAACCCGACTGAACGGTACACTTCCATGGCGAGTGAAATCACTTCCGCGTCGATCGCAGGATCTTTCGAGCCGATTGCTTCCACACCGAACTGGACGAATTGGCGCATGCGCCCTGCCTGTGGGCGTTCGTAACGGAACATTGGCCCCATATAGGACAGTTTGACCGGTTGATCCGGCAAACCGAATAATTTATTTTCAACATAAGATCGAACGACTGATGCTGTGCCTTCCGGACGCAGCGTCAGCGAACGGTCGCCGCGGTCCTGGAACGTGTACATTTCTTTCTGGACGATATCGGTCGTATCGCCGACACCGCGCTGGAACAATTCCGTGTGCTCAAAGATCGGCGTCCGGATTTCTTTGTATTGGTAAAGTCTGCAAAGCTCATTTATTTGCTGTTCCACTTCCTGCCATTTGGCGGATTGGTCCGGCAGCACATCATAGGTGCCGCGCGGTAATTGGATATTCTTGCCCATGTTCAACACTCCTCTTTTTTTCCATACAAAAAAGCCCCCGCCCCTTGCTTGCGCAAGGGACGAGAGCTTGTATTCAAGCTTCCGCGGTTCCACCCTAGTTGATGCGAAAAAAATCGCACCCTCTCTTTCCCGGATAACGGCCGGTTCCGTCCCTTCCTAATGGATGCCTGTTCGGACATCGTTCAGAAAGGAGCCTCATAAGTGTTTTTCACCACATATTTCTGCAGGGAAGTTTGCAGCCTGGGACTTCCCCTCTCTTATCAGCCAATCATGCGGTTACTTTCTTCTTCAACGGCGTGTTGTTTCATATAATAAGCTTAATCTTAAATTTTCCCATCCTCATTGTCAACCTTTTTCACATTTCGGTTCATTAATTTGCTAAAATAAAAACAACATCTTAAGAGGAGGTGCTATATGAATCGAAAGTCCATAATTACATACATAATCACGATCCTATTGATTGCACAGGCTTTGCCATTCGGCGAGATTTCGACTGTCTCCGCGAATAACAGCGGAATCGAAGTGTCGGAAGCATCCATCAACGTCCGGAGCGGACCGGGCCTGTCTTACCCTGTGATCGCTTCGATGAAAAAAGGGGACGCTGTCGAAGTAGTGTCGAAAAGCGGTGACTGGATCGAAGTTGCCATCTCCGGCGAAACCGGCTGGATTGCCTCCTGGCTGACGAAAAGTTCTGCAGTTGCTGAAACGGCTTCAAGCAAAACTGCGGTATCTTCGGTAAATCGCTTGAACGTGCGGGCGCAGCCAAATCTGTCCGCGTCGGTGCTGACCCAGATGAACGCCGGTGAACAGGCCAGCATTTTGAGTGATTCAACCGATTGGGTCGAAGTGGAATTCCGTGGCAACCGCGGATTTGTCTCGAAACAATACATAAGCATCAACGACAATTCGACTGCGAACCCTGCCCCAGCGGCAAGCGACGTCTCTTCCATTGAAATTGCTGTGGACGCGCTGAATGTCCGCAAAAAAGCAGATCTGAGCTCATCGAAACAAGGCATCGTTAAAAAAGGGGAAATTTATCCGGTGCTCGAACTTGCAGGCAATTGGGTGAAAATTCAATTGGATGGCAATAAAGCCGGCTGGGTCTATTCTTTCTATGGTCACCTTTCCAATGAAACGGTCGAGAAAAAAACCGACAGCAGCGTTGAAACGGTAACGGTCCAAACGAATGGCACAAACATTCGGACACAAGCCACGACTTCTGCTGAAGTGGCCGCTCGCGCCAATGCAGGCGACCAATTGACCGTCACGGCGAAACAAGGCGATTGGTATCAAGTTGCTCTTTCGGGCGGCGGAACCGGTTTTATTGCCTCGTGGGTAGTGGTTGCCGGAGCACAGGAAGTTGCTGAAGAAGAACAGCAGCCGCCACGCAAAAAAGGCACGCTGAACGGCCTGACGATTGTTCTCGATCCGGGCCACGGCGGCAATGACGGCGGCACAGTTGGCGCCCGCAAAACGGAAGAAAAAGGGTTGACGCTGAAAACAGCCGAGCTGCTGTCGCAGCATCTGCAGGCAGCCGGTGCAGAAGTGCATATGACACGCCAATCGGATGTTTATGTCGACCTTCGGAAACGTGTGGCAGAAGCACATAATGCAGCAGCTGATGCTTTTATCAGCATCCATTATGATGCCACGGAAGACAATAGCGTTTCCGGTTTCACCTCCTATTATACGCACGGCTTCCAAAAGGAACTCGCCAGCTATCTGAACGCCGGCCTTGGCAATAAGCTGACGATCCGCGACCGCGGCGTGCAGCCGGGCAATTACCTGGTGCTCCGCGAAAATCGCCAGGCAGCAGTGCTGGTCGAACTCGGATTCCTGAGCAATTATAACGAAGAACGCCTGATCTCTTCCGCACAATTCCGCGAACAGGCGGCGTTGGGCTTGTACCAGGGAACGATCAATTATTTTGATGCACAATTAGGGAAATAAAAAGAAGCTGTCCTCTGTGGGCAGCTTCTTTTTCTGTTCTGTCTGAGAAATAAAATCTATGCGTTCTTTATTGGTAATATTATGCATATTTATTTCATCAGTTGCGCGATTTAGACATTTAGTTGCAGAAATTGGCCAATTAGTTGCGGTTAACTTCCGATTAGTTGCGGTTACATTCGATTTAGTTGCGCTTAGCAATAAACACCATAAAACGTCCCTAATTTAAAAAACGGCGACGCGGAATTCTCCGCATCGCCGTTCCCCTAAATCATTTCGACTCCACAATCATCGTCACCGGTCCGTCGTTCACCAGTTCGACGTCCATCATGGCGCCAAAGACGCCTTCTTCCACTGTTAATCCTTCGTTTCGCAATACTTCATTGAAATAATGCCATAAAGGTTCGGCGTGGTCCGGACGGGCGGCTTCGACAAAACTTGGGCGCCGGCCTTTGCGGATATTGCCGTATAACGTGAATTGGGAGATGGACAGGATGTCGCCGCCGTTTTCGTAAATTGAACGGTTCATCTTGCCGTCTTCGTCTTCGAACAGCCGCATTTGCGCGATTTTCCGTGCACAGTAATCGGCGTCTTCTTTGGTATCTTCATGTGTGATTCCGACGAGCAGCACATAACCGGAAGAAATCTCTCCGGTGATGCTGCCATCGACGGTCACAGATGCTCGTTTGCTGCGTTGAAGTATGACTCGCATAGCTCCTCCTTAATTCGTGACACGTGTTACCGAATAGACATCCGGCAGCTGCTTGATCCGCTCCACTACTCGGTTCAGATGGGTGATATGCGGAATCATGATCGACAGATTGATGATCGCAATTTTATTGTTGTCGGCGCGGCCGCTGACGGCTACGATCGTCGTCTTGGTTTCGCTGACCATATGCATCACTTCGTTGATCAGGCCGGTGCGGTCATAGGCCTGCACTTCGATATCGATCTGATAAGCTTTATTGTCCGGCGTTTCGCCATCTTCCCATTCAACCGGAATGAGGCGGTCGTGTTCGTTCGCCTGGACGTTCGGACAGTCGGCACGGTGGACGGAAACGCCGCGGCCTTTGGTAATAAAACCGATGATCGCGTCACCCGGCACCGGGTTGCAGCATTTCGACAGCCGAATCATCATATTATCGATGCCGCGGACAATGACACCGGATTCGGTCTGTTTGCGCGGCTGGTTCGATTTCATCTCGACGGTGATCTTTTCGAGTGCCTCTTGCTGCTCACGTTTTTTCCGTTCTTTTTCGGCGAGGCGATTGACGACCTGCTGTGCGGTAATGCCGGTGAATCCGACAGCCGCGTACATATCATCTTCCCCGGCGAAATTGAATTTTTCGCAGACGCGTTTGATGTTTTCATTGGTCAGAATTTCTTTCGGCACAAAATCCTGTGCTTTGATTTCGCGTTCGATCATTTCTTTGCCTTTTTGGACATTGTCTTCGCGCAATTGCTTTTTGAAGAAATGGCGAATTTTATTTTTGGCCTGTGTGGATTTGGCAATTTTCAGCCAGTCACGGCTTGGGCCGAATGATTGTTTGGACGTCAGAATTTCGACGATATCGCCTGTGTTCAATTGTGTATCGAGCGGCACCATCTTGCCGTTCACTTTGGCGCCGATCGTTTTATTGCCGATTTCGGAATGCACGCGGTAAGCAAAATCGATTGGGCAGGAGCCTGATGGCATCTCGATGACATCGCCTTTTGGCGAGAACACGTATACCATATCGGAAAACAAGTCGAATTTAAGCGACTCCATGAATTCTTCGGCATTGTCTGATTCGTTCTGGAAATCAAGGATTTCGCGGAACCAGGACAGGCGGGAATCGACGGAGCTGATCGGTTTGTCTGATGTTTTACCTTCTTTATAAACCCAATGCGCGGCTACACCGTATTCAGCGATGCGGTGCATTTCTTCTGTTCGGATCTGCACTTCAAGCGGATCGCCCTGCGGCCCGATGACAGTAGTATGCAGGGATTGATAAAGATTTTGTTTCGGCATCGCGATGTAATCTTTGAAACGGCCCGGCATCGGTTTCCAGGTGGAATGGATGATGCCCAGCACCGCGTAGCAATCCTTGATGCTTTCAACCGTAATGCGGACTGCCAATAAATCATAAATTTCGTTGAATTGCTTGTTTTGCATCGCCATTTTTTTGTAGATGCTGTAAATATGTTTTGGACGCCCGAATAGATCCGCTTTGATATCAACATCTTCCAGTTGAACGCGGATTTCATTCATTACATCATTAAGATATTCTTCACGCTCGGTGCGCTTTTTCTTCATCAAGTTGACGATGCGGTAATATTGCTGCGGATTCAAATAACGGAGAGCGGTGTCTTCGAGTTCCCATTTGATGGTATTGATACCAAGCCGATGGGCAATCGGTGCGAAGATTTCCAGTGTTTCATTTGCCTTGATGCGCTGCTTATCCACCGTCTGGTATTTCAACGTGCGGAGATTATGCAGGCGATCAGCCAGTTTGATCAAAATGACGCGGATATCCTGTGCCATGGCCACGAACATTTTGCGATGATTTTCCGCTTGCTGTTCTTCTTTGGACATGTATTTGATTTTGCTGAGTTTCGTCACGCCATCGACCAGCAACGCGACTTCCTCGTCGAAATCACGGACGATATCTTCCCGGCTGACATCTGTATCCTCTACGACGTCATGCAAAAAGCCCGCTGCCACTGTAGCGGGGTCCATTTCCAGTTCTGCGAGAATTCCCGCCACCTGAACCGGATGGACAATATAAGGTTCCCCGGATTTGCGGAATTGTCCCATATGGGCATCATATGCCACCTGATATGCTCTTCGGATGATTTCAACGTTTTCTTTGTTCATATACGAAGCAACAGTATCAAATACATCTTCAGCTGTTTTTACTTGATCTTTCGCCATAATTGCCCACCTTGCTCCTCTTTTTTCGAAAAGTATATCTATATATTATAGAAAACATTAGGGCGAATTGTAAAGCTTGGTTCACTATTTCCCCGCAAATGTTTTTCCGCCTCACAGTAACTGGTAAATTTGGAATGTTAAATGGTTAATGAAAAGATAAATTATTATTCCAATCTTATCATATTCTCCATTTTGATGGAGGAAACGTCTTGCCCGCAGTCTATCCCCATTGGTGAAGAGTTTCGGGAAATAATGTTTCTGAGGAGCACATGGCGCACGTTCTTCTGCCCGGTGGCCACCGACAAATCCGTGGAGCAACTTCCAAAGCCCTGGATGTGGCCATTCGCCAATGCCACATTTTGCGCACGAAATTGAATGGACGCCACCGGCTGATTTTTATAATCGTAGCCGGGATCGCCTGCGAATAAAAACTGATTGACCGCGACATTGCGGTAACCGGATACCACCAGCGCACGCGGCGAGGAGTTTCGATACAATTCCGACCGCACCGGGTGGATGGCCACCAGCTTTTGCGCGCTGATATTGAAGGCAGACCGGGATTCTGCGTCTCCCGGATGATGGTGGCCGATATGGCGGAAATTGAATGCCCGGTTGTCATTCACCGAAAGATGGCCCGAGATATGAACACCGGACGCAGCGGAAGATGTGTCGTGTGCTTTTATTTCCACGCCGCCAAAACAGCGGCTGCTCGAATTATCGGCGAGCCAGACATTGGTCGAGCCGTCATCGATTTCAAACCCGTTTGAATTGGCGAAACCTGCCCTGTGCGAACGGCCGCTCGGATCGCGGAAATGGCTGTTCGAGATGAAAATATGGTCGCTGTGATGCGTCGTTACCCCATCGTCGCCAAAACCCGAACCGGTGACACGGTCGAGCCAGATGAAACTGCTGCCCCCTTTCGCTTTGGTGCCGTCCCCCGCATAACTATAGAACGAAGACGAAATATCAAAACAATGAAGCCCGGGATTGATGGCGTCGACATCTTTCACCCAGCCGAATCGGACCTTGGCAAACGTCAAACAGCTCGACAGATTATTGCCGCTCGCTGTTTTTGTGTGCACAGGCAGCCGCTCCACATTCCAATCAAGTGTCAGCCCCTCCACCGAAATATGGCTGTTGCCTTTAAAGGGGTTCCGATTGGCGAGGAGCGTCCGGCGCTTTGGCGCTTTTTCATGCAGCCTGATGATCGTTTTCCCCGTGCCCGCTCCGATCAGCCGCGTCCAGGACGGCAGCTTCAATCCTCTGACGACGTAGACTCCTTCCGGCACAAAGACCACATTGCCGCCGCTGCCGAACGCTTTTGTGAAAGCTGCCGTCGAATCTGTGCGGCCGTCTCCGCGCGCGCCGAAATCGGTGACCGACACGGCCGTTGTATTGAGCTCTTTCAGCCTGGCATATTCGCGATCCAATTCTTTTTTCCAATTCGGGAAAATGTTATCATCTTCCACTTCAAAGCCGATATTCTTGTTGTCCGGGGCTGTGAATTTCGTGGAAATTGGCGACCAGATCCCTTCCTTTATTGTCCGGCGCGTTTTTTCAGGACCCGCCTCGACCGGTTTTCTGATCTCGTTGAATACCCGCTGCGTCTCCCGCGTGATTTCTTCCAGCCTGCCGCCGGACCCTAGCAGCATATCGATCAGCCGGCTATTATTTATCGGATGATGATTGTTGTCCCATTTAAACATGCGAACACCTCTTACTTTTTTCTTTTTAAATACATACCCGTTGAAGGGTAAATCATTCATTTTCAATTCAACACAAAAAAACAGCCCGAAACGCAAAATGCGCCTCGGGCTGTCTCCATCTTTCATTAATATTGCAAAAGGGTACGGACTTCGTAGCCATTTAGCTTGTCGCGGCCGTCCAAATAAGTCAATTCGATCAGGAATGCACAGCCGACAACGATTCCGCCCAGCTGTTCGACTAGATTGATCGTTGCTTCGATCGTTCCGCCGGTTGCCAGAAGATCGTCGGTGATCAGCACGCGCTGCCCCGGTTTGATGGCATCATTGTGCATCGTCAAAACGTCTTTGCCGTATTCAAGGCCGTATTCCGCACGAATCACTTCGCGGGGCAATTTGCCTTCCTTGCGGACAGGGGCAAAACCGAGTCCAAGCGCGTAAGCCACCGGACAACCGATGATGAATCCGCGGGCTTCAGGGCCGACGATGATATCTGCCTCGACTTGTTTCGCGTATTCAACAATTTGGTCCGTAGCGTATTTATAGGCTGCACCATCATCCATCAAAGAAGTAATATCCTTGAAACGGATGCCTGGTTTCGGCCAATCTTCAACAATCGTAATATACTGTTTTAAATCCATACCTGTTCCTCCTTGGCAGACACTTTCGCATCGAACCACTCTTTTAAGTCTCGATAAGACGCATACAAAAGTTTCTGTTCCAGTGCAATTTGCTGCTCGCGTTTCTTGTAGCTTGGCGCGTCAGCCAAATCACGTTTGCCTGGAGTTTCTGCAATCTCAGTAAGTCCATTGTTAAGTGTAACAAAACCGAGTTCAAAAAACACCTGCAACATGAAAAATAATGAATCCCGGGTCCAGCCTTTATGTTTCGCGAGTTCATCGCTATGTTTCTTGAAATCAAAAGTGCCGCGTTTCTTAATAAAAGCGAACAGCCATTTGAATTGGTCGCGCGTCGGAATCTGCTCGAAATACTGCGATTCCTTGGCATAAAAATGCGCGTAAATCCGTTTCGGGTTAAGGTTCTTCAGCACGGCTTCCAACTGTTCTTCCGATTCAGGCAGATCCAGTAGGACCAAGTGATGCTTGGAACTCTCAAACGCAGCGATATTGTCCGGAGTGTGGATCGGATGCTCGATCAGCGTTTTGAAAACCGCCACCGTTTCCGTATTGAATGCCAGATAAACCTGATCCCGCTCCGGAATCATTTTCGACCAGCGGGATACCTGGCGGATGCCGCGGATATCGAATAATTGCCATTGGTCCGTGCGGATATCTTCTATCAATAATTGCGCTTTTTTGCGACCGTTCCATTCATTGATCTGCAAGTCGCCGATCACATCTATCAAGACATCCGGCGTCAATTGATCGCCGATTTCACCGATGCCGAACCCGACGGCATCGAGCGTTGAGCCACTGGAGGCAAGCTCCACTTTCAAATGATTCTGCGCGGCGCCGATTTTGCGGATGGATGCCACTTTGACGCCTTTGATGTAAAACTTCGGCTTGGCAAAGCCCATGCCGAATGGTGCCAGATAGCGCATCGATTCGATTGTTTCGGTATCGATTTCTTCCAGCTCGACCGGGATGTCGATATTGACGACCGGCATGAGGTCTTCGGCCGACAGACTCGCTTCCGCCTGTTTGTTCAACCGCGTCCGAAGTTCCGCAACATCTGCTGCTTCCAGCGTCATGCCGGCAGCCATCGGGTGTCCCCCGAATGCCGGCAGGATGTCGCGATTTTCCGCCAGTTCGTTATACAAATGAAAGCCTTCGATGCTGCGCGCCGAGCCTTTCGCTTTGCCCGTTTCCGGATCCAACGACAATACGATCGTCGGGCGGTAATATTTCTCGACCAGTTTTGAAGCCACAATCCCGACGACTCCCGGGTTCCAGCCTTCCTGCTCGACAATGATGACGTGCGGCGGGCCGTCCGGATACGCTGCTTCCACTTGCGTAGTCGCTTCTTCCGCGATTTGCTTGACGATTGACTGGCGCTCTTTATTCAGTGCATCAAGACCGTCGGCGAGGGAACGCGCTTCTGCTGGATCTTCCGTCAGCAGCATTGTCACGGCCGGGTCTGCGTCCTGTAGGCGACCGATTGCGTTAATGCGCGGACCGAACATGAAGCCGATCGTTTCTTCATTGATGTCGGATTGTTTGACGCCTGCCACTTCTGCCAGCGCTTCGATTGCAGGGCGCGGTGAATCGCGCAGCGCCTGCAGCCCTTCTTTGACAAAAATGCGGTTTTCGCCGTGCATCGGCACGAGATCCGCAATGGTTCCGATTGCCACAAGTTCCAGCAGATGATCCGGCATTTCTTCATAAAGCGCGTGGGCCATTTTAAAGGCCACGCCAACGCCCGCGAGTTCACCGAATGGATACTCGCCTTCCGGATGGCGCGGGTGGATGATCGCCAGCGCGTTCGGCAGGGTGTCGCCGATATCGTGGTGATCGCTGATGATGACGTCCATGCCCAGACCGACCGCAAAATCGACGGGTTCAACGCCGGAAATGCCGTTATCGACCGTGATGATCAGTTTTGCGCCGTTGTCATGGGCCTGTTGGAACAATTCTTTATTCGGGCCGTAGCCATGTTTAAAACGGTTTGGGATCATGAATGAAACATCCGCTCCCAGATCCTGCAAAACGGTCATCATGACGGCGGTGCTCGTGACACCATCCGCGTCATAATCGCCGTAGACGACAATTTTCTCCTGCGTTTCGACAGCTCTGCGGATGCGCTCCACAGCGATGTCCATATCTTTCATCAAAAATGGATTATGTATGGCAGCAGCGTCCGTCGCCATGAATGCGCGGGCTTCTTCCGCTGTCGCGATGCCCCGCGTTACGAGGATCTTCGCCAGTACGGAAGACAGGGATAATTCCTGCTGAATGTCCCGGACTGCCTGCTCATCGGGCTCTGTCAAACGCCATCTTTTTTTGGATTCTATCATTAACAGTCACTTCCTCACCGCTCTATTATACAAGAAATCACGGCAGACAAAAACCTTTCGGCACATTTGCCGAAAGGTTTCTTGTTTACTGCGAGTTGCGTGTGTCTTCACCGTAAGTTTCCGGACGAGCGTCAGCGGTTTTTTCTTTGCTGGTGACAACTTGTGCATCCGGCACGACACCCGCTTTCTGGTATTCGGCGATTTCATTTTGCTGTGTGGCAATCAACGATTCTTTGACAGCCATTTCTTTCTGCAGCGCTTTAACTTTATGCTGCAGCGTATAGCCGCGTGCAAGAGCAACGACTCCGCTCATCAAGGCTCCGAGAAGTGCGGCAGCCAGAATGACGAGAATCAGCGGAAATTCCGCTTCACCAAACACATAATTGACTGGCACCTCATCCACATTGACTACGGAAAAAACAGCGATGATGATGGCAAAGACAAGTCCAACCAATAATAGCCATTGCGTTTTCAAACTGAACAACTCCTTTCTTTAATTGAAAAAAATGGAACAAGGTCATATTTACTATACCCTGTTCCATTTCTTTTATAAACTATTAAACTTTTAAACGACAGGCTCATCAGAACCCCATTTGGATTCCTGTTCTTTTTTCTCGATATCGATCGGCCCTTTTTTGTTCAATTCCTTCTTCTTCAGCACAAGCCACAGCTGCGCTGCAATGAAGATGGAAGAATAAGTTCCGGCGATTAATCCGATCAATAGCGCAATCGAGAAGTTAGTGATGGATGGTGCGCCGAAAATCAGTAGTGCGACAACTACCAGCAGCACCGTCATGACTGTATTGACTGAACGGACAAGCGTTTGGCGCAAGGAAACATTGACGACCTTCTCCAATTGCTCAACCGTGTCAATTTTCTTCATCCGTCTCATGTTTTCACGGATTCGGTCGAACGTGACGATCGTATCGTTGATCGAATAACCGACAATCGTCAGCACGGCCGCGATGAAGGTGATATCCACTTCGAGTCGCAGCAGACTGAATATCGCTACGATAAAGAACGTATCGTGAATCAATGCAACAATCGATGCGACCCCCATGCGCCATTCGAAACGGAACGCCACATAGATGATGATGCCGACAGCGGCAATTGCCAATGCATACAATGCATTTTGGACGAGCTCAACGGCGACCTGGTTCGACACGGTCGAAACGTTTGGTTCCTGGCCGTATTCGTCTATTGCCGCCTGTTTTAATTCCTCGATTTCATCCTGCGAGAAATCTTCTGTGTAACGTGCGACACCAATATTGGAAGCATCCCCTGAAATCACCACATTATCTGAAGCGAATCCATTTTCTTCCAAGAACTCTTCCATTTCGGCTTGCGTCAATGCAGAATCGGAAGTCACTTCAACCCGTGTACCGGCGGAGAAATCAATGCCGAGATTCAACTGGAACATCCCGAGCACAATCGCTCCCGCTGCAATCAATGCCAGTGAAGCGGCAAAGAATTTATTGCGGTTCCCGGCAAAATTAAACCGGTCGAACGGTGTTGTTAAATCGGTAATTTCTTTTTCTTCGGAAAGCTTGTGGATCTTATCGGGTTTCAAGCCAAACCAGCCATGTTTTTTGTCGAGGAAACCGCTGTGGACCCATAGGCCGAGCAGCAAACGCGAGCCCCAAACTGCAGTAATGAAGCTGGAAAGAATTGAAATGATCAATAACGTGGCAAACCCTTTTACGGAACTGGTGCCGAAATAGAACAGCACAGCAGCCGCCAGCAGCGTCGTCACGTTGGCATCAATAATTGCCGAGAACGATGAACGTGCGCCGATGCGGAATGAATCTTTCACCGATTTGCCTGTTCGCATTTCTTCGCGAATCCGCTCGTAAGTGATGATATTGGCATCAACTGCCATACCCACACCGAGCATGATCGCTGCGATACCCGGCAATGTCAGAACGCCGCCGATCCAAACGAAAATCACCAGGATCAGGTAAACGTAAACAGCCAGAGTGATGAATGCGATAACCCCCGGGAAGCGGTAGAAAACCAGCATGAACAGGAGTACCAAGCCGATGCCGATTGCAGCGGCAAAGGTCGTTTTATCCAATGCTTCTTCACCGAACTGGGCGCCGACAGAAGTCGAATAGATTTCTTCCAATGCAACCGGCAAAGCTCCCGCATTCAGGATACCGGCAAAAGTCTGTGTTTCTTCAACAGAAAATACACCTGTGATTTGGACATTTGGTGAATTGATGCGTTGAGTGACGCTTGGAGCAGAAACGAATTTCGGATCCGCTTCCAGACGTTCCTCCTCATAGGAATCTACGCCTTCTTCAAAATCCAGCCAGATGACCAGTACGTTTTCACCTTGAGGGCGTTGCATGATTTCGCCGGTAATTTCTGCGAATTTGCCGGGATCTCTCAATTCAAGCGACACGATTGGTGCCCCAGTTTCACCGAAAGTACCGGAAGCCCCGCCTTCGACAAGGTCGGAACCATCCAACAGCAGACTATCATCTGCATCACGGAAAGTCAGATTTGCTTCCGTCGACAATAATTCACGGGCTTGCGACTGGTCTTCGATACCAGCCAGCTGAACCCGTATGCGGTCTTCTCCTTCAATTTGGATGACCGGTTCACTGACGCCGAGCACGTTGATCCGGTTCATCAATGCATCTGTCGTATCTGACAGTACGTCATTGTTAATTTCCGGTCCGCCATTGAGCGGCGTCACTTCATACAGAACTTCAAAACCGCCTTGAAGATCCAAGCCCAATTTAATGTCTTTCGCTATTGGTAAACTTGTGGTGCCAACCATTCCTAAAAGTACGATGACCAGTAAGAAAAAGGCTATTATACGACCTCTTGCTTTCATATGTATAGTTCCCCCTCATTATCTAAAACGCAGCAACTTCATTATGAAACACCCTTAAGAACGTGTCAAACTCATTTTGTCTTTTTGGGGTTCGGACGCAGCAACTGCTCGAGGTCGTCGGAATTTCCTGCAGAAAACCAATTATCCCCTTTAAAACCTTCGATTTGATGATAAGCCACAAATTCCGAAGCCCGCATCTCCATTATTTCATTGACCATTTCATGCAGCGGCATATCGCCGATTTCTCTTTTGCGCCATTTTTTCTTAATGAGAAATTGCCAGATGTTTTCCGGTGTAGATGTATCGTAATCATAGTGGCGGAATTCCTCACATTTACTTTCCAAAAATGGCAAGACGACGTCATATTGCTCGGTATATTTTGGCATATTATTACCCTCTTAGCTTTGGTTTGATTTTATAATATGAATGCAATAAATGATAGTAACGATATTCCGCAAAACAGCTTCGCTTGCCTGGGGGCTCGCGCTGAGCTAACTCGGTCTCGTTTCACTTCGCCCGAGTGGATCTCAGCACTTCGCTTGGCCCCCTGGGCGTCTTCGCTGTTTTGCTCCATATCTAAGCAATTCTTTAAGCACCGAAGTGGGCTATAATTATTGTTTATTTTCAATTTATTAAAAAAAATTTGTTTGAACAATTAGTGAATTATCTGTAAAAAAAATCGCCTTCAGTTCGAAGGCGAAGATTTTTTAGACTGTTGTTTTCGCTGAATCCACAACGCGGGCGATTGCCTGGCGTTCGAATTGCATACGAGTACCGTCTGCAACTGTGATGTAAATCGTAGCATCATCCACAGCGTCAACCGTGCCGTGAAGACCCCCGATCGTTACAACACGATCTCCACGTCTTAGCTCAGACTGCATGTTCTTCGTCGATTTCTGGCGTTTCTGCGCCGGGCGGATAATAAAGAACCACATCAAAACAAACATTAAAAGTAAAGGTGATAACGCGATTAAAGTTTCCATTATTCATATTCCCCCTTTCACTCTCTATCTATGCTTTTAGAAATTCTTTGCGTTTGGTTTATTGAAGCCATAAGCCTCAAAAAATTCTTCGCGGAAATCTCCCAGGCGGTCCTCACGAATCGCTTGGCGCACCTGTTCCATTAAGTTTAACAGAAATTGCAGATTATGATAACTGGTAAGTCGAATTCCGAACGTTTCATCTGCACGAATCAAGTGATGGACATACGCACGCGTGTAATTTTTGCATGTATAGCAATCACATTTTTCGTCGATTGGATTGAAATCACGTTTGAAAGCGGCATTTTTAATGTTCAAACGGCCGGTGCTGGTCATCAATGTGCCATTGCGTGCAATGCGCGTCGGCAAGACACAATCGAACATATCAATGCCGCGGATCGAGCCGTCAATCAAGGAATCGGGTGACCCGACGCCCATCAGGTAACGCGGCTTATTCGTCGGCATCAATGGCGTCGTGAATTCAAGCGCACGGTTCATGACGTCTTTCGGTTCACCGACGGACAATCCGCCGATTGCGTAACCCGGGAAATCGAGCGACACGAGGTCACGCGCGCTTTGTTTGCGCAAATCTTCGTATTCGCCGCCTTGGATAATGCCGAACAAGCCCTGCACATCTTTGCGCGCATGCGCCTCGAGGCAGCGTTCTGCCCAGCGCGATGTGCGTTCGACGCTGGATTTCATGTATTCATGTGTTGCCGGGTACGGTGGGCATTCGTCAAACGCCATCATGATGTCAGAACCCAGATCGTTCTGGATTTCCATCGCCTTTTCCGGGCTCAGGAACAATTTGTCGCCGTTCATATGGTTGCGGAAATGAACGCCTTCTTCTTTGATGTTGCGGAATTCACTCAATGAAAATACTTGAAAACCGCCGGAATCCGTCAGAATCGGACGATCCCAGTTCATGAATTTATGAAGGCCGCCTGCTTCTTTGATGACGTCATTACCTGGGCGCAGCCACAGGTGATAGGTGTTGCTGAGAATAATGCCGGCATTCATCGCTTTCAATTCTTCCGGCGACATCGTTTTGACGGTTGCCTGTGTGCCGACCGGCATAAACGCCGGAGTTTCAAATGAGCCGTGCGGCGTATGGACGATCCCTAGGCGCGCGCCGGTCTGTTTGCATGTTTTGATGTGTTCGTAACGGACTGCTTCAGTCATGGTGAGTCTCCTTTTTCTGTGGTTCAATGAACATCGCATCTCCAAAACTGAAGAACCGGTAGCGTTCATTTACTGCTTCGTTATAGGCGTTCAAAATATGGTCACGGTTTGACAGCGCGCTGACCAGCATCACCAGCGTCGATTTCGGCAAATGGAAATTCGTGATAAGCCCGTCAATCGCCTGGAATTCATAGCCGGGGAAAATGAAAATATCCGTCCAGCCGCTGTCTTCTTGTAGCTCGCCGCCGAATTTATTGGCTACGGATTCGAGCGTCCGGGTCGAGGTGGTGCCGACCGAGATGACGCGGCCGCCACGGGATTTCGTGTCGTTGATCAACTGGGCCGTTTCTGCGTTGATGCGATAGAATTCAGCGTGCATTTCGTGGTCTTCGATCGATTCGACCGACACCGGACGAAATGTGCCAAGCCCGACATGCAAAGTAATAAAGGCGATGTTGACGCCTTTGCCTTCAATTTCCTTCAATAACTCATCGGTAAAATGAAGGCCGGCAGTCGGTGCCGCCGCACTGCCGCGCTCTTTCGCGAAAACCGTCTGGTAGCGGTCCTGATCTTCCAGTTTCTCACGGATATAGGGCGGCAGCGGCATTTCACCAAGCTGATCCAGGATTTCGTAAAAAATCCCGTCATAAATCATCTTGAAATGGCGTCCGCCGTGGTCGAGTATGCCCGTGCATTCAGCTCGCAGCAAGCCTTCACCGAACGAAACGACGGTGCCGACTTTCACTTTCTTCGCGGGTTTCACCAGCGTTTCCCACACATCGTCTTCGATTTGCTTCAGCAGCAGCACTTCGATGTTCGCTCCGGTATCTTCCTTGACGCCCATCAGGCGCGCCGGTAAAACACGCGTATCGTTCAAAACGAGTGTGTCGCCTTCGTGCAGGTAATCGATGATGTCACGGAAATGTTTATGGTCGGTCCTGCCGCTTTCTTTATTCATGACCAACAGCCGGCTCGACGTCCGGTCAAGCAACGGCGTTTGGGCAATCAATTCTTCCGGCAATTGGAAGTCAAAGTCATTTACATTCATTAGATTGGTTGGTTGTGTAAGTTTCGTCATTCAGGCATCTCCAATTTAAAATGTTCATAGGCTGTGGCAGTAACGGTGCGCCCTCTTGGCGTCCGTTGGATAAAGCCAATTTGCAATAAATACGGTTCATAGACGTCTTCAATCGTTGTCGACTCTTCCCCGATGCTTGCCGCAATCGTATCGAGTCCGACGGGTCCGCCGCGGAACCGCGAAATCATCCCCGTAATCAATTTATGGTCGATATGGTCGAGGCCGAGCGGATCGACCTGCAGCATCTCCAAAGCCTGATCCGCCATATCTATCGTGATCGATCCGGTGCCGCGCACCATCGCATAATCACGCACCCGTTTTAATAACCGGTTCGCGATACGCGGAGTGCCGCGGGAACGGCGGGCGATTTCAACCGCCGCATTCGGGTCGATATCCGCTTCGAACAGTTTCGAGCTGCGGACGACGATTTCCGTCAATGCTTCAGTGTCGTAATAATCCAGCCGCGCGAGCACGCCGAAACGGTCGCGCAGTGGCGCTGACAAGGCACCGGCGCGTGTCGTCGCACCGATCAATGTGAACGGCGGCAAGTCGAGGCGCACAGAACGCGCCGTCGGTCCTTTGCCGACCACGATATCGAGGCAAAAATCTTCCATCGCCGGATACAGCACTTCTTCAATCGACCGGTTCAGACGGTGGATCTCATCGATGAACAGCACATCACCCGGTTCGAGTGACGACACGATCGCCGCCAAATCACCCGGACGTTCAATCGCCGGGCCACTGGTCATTTTTACGCCAACTTCCATTTCGTTGGCGATGACGGATGCCAGCGTCGTTTTGCCGAGTCCCGGAGGCCCATAGAGCAGCACATGGTCCAGGCTTTCTTCGCGCATTTTCGCCGCTTCGATGAAGATTTCAAGATTATGCTTCACTTTCTGCTGCCCGATATACTGGGCCAGATATTGCGGGCGCAACGATTGCTCAAAACGCTCATCAAACTCGGAAATCTCGCTTCCTATCACCCGTTCTTCCATGGTCTGCACCTCCTTTTTATTTGTGTTTCTTATAATAAATACTATATAAAAATTAAAATTTAAATGTCGCTTCGGCGCTTCGGACAAGCCTCCCACAATAAGCCGAGAAGACCACTCGTCTTATTGCTCCGGTCGGCATTCGCCTGCTCCTAAGTCGCGCCGGCGCTGAGATATTAGCATTGACTGAGTGAGTATCTGAGATATGGAGCAAAACAGCGAAGACGCCATGGGGACCAAGCGAAGTGCTGAGATCCACTCGGACGAAGTGAAACGAGACCGAGTTAGCTCAGCGCGAGCCCCCAGGCAAGCGAAGCTGTTTTGCGGAATATCAGCTACTAAATTATCAACCCTGCTTCAAAAGAAGCTGCAACGCCTTCTTCATGTAGGCTTCTGTGTTCAGATCCAGATCCTTGAGCTTCGGTTTGACTTTATTGATTTCGCGCTCGGAATAGCCGAGGGCCCCAAGTGCCAGCATCGCTTCCTCGAGTTCATTGTCATCAGCCGACAACAAGCCGCCCGTTGCTTCCGGGTCTGCAAATGGATCGGCGAAGAATTCCGCCAGTTTGCCTTTCAGGTCCAGGATCATCTGGCGCGCCGTTTTCTTGCCAACGCCTGGGAATTTGACGAGGAAAGATTCGTCTTCCCGCTCAATCGCTTCGATGACGTGCTGCGGCTGGCCGCTCGCCAGGATCGCAAGCGCGCCTTTCGGACCGATACCGGATACCGAAATCAGCTTACGGAAAAGTTCGCGCTGCTCAAGTGTCGGAAAGCCGAACAACAGCTGCGCGTCTTCGCGCACATGGTGATGCAGAAATACCTGCAGCTCGTCCGTTCCGAACGAATACGGGTTCGGCGCAAAAATCTGCCAACCGATGCCCTGCTGCTCTATCACTAAATATTCAGGCGTCACTCGCGTAACCCGCCCTTTTATGTAATCGTACATAGTAATTCTCCCCTTCAATTCAACTCTATGATTATAGCATATTTGCTGTCTTTAGACGAAATAAACCCGCTGGCAATTGCCCCGTGTTAAAATGAATTCATGACGAAATGAATCGGGGGATCCTCATGAAGAAAATTCTCGGAGAACAACGGCGCCAAATGCTGCTGGACAAATTGAAGGAAACGACCCTTCCATTGAAAGGCGGCGAACTGGCTTCGATCGCCGGCGTGTCGCGCCAGGTGATCGTCGGTGACATGACTCTGCTGAAAGCGAAAGGCGAACCGATCATCGCGACGAGCCAGGGTTATCTTTATATGCGCGAAACCGGCGACGACGATCTGTACCGTGTGCTGGCGTGTTTCCATAAACCCGAAGATACCCAAAACGAATTATACGTGCTCGTCGATGCGGGGGCCACGGTTAAAGACGTGACCATCGAGCATCCGGTCTACGGCGAACTGACAGCCGGCATCCACGTGTCGTCGCGCCGCGATGTTGACATGTTCATGCAGCGCGTCCGTGACACCGGCGCGAGCTACCTGCTCGAACTTACCGGCGGCTTGCACCTGCACACCATCACCGCGCCGAACGTGGCGATTTTGGAACAGGCGATGAATGATATGCGTGCTGCTGGATACTTGTTGGATGAAAGTGAATAAGTGAATGAATACGAAAAAAGCTCCGCAGCCAATTGGCCGCGGAGCTTTTCTGTTTTATTCGTACGTATAATAGGAGCCCAAGGTTTTCACCGTGCAGCCGATCGCCGCAAGTTCCAGGTAGGCACCCTGCATCATCGGCGACATTTCATCATCCAGAATATCGGCGATGAAGAAATAATTGCCGAGTCCTGTTTTCAGCGGCCGCGATTCGATTTTACTCAAATTGAGCTGGCGCCATGCGAACACGGACAGCACCTGATGAAGCACACCCGAACGGTCGTCTTTCGGCGGCGAAATCATCAGTGTCGTTTTCACCTGCTCGCTATGGGCAGGATTCGGCAATTGATGATTCGTTTTCGACAGCACGAAAAAACGCGTGTGGTTAAAATGGAAATCGTGAATTTCGCGGTGGACAATGCTCAAGCCGTATTTCTGGGCTGAGAATTCATTGCCAATCGCTGCAATATTGCGCTCCGGCAGCTCGCTGACCATTTTGGCCGCGGCCGACGTCGAGCTGTATTGCTCAAGCGGTGTATTTTTATACGTATAATAAAGGAATTTATGGCATTGCGCCAAAGCATGCGGATGCGAATAAATCGCTTCGAAGCCGTCAGAATCCAAATTATCCGGATGCACCATCAAATGCTGCTCGATCGGTGACAGCACTTCCGCCGTCACATACAGCTGCACTTCATGGAACAGATAATCGATCGTCAACGGCACCGAGCCTTCCAGCGCATTTTCCAGAGGCACAACCGCATAATCGACCCGATTTTCTGCAACCGCTTCGATGCATTCCGGAATTGTCGTATAAGCGATCAGCTCGCCGTCCGGAAACGCTTTTGCCGCCGCCAAATGGGTGAACGATGCGTCCGGACCCAAAAAGGAAATTCGTTTTTTCGTCCCTTGCTCTGCCATCAAACCACTCCTATATTATAATGAACCGCTTGAAACCACATCAGCTGACTCGACAAAATCGAGCTTTTTCAGTTGCTGCAAAAAGACATCCAAATCCTGATCCATTGCCGTCACATCCAACGACAGCGTGACATTGGCACGCCCCTGGATGGGAATCGTCTGATGGATCGTCAGGATATTGCACCGGGATTCGGCAACCGTTTGAAGCAATGTGGCAAGCGTACCCGAGCGGTCTTCCAATTGCAGGAAAACCGTCAGGATCCGTTCTTTGACGATGGAATGAAAAGGAAAAACAGCGTCCCGGTATTTATAGAAAGCGGAACGGGAAAGACCCGTCTTATCCACAGCGTCCAAAATTGAAATATTGTCGCGCTGCAGCATCTTTTTGACTTCCAGCGTTTTTTGCATCGCTTCTGTCAGCACATCTTCGCGCACCAGAAAATACCGCTGTTCTGAAATATCCTTCATCCAAGTCCCCTCCACATTTATTCAGTAAATTCGAATTCAAATTCCAACAGGCGAACAGTGTCGCCGTCTTCCGCACCTTTTTCACGCAAGGCATCATCAATTCCCATGCCGCGCATTTGACGGGCAAATCGGCGAATCGAATCTTCACGCGAGAAATCGGTCATTTTGAACATACGCTCAATCGCATATCCGGTGATAACATAAGCACCGTCCGGATCACGTGAAATGGAGAACCCGTCGCTGTCCGATTCGTGCTTGTAAAGAACCGAGCTTTCAGACTCGTCCGTTTCATCTTCGAACATCGGGAATTCTGAAGTGACTTCCAATAGATCAGCAATTGCGAACAGCAGATTGCTCAGACCCTGGCGGCTTAACGCCGATACCGGGAAAATCTTTGCATCTTCCGGCAATTTCTTGCGGAATTCTTTCAGATTTTCTTCCGAATCCGGCATATCCATTTTGTTCGCAACGATCAATTGCGGACGTTCCGTCAAACGCATATTGTATTGTTTCAATTCTTCATTGATGGTGACATAATCTTCATACGGATCGCGGCCTTCCATGGCGGACATATCGACCACATGGATGATGACGCGTGTCCGTTCGATGTGACGCAGGAATTGATGGCCAAGGCCGATTCCCTGATGTGCGCCTTCGATCAAACCAGGCAAATCTGCCATGGCGAAACTGCGCTGATCTTCCGTTTCAACCATACCGAGATTCGGCACGATCGTCGTGAAATGATATTCTGCAATTTTTGGTTTCGCGGCTGACACAACTGACAGCAGCGTCGATTTTCCGACACTCGGGAATCCGACAAGTCCGGCATCAGCCAAAACTTTCAATTCAAGAATGACGTTGCGCTCAAAGCCTGGCTCGCCTTTTTCGGAAAGCTCAGGAGCCGGGTTGGCTGGCGTCGCGAAACGTGAGTTGCCGCGTCCGCCACGTCCGCCTTTAGCGATAACCGCTGTTTGGCCGTGTTCCACCAAATCAGCAATCGTTTCACCGGTTTCAGCATCTTTTACCACTGTACCCGGTGGAACTTCGATGATATAATCTTCCGCTTTCGCACCGTGTTTATTGGCGCTCATGCCGTGTGTTCCGCGGTCAGCTTTAAAAATCCGTTTGTAACGGAAATCCATCAGCGTACGCAATCCTTCTTGTACGATAAAGACGATATTCGCGCCCTTACCACCGTCACCGCCGGCTGGTCCGCCGTTCGGTACATATTTCTCGCGGCGGAATGCTACCATGCCATCCCCGCCGTCGCCACCTCTAACATAAACTTTTACGTGATCGACAAACATATTATCCCTCCATCTTTGCGCTGACAATAATTTTCGTATTGCCTGCTGCAATTTCTTTCCGTGCCAATAAACCCGGGACCTCCGGCAATTCCATATCGTGCCAGTGTCCGGTCAATGCCAATCCGATTTCAAAAACGGATTGCTGTTCGGTTAACTCCGTTCGGCAGCTTGACTCTGCCGCAGCATCCATTTGCGGTTCGAGGCCGTTGAAAAAACGTTCGAGCCACTGGGCGAATGCCGCATCTTTTGTACCTGCGCCTGTTTCAGCAAGACAGGCCAATTGAAAACGGAATTCCGGAAAACGCCATTCTGCCGTCAGCAGCCAGTTTTCAGTCGCCGGCATCCCAAGAGCTGACAGCCTGTTCAGCTGCACCGCCGCTTCGGCATACGATCGAATAATCGATTGCACTTCCTGCCCACGCCCAAGATCAAGTTTCATTTGAATTAATTGAAGCTCATTCAAGAAATCGTGGCGCGCATGCCGAAGCGCTTGTGCCACCGTAACCGGATTCTCCATCTTGTTCACGTCCTAAACTTTCTTGTGGTTTCAGTATACCAAGTTTATGCGTGGAATTCCTGAAAAAGAAAAAGGACTGCAAAAGCAGCCCTTTTCGTTTTATTAAGCCTCTTGTGCAACTACTGGATAAACGCTCACTTTTTTCTTGTCGCGGCCGTAACGCTCAAAGCGCACAACGCCGTCGATTTTAGCGAAAAGTGTATCGTCTCCGCCACGTCCAACGTTTTCTCCTGGATAAACTTTAGTACCGCGTTGACGGTATAAAATCGAGCCACCAGTAACTTCTTGGCCGTCTGCACGTTTAGCGCCAAGGCGTTTAGATTCTGAGTCACGTCCGTTTCTCGTTGAACCTACACCTTTTTTGGATGCGAAAAACTGAAGATCTAATCTTAACATTCTGTCCCACCTCCTAAGCTGTGAAGGTTATTTTAATATATTCTTCATAGTCTTGTTCAATCGTTTTTAATGAAACAATCATGCCGCGAACGAGGAGTTGCACCTGTCCATCCGTTTCCGCGTCGAGGTCATCCGGAAAACCGACTTGTAAATAGCCGCTTTCTGTCTGCGAAATTTGTGGTTCGATTCCGGTAAGTTCCATAATGGCGTTCACTGCTCCAAATGAAACAGCTGACGCTCCGGCACAAACCAGGTCTTGCCCATGTTCCGCAAAGTCCGCATGGCCCGACATTTCGAAAGAAGAAATGCGTCCTGACGTCTCTTTAATTTTTACATGAATCATTCTTACAGGTTGATCGCGTCAATAGTTAATTTTGTGTATGGTTGACGGTGACCTTGTTTTTTACGGTAGTTCTTTTTGGCTTTGTATTTGAAGACAGTGATTTTTTTCTGTTTGCCGTGTTTTTCAACTTTAGCTGTAACAGTAGCTCCTTCAACAAAAGGAACACCCACTTTAGCGTCATCTCCACCTACAAATAGAACTTTGTCAAATGTGAATGTGTCACCAGCTTCTCCGTTCAATTTCTCAACGTAGATCTCCTGACCCGCTTCAACTTTGATCTGTTTACCACCAGTTTCAATAATTGCGTACATATCCTTGCACCTCCTCTTAGACTAAGACTCGCCTATCCAGGTGATCCACATTGCTGCGAATGCTTGTGTACCCGATTCGAGCGGTTGTAGCACGGTGCGCTACAAACATAACATTAAAATAATATCACGCGGAAGCACGTGGCGTCAATAGATATTGTTGAATCGATTGGGATTGGTGTTGTTTTAGATATGGATTGTTTGTGAAAGTTCTGCTTGGACGTTCTGTTGAGAGTCTTAGTGAGCGTCTTCTAGATGGAAATATTATACATATTTTTTATTGAGGTGCGGCTTGAATGCTCTGGGGTGCGGCTTGATCGTGTTGGGGTGCGGCTTAACTCGTTTGGAGTGCGGGTCAAACCGTTTGGGGTGCGTTTAGGAATAAATCGTCTTGAAATAATCAATTAAAAGGTGATTTTTTTCAATAATCCTGCGTTTACCGCGGTTATTTATTTTTATGGTTGATTTTTCCAGCATTCGATACAATGTATACTTATCTTTCACTCCCAGCCAGGAATACGCAAATTCAGTAGTAATTTCATTGCCAAATAATACAGCATACTCCTGCAAAGCAAACTCGTGAGCATCCGATGACACCAATCCACAATTTTCGCAACGCCATCTAAGTCTAGACCACTCAATTTTTCGTTGCCGGCACCCCAAACACCTCACCCCACCTCCATAGAATCCCTCGTCAGCTTAAGCCTCTTCAAAAGGTCAGGACCGTCATAATGCCCGCGGCTGCGCCGCAACAAACCCTCAAGATCTTCAAGGTCGAACGACACATTTGAATCGGCCATTTTCTCAATATGAAATGGCAGGTAATCGAGCGCGATGACCGGATACAGTTTCGGCGGAACAGCGACCTTTCCCGAGCGGCTCGACAGCACGATGGTGCCGTGGACTTTGCGGCCGAAAACTTTCTCGGCTGCTTTGACGGCGCGGTGGAGCTGCGATTCCGGGTTGCGCATGCCTTCCATGCGCCCGTCGACAATGCGGTGAAATTGGAAATTGAGCGAATCGAAATGGAATTCGCCGATCATGTTCTTCACTTCGAGCGCGCACATGAAATTGGCATGTATCACCAAAACATCAATTTGAGCAAGACCGTCTAAATATGGCAGCCACACGCCCCGAAAAATCTTAAATTCACCTTCAAGATCCAATTCGCGCTCCAGCAACTCGGCTGTCCGCTGCTCGCCGGCTGCTCCCGCCAGCGAACGCTTTAATTCGCCCAGAATCTGATCTTTCGCCGGATGCCTCAACGGCAACCTGTCCAACAACACCATCCCTTTCAACAATTGAATGTCCAACGCGCACCCCTTTTCATAATATCTTGCCCGACGTCTGCCCTTAGCTTGCTGCAATCCATAAAGCTAAAAATACGCAAAAACCCCCGCAAATCTCTGCGAGGGTCTCTGGTTGAAATTCAGTTTTATTTGGCGAAAATCGCTTTGATCTTCGAGAACATGCCAGCGTTTTGTTTGTCCATGGTCATGAGCGGCACGGATTCGCCGAGAAGGCGGCGCGCGATGTTGCGGTAGCCCATGGCAGCGGGATTCGCCGGATTCATGACGACGGGTTCGCCGCGGTTCGAGCTGGAGATGACACTTTCGTCATCGGCTACGATGCCGAGCAGGTCGATTGACAGATGAGTCGTGATTTCATTGATATCAAGCGCTTCGCCTGCCTTCATGAGATGCTGGCGGATGCGGTTGATGATGAGTTTTGGCGGTCCGATGTTTTCTTCGAGCTCGAGCAGGCCGATGATGCGGTCGGCGTCGCGCACGGCTGAAATTTCAGGCGTGGTGACGACGATGGCGCGATCTGCACCGGCAACGGCGTTTTTATAGCCCTGCTCGATGCCCGCAGGACAATCGATGATGACGAAATCGTAATCTTTCTTGAGTTCTGTCACGAGTGCCTTCATCTGTTCCGGGTTGATGGCGTTTTTGTCGACAGTCTGAGCGGCTGGCAATAAATACAGCATGTCATCAAAACGCTTGTCTTTGACGAGCGCCTGATGAACTTTGCAGCGGCCTTCGAGCACATCGACCAGGTCGTAGATGATGCGGTTTTCGAGGCCCAGGATCACATCCAGATTGCGCAGCCCGATATCGGTGTCGATGAGGCATACTTTTTTCCCTTGAAGAGCCAATGCGGTGCCGAGATTGGCGGTTGTCGTCGTTTTACCGACGCCCCCCTTGCCTGATGTTATGACGATTGCTTCTCCCACACTAGCTTCCTCCTTTAAACGTTGAAATTTGCGGCCGGATATATCGCAATTCCTGCAGACGGTCAATGATGATGTTCTGGCCGTTGCTATGTATATACGCACATTCCATTTCCGGCTGTTCAGACAGCACCGACAGTTCATCGGTCATTGTCTCGATTAAATTGTCGATCATAAGATGGGTTGCTTCCAGCCACGACGCAGCAATGACCGCTTCGCGGTTGCCGTTTGCGCCGGCATGGGCAATCCCTTTTAAACGTCCCAGCACATAGATATTGCCGCCGGCCACGACGCGGCCATTCGGATTGACATCGCCGACGACGACGAGATCCCCTTCAGCTTTCACTACCTGCCCTGAACGGACAATGCCGACATAAGTTTCGGATTGGCGTTCGTGGATCCGTTTATTGCTTTCTTCGACGGAAATCACTTCGCTTCGCATCTTCGACACCCGCAGATGCGAGTTGTTTTGGATGGTCGCGACGACTTCCTTGTATTGGGCTTCCGTGCAATAGCGGTAACCGAGATGCAGCTGCACTTCGGCACTGCCATCAAGCGCAGGGTCCGAAACCTTGGCTTTCAGTTCGTTCAGCATGTCCATATAGGCGCACTGGTCGTCGAGCTGCAGCACAAGGCCTTCTTTCGTTCCTCTTATATAGACAAGATTTTTCAAAAATACGTCACCTGCGCTTTCATTTTATAAAGCTTTGTTGTTTTCCCGTTCGAGCAAACGCGCGACAATCACCGATTTAAACGCCCAGCCCAGCATTACGAGGAACAGCGAATTCGCGATCATTGTCGGCAGTAAGCGCGATGTCAGGAAAATATCCACCGGCATCGAAATCAATGAAATAAATGAAAAGAATAAATACAGCACAAACTCAAAAAACGCTGTCAGCACAAGGGTTGCAAGAGTCGCAACCAATAAATTCCGGTGCACCGACTTCACGATATAGCCCGCGATCAGACACATCAACGGATACAAAACTGCATATAACCCAATAATATCAATGAAAAAGACATCATACAAGAGGCCGAAGATTAAACCGTATATCATCGCTTGTTTCGGGTTGTAATAGACCGTCACGAAAATGAGAAACATCAATAAAAAACGTGGCACAATATAATAATAATCCCCGTCAAACTGCAACGGGGAAAATAAGCCAAAAACAGGTTCCAGGAAAAACAGGACGAGGGCGATCAGCGGCAGAAGATAGCGGATCATGATTCTTCATCCTCCGCGTTAGCATCTTCCTCATCGTCGCCCGGCATATCGCGGTCCGCGATCATCACGTGGTTCAATAGGGTGAAGTCGGCTGCCGGTTTGACGTAAGCCAGTTGCGTCAAACCGAATTCGTCAATCGTAAGCTCGGTAATTTCACCGATGATGAGACCTTTCGGGAATATCCCACCGAGGCCACTCGAAACGACTTGCTGGCCAACTTCGAGTTCGATTTGTGCATCGATTCGCTTCAACATCAGCTCGCGGCGCTCAGCATCGTAGCCTTCAATCAGCCCGAATACCCCTTCATCGCCACCGATCACCATGGCAGAAACACGGTAATTCGGATTCTGGGTTGAGATCAACTCGACGGTCGAAGTGTTGGGTGTGACCAATGACACTTTGCCAATCAAGCCGCGTGCCGTCATGACCGCCATGTCCACTTCAACACCGTCCGACACACCCTGGTTCAAAATAATTTTTTCTTCCCATTGATCCGGGTTCCGTGCAATAACGGTTGCCTGGATCGGGTTGTAGCCACGCAAATCGGCTTCTTTGCCGACGACATCTTTTAATTGGTCATTTTCAGAACGAAGGTCGGTAACCTCCGCCTGCACAGCTGCAAATTCTTCGAGGCGGCCTTTTAAATGCTGATTTTCCTTGTATGTATTTAAAAGTGAATCCACGTTGTCGAAGATGTCAGTAACAAAATGCGCAGGACCGGAAAATAAGGATTGGCCGGCCCCTACTGTGTCTTTGATGATTTGTTCAGGAAAGGAAACATTGTCGCGATCCCTCAATGAATAGGAAATTAATGCTACGAGTAGGATTACCCCGAGCATTAACAGAATCAGCCGCTTGTTCGAAAAGAACTTAGACATGGCAGCAATCCTCCTTATTTAGTTGATTGCATGCGACGGATTTGATCAATATTGTCAAGTGCTTTACCTGTACCGATCGCCACGCAATCCAGCGGGTTTTCAGCAATCAGGACCGGCATTTGCGTTTCGTCCGAAATGACTTTATCGAGATTTTTCAGAAGTGCGCCACCGCCTGTAAGGACAATTCCGCGTTCCATCACATCCGCCGACAATTCCGGTGGAGTCGTTTCAAGCGTTTTCTTAACACCTTCAATAATGGCAAGAACAGATTCCTTCAATGCTTCAGCAATTTCTTCCGACGAGATTTCAATCGTTTTCGGCAGACCCGTCAACAGGTCGCGCCCACGGATGTCCATTTTGACAGCTTTTTCTTCTGGAGTGGTAACACGTGCTGCGCCAATTTCCATTTTGATGGCTTCAGACGTCCGTTCCCCGATTGTCAGGTTATACGTTTTGCGGATATATTGCGTGATGGCCTGGTCCATTGCATCACCAGCCACACGGATGGATTCGCTTGTCACGATGCCGCCAAGTGAAATGACCGCAACTTCCGTTGTGCCTCCACCAATATCGACGACCATGCTGCCCATAGGTTCCCAGACAGGAAGGCTTGCGCCGATTGCCGCTGCAAAAGGCTCTTCAATCGTAAAGGCTTCGCGAGCGCCCGCCTGGCGGGATGCATCGATGATGGCACGCTGCTCGACACTTGTGATGCCGAAAGGAACACAAATCATGACGTTCGGCTTTTTCATCGAGCCGCCGACTTTTTTCATCGCTTCCTTCATATAATATTGAATCATTGCAGTTGTTGTATCGTAATCCGCGATAACGCCATCGCGCATCGGGCGGATTGCCACGATCGAGCCCGGTGTACGTCCGATCATATTGCGTGCGTCGTTGCCGACTGCGACGATTTCACCTGTTTGCGTATTTTTTGCCACAACGGACGGTTCTCTCAGAACAATCCCTTTATTTTTAATAAATACTAATGTGTTAGCAGTTCCTAAATCAATTCCTACATCTTTTGATCCCATTCCAAACACGTCAAATCTTCCCTTCTTTATATGCCAATAAGCCATAGAGTTTACACAATACTACTTATTATAGCTGAAAAGTAAAGAAAGTAACAGTGCTACATATATCCCTTTTCATTTAAAGAAATGAATTGATGGTCCCCGATGATGATGTGATCCAAAAGCTCAATGCCGACGATGCTTCCGGCTTCCATCAGCCGCTTCGTGACAGCGATATCTTCGGGTGACGGCGCCGGATTGCCGGATGGGTGATTGTGCGCGCAGACGATCGAAGCAGCCGAACGGCGCACGGCTTCCCTGAAAATTTCGCGCGGATGGACGATGCTGGCGTTCAAACTGCCTACAAAAATGGTCTGCCGGTGCATCACCTGATTTTTTATATTGAGAAAAAGAACAACAAAATGTTCTTGTTTGAGTGAAGTCATGTCCGCCATCAGAAACGCGGCGGCGTCTTTTGGAGACCGGATGGTGTATTTCGCATCCGTCTGTTTGGACGACAGGCGCCTGCCGAGTTCCACCGCAGCCATCAATTGCACCGCTTTTGCCTGGCCGATGCCATTGATCGAGGTGAGCTCTTCGATGCTGGCGTCTTTCAGTTGCTGGATCTGTTCAAAATGGTGCAGCACCCGATTGGCCAGATGCAGGACAGACTCCTGCTTTGTGCCGGTGCGCAGCATAATGGCGATCAACTCCTGGTTCGACAGGCTCACCGCTCCCTGGTTGACCAACCGTTCGCGCGGGCGGTCCGCTGTATGGACGTCACGGATCATCAAAGCCTGTTCGTTCAACATACGGCACAGCTCCCCGTCATGGACTGGCGCAACGCCGCTGTTAATCCTCTAGAATCGTTGGGCTGAATGGCTTTGAAAATCATGGTAACGCCTCCTTTTCACTAACAATAGCACCCGGCCGAATCTCGTTGCAAACTGCGAAAAACAGCTTTTGCACGCTATGCACGGTTCAAAAATGAGATTTCGCAGCGCCCCAAAAATAAATGCCGCGGCATTGCTGGATTCGAATATGAAATTTTGCAGCTCACAGAATTCTTCAGCGAAAGCGTTTTCATTATTCGGCGAATTACAATATCAAAATATTAAAATTCGATTCAATTTTGCCATTATTAGTACTTCTTCAAAAGGCTTTATTACTGTTTCAGAATCAATTACAATGAAAGCGGATTCTAAATTCTGAAGATTTCCTATTCCAAAATAATGAATAGGAAGTTTTTATTTTGAAAAGAGGTTGTTGAAATGGAGAAAAAGCGAAAAGGGTTCTTCCAGAAGTTTTTGGATGGAATCGAATTTGCAGGCAATAAATTGCCCCACCCGGTGACTTTGTTCGCCCTTCTGGCACTGCTTGTGCTGGTGCTGTCCGCCATCATTTCAAAATTTGGTGTCGCAGTGGAACATCCCGGCCAGCCAGGCGAAATGGTCGAAGTTAAAAACTTATTGAATGCGGAAGGTATCCAGTATATCTTCACCAGCATGGTCGATAACTTCATCGGATTCGCACCGCTCGGCGTTGTTCTTGCGACAATGCTGGGTATCGGAATCGCGGAACGCACAGGCTTGATCAGCGCAATGCTGCGCGGGTTCGTCCTGTCCGTTCCCCGCGTCCTGATTACCGCCGGCCTTGTATTTGCCGGTATCATGTCGAGTGTTGCTTCTGACGCAGGATACGTTGTTCTGCCACCACTTGGTGCATTGATCTTCGCTGCGCTTGGACGCCATCCACTCGCAGGTCTGGCTGCTGCATTTGCCGGTGTTTCCGGCGGATTCAGCGCAAACCTGCTGCTGTCGGCGACAGACCCGATGCTCGGGAACCTGACAATCGCCGCTGCAGCGATCATCGATCCAACGTATGCGGAAGGCATGAACATTGCGATGAACTATTACTTCATTATCGCTTCCGTTTTCGTCCTGACGTTCGCAGGTGCTTTTGTCACTGAAAAAATTGTCGAGCCCCGCCTTGGTGAATACAAAGGTGAATATCGTGAAGAGTTGACGGGCATTACGGCTGAAGAAAAGAAAGGCATGATTTGGGCTTTAGTGTCATTTTTAGTCGCTGCTGCTGCATTTGCTTTCCTGATTGTTCCCGAAAGCGGTGCATTGCGCGGTGAAGACGGCGGCATTGTTCAATCGCCATTTATGTCGTCACTCGTTCCGATCATCACGATCCTATTCTTTATTCCCGGCCTGTTCTACGGAATCGCAACGAAAAACATCAAGAACGATAAAGATGTTGCGAACCAGTTGAGTGATACGATGGCCGCTATGGGGATGTTCATCGTACTGGCGTTCACCGCCGGACAATTCGTTGCTTATTTCACTGAATCAAATATGGGAATGGTCATCGGTGTCTACGGTGCTCAATTCCTTGAAGGTGCAAACCTCACGGGCATCCCGTTGATTCTCGGCTTCATCTTCGTCACAGGGATCATCAACCTGTTCATCGGCAGTGCGTCCGCCAAATGGGCGATGATGGCACCGGTATTTGTGCCGATCATGATGTATCTCGGCTATTCTCCGGAATTGACGCAGATGGCTTACCGCATCGCCGACTCGACGACGAACATTATTTCGCCGTTGATGACGTATTTCGCAATCATCATCGCGTTTGCACAGAAATACGATAAGAAAATGGGCATCGGTACACTGATTTCGGTCATGTTCCCCTACTCGATCGTATTCGCGATTGTGTGGTCGATCATGCTGATTGTCTGGATGCTGCTGGGTCTCGATCTCGGGCCTGGTTCACCGTTGCATTATAATCAGTAAAAAATTATATTTGAATGCTAATAAAGCCGGCGCAGTCGTTTCTGCGTCGGCTTTATTTTTTTATCTAAAAATAATGGATAATTTTTCATGAGTATCTCTTCCTCGTCGCGGGTATGTCAAATATATAACAAAAATTAGTTTTTTCGACAGATAATTGATAACGGAGCAGAACTTTACATCCCACCCGCGAAAAGAGGTGCAGGCGTGACTATTCCCCAACAAAAAACACCGTTAAAAAAATATATATGGCTGTTGATCATATTGAACGGGCTGGATGGCATCCTGACATATCTTGGATTGACCCGCGGCATTGTCACGGAAGGCAATCCGCTGCTGGCTTCATTTGCGCCGTTTACGATTCTTGGCATCAAGCTATTTTTGTCGCTTTGCTTGTTCGGCCTGTTGTTCACCACTTTCGCCGGTATCCGCAAAAACGTATGGCGCTATACGTTCATTGGCGCAAATGCCATTTACATCATGATTCTCGGACTTCATTTGTATTGGCTTCCCATTCTCTTCATCTAGAATTTATTCCATATAAAAACTCCCTGAAGAATCATCCTCTTCAGGGAGTTTTCTTATGTCCAAAGGGTCATATACCAATTTAAGATCGGTTCGCCGAAGAAATAAACGACCAACGCTCCGGCAGCGATTGACGGGCCGAATGGAATCGGCGTTTTGCGGCCTTGGCCATTGACGCGCAGGATGATGATGCCGACAATCGAGCCAATCAACGAGGCGAAGAATAAGGTCATCAGCGTGCCGCCCGTACCGAGCACCAGCCCGATGACGAAGAATAATTTGATGTCACCGCCACCCATGCCGCCTTTCGATACGATTGAGATGAGCAATAAAATCAGGAATCCGGCAGCCGCACCGAGCAGACTGTCCCACCACGGATCCAGCGGCACAAAAACTCGCAGTCCGAGCAGCGCAATGCCGAATGGCAACAGCACTTTATCCGGAATGAGCATATAGGCGATGTCTGACACCGTGATGATGACGAGCATCGACACAAACAGAATCGCGACAATCAGTTCCGGCGTGAAGCCGAAATGCCAGAACGCAAAAGCGAACAACCCGGCGGTGACTGCTTCCATCAACGGATAAACCCAGTGGATCCTGTCACCGCAGCCGCGGCAGCGCCCACGCAAGAACAGGAACGACAATACCGGCACAAGATCAAGCGCGGTCAGGCGCCGGTCGCAGCTGGTGCAATGCGACGGCGGAAAGGCGATCGATTCCTTTTTGGGAACACGAAGCCCGACAACATTGAAGAACGAGCCGAATACCAAGCCGAAAAGATAAAAGAATGCTGTATAAGTAATTATCATGGTTTCCCTCATCACATTAGAAATTTATATAGGTTGAACTATAGAATAAGCATAATAAACGCTTCGGCGCTGGGATATAAGCTTTACCTGAGAGAGTATCTGAGATATGGAGCAAAACAGCGAAGACGCCATGGGGACCAAGCGAAGTGCTGAGATCCACTCGGGCGAAGTGCAACGAGACCGAGTTAGCTCAGCGCAAGCCCCCAGGCAAGCGAAGCTGTTTTGCGGAATATCGGTTAAGACTTCAACTTATATAGTCGATAAAAATTAGAGAAAAAAAGGAGAAATCACAATGATTTCTCCTTTCAAGGTTTTTCAGGGAGTGTTAACGTCGTCCCGGTTTTTACGATATAATCCGTCATATTATTGGCTTTTCGAATCGCTTCGACACCGCTGCGGTCTCCATAATATTTCTCAGAAATATTATACAGCGTATCGCCTCTGACCACTTTATGGAAAGCAGCTGTCTGTGTGCCGGCCACCTGGTCATTGGACCCGGCGGAAGCGACATCTTCATCGACATCGATATCAACATCGACGTCCACATCAATGTCTGTTTCCTCATCTTCTTCAGCAGTTGCGAATTCCGTGCCATCGTTTCTTGGCATTGGATCGATTTTATTGGCCGGCGGCGGCGCATCGACTTTCGGCAAGGTATCAGCCAACGCGATGAGATCCGGTCGGAAGAATGCGGAAAAGCTTAACGTTACATCCAATACATCATCTTCAGCCTCTACGGTTGTCACTTCACCGTTTGAAGAGAAATTGATCGAATCGATGATCAGAATCCGTTTCATCGCTTCGATTTCCTTGATAAAACGCGTGATGCCGGCATAATCGTCTGTTTCAAAAGAAACGGTCGTTTGCACTTTTTGTACATTTTCAATGCCTTCCACTGGCGTCAGCAATTGCAGCGGCGCTTCCGAGATGCCTATTGACTGCACCTGCGAACGCGACAAGAGTTCGGCCTGTTCCAATTGCAGCACGATCAATTCCGTCAACGGTTCGACTGAAACGCGCTGCTGCAATTCGCTCGTTGAGACCCGTTCTTCTTCCGGTAAAGCCTTCACCTGTTCTTGCAACGCCATCAGCACTTCACGTTCGGATTTAAACGTTTGTTCCGCAGCGATCCGCGCTTCTTTGGCCGGTGTATAAACGAGGAACCAGGCATAGGCGCTGATGGCCAACAGGAAAACGATTGCAATGGCAATCAAACCTTGTTCTTTTTGTTTTTTTGTCATACTACTCATTTGGCTCACCCTCCTCTTCATCAGGAGTGGTTTCCGGCTCTTCGATGATTTCAATATCCACATCTGCGTCCACTTCAACATCATCATCGGTGTCAACGGCCGGCGTTTCTTCTACAGGCGTTTCGACAATATTGCCTTCAGCGTCAAGCACCGGCAGGCGGTCATCGACGAACACCAATGTGTAAGTTGCCATATACCTCGGCATTTCAATTGTATCTTCTTCTGATGCTTCCTCTTCTTCAGTCAGCGTGCTTGATTCACTGGACACGTTGTCGAGTGAAGCAAAATCCAGAAGATCTGAACCTTTCAGCTGCGCCAGATAATAGGCAGCGTCGCGGGTGGCATCAAATTGGACGGTCAAACTTGCCGTATTCGGTTCAGCGAAACTGATTTGATCAAAGAATCCGCGTTCCGGCAGTAAGGCAGCAAGTTCCTCCAATAACGGAATTGTATCGTATTGATAGCTCTCCGCCCAATCGACGGTTGCCTGTAATTGCTGTTCTTCGTTCATGCCGGCGGTCGCTTCCAACTGTGCCCGGATGGCTTCCTGCTGCAGGGTCAATTCGGCGCTTTGAGCAGCCAATACCGCCTGTTCCGAAGTTTCGGCTTTCGCCATAAAGTATAGCCCTGCCCAGACGACGAGGCCCAGCAGTAAAATTGAAAGCGCCGCAATAAGGATCGCAGGACGGTCCCGCTCCTTCTGCGGCAATAAATTAATATCAACTAACATAGGGTCACACCTCTTTCAGCGCAAGACCGATGGCACGGTTGAAACGTCCGGAGACGCTGTCGCCGTGTTCGGTAGTGATGGGTTTCAGGACAATCGGTGTTACCGGGATTGAAAAGCGCCCTTCAAAACGGGCTTGGAACGTGTACCATTCGTCAAATTCACCGTTGCAGATAATTTTCGTGATGCCGCTTTCGCCTTCATTCATATTATAACGATAGAAGTTTGCGAGTTTTTCGGTTTCATTGATGATGACGTCCATTAATGCTGAGGTATCACCGGCAATTGAACCAGATTCCGACAGATCCACCGGCCGCATGAACAACGGGAAATGTTCATGGAAAATCGACACCGTCATTTTCGAGCCGTTCCAGTCGATCAGCATGATATGGTCTTCATCGCTGATGTCATGCTGCAGGTAAGCCAGGCGGTATAACGCGAGCGGTGTAATATCGGCAACGACCGGCACCAGCTTCGAATCGCTGAATGCCCGTTCGAAATCATGTACAATCGATTCTTTTGACGCAATAATGATCGCTTCCGGCGTGTCCGATTCGGCGTGGTAAGGCACCACATCGAAAACGGGATCTTCAAACGGCAGATAAAGCGTTGAGCCGATTTCGATGAAGAAATGGCCTTTCAGTTCATCAACTGCAACATCTTCGGGGTAAGGTACTTTGCGGATAATAACAAATTCGTCAGGGGCGAGGAACCGGACTGACTTTTTGGAGAGTCCCCACTGATTGACAGCCTTATCGAGCACCGAGCCGAGCTCTTCGAAATTGACGATCTTGCCGTCTTCAATAACACCCGCCGGGAGTGGATACTCCTCGGCAAGGCTCAATTGAAGCGGATCGACCGATTTCAAATCGACATGGCGAATTGCATCTTGTTCTATTGTAATGGTCGCAACGCGCGTTCTTCTCGATAAAAACGATAAGGCCATTTGATCAGCTCCTAAAAAAATGATGAAAATATTAAAAAATATTATAACTTGAAACTTATCGATTATCTACCTAAAGTAACTGTTCCATAAGGTCCTGCTTCAGCACTATTAGCAATTCCGCTAATATCTCCTTTTGATGTTCCAGCAGCTGCATCTAAAGTAACGTTATTTGCTGTAGCTTCACCAGTAAAGGTTTTACTAGCAGGTAAATAGGTAAATAAATCTAAAGAGCCTGTGTCACTTAAATATACTTCTATTGGATCTCCAGCATCATCAGTACCAGTCAAATTCTCTAACGTAACTGTAGTATCTGCTGGATAATCAAGCAAATATAAATCAGTTGCAGCAAGTGCGTTAATGTAGTCGGATTTGACTGCTCCAACTCGACTATTCTCAATAATATTCCCAATCGCCGGAATCGCGATTGCTGCGATAATCGCCAAAATCACGATTACTGCCAAAAGCTCGATCAACGTCATACCTTTTTCATTTTTCAACTTCTTTTGCATAAATTTTTTCAATTTCATTTCCTCCCTTTATCCTAATTTTTTAGTACTTTCGGGTACACCTTAAGTATAGCAATAGTCAAAGATAACACAAGTCATTTTTTCGATATTTTTACAATTTTTTAATTTTTTTCAGCAAATTCGAACTACATGTTGTCAATATTTTGAAACATTTCAAACATAGGAAGCATAATTGACATGACTATAGTCCCTACAAGCGCTGCCAAAACGACAATCATCAATGGTTCTATCAATGCCTTTAAACGGTCGGTTTCCGCTTCCACTTCTTTCTCGTAAAAGTCGGCCACTTTATCGAGCATATGGTCGAGGGAACCGGTTTGTTCCCCGATCAGGATCATATGTGGGATCAATGGAGGAAAGGCCCAATGGTCACGCATGGGATCGGTCAGCGAACCGCCGCGTTCAAGGTTATCGCGCGATGCGATGATGACTTTTGACATGACGGCGTTGCCGACCACTTTTTCGACCATCGTCAAGGCCTGGAGAATCGGCACAGAACTGGAAAACAGCGAACTCAAGGTTCTGGTCAGCCGGGCCAATGCCGATTTCTTCAGGATGCGGCCGAAAATCGGCATTTTCAGCAAGAGAGTATCGAGGATGAATTTCCCTTGCTCGTTGCGTTTCATCATCCAAAGCGCCATCGCAATGCCCACCCCGACCAATACAAGCAAATACCAGTATTGAACGGTCAAATCACTGGCCATCATCACCAGCTGCGTCAGCATCGGCAATTCACCGCCAAAGCCTTCGAACATGTCAGCGAACATCGGTACGATGGAAGATAGGAGGAAAATAACGACTCCGATGGCCAAAAATCCTACTACCAACGGATAGGACATGGCCGACTTCACTTTTTGCCGGGTCTGATAGGCTTTATCATAATAAGTCGCGAGACGGTCGAGCGACTCATCGATATTCCCCGACAACTCCCCGGCTTTGATCAAGTTGATCGTCAGCGGTTCGAAAATTTTCGGGTGCTTGCGAAGCGAGTCCGACAGCGAATTCCCTTTGCGCAGATCTTCATCGATGCTGACCAACGTTTTCCGCAGCGGTTTCGATTCGACTTGCTGCGACAGGATCTTGACGGAATCGACAATCGTAACCCCTGCGCGCATCAAAGTGGAAAACTGGCGCAGGAACATGATGAACTGATCGCGTTTGACCGGGTTGCCGATGACGATATCTTTTTGCAGTGCGGTTGCGGCGATTTCACGGATTTCAATGACGCGCACGCCTTCATCACGCAGCTTTTCGACCGCTTCCCGGCGGTTGCCGGCAACGACGACGCCTGCGCGCACCCGTTTGCGGTCTCTTCCTTCATATTTAAAACGTGCCATTTTACTCCTCTCCTTCCAGGAAAGGCTGAGCAATCTGGCGGGTTATTTTGCCCTGGCTGAGAAGTTCCTGAACCGAGGTCGACATCATGTGCATGCCGGCGGCGCGGTTTGTCAGGATGACGTTTGGAATCTGGTGCACTTTTTCAGTGCGGATCAAGTTGGCGACCGCCGGATTGGAGATCATGATTTCGGTGGCAGCGATGCGTCCTTTGCCGTCAGCTGTCGGCAATAATCGCTGTGCCACGACGGCTTTCAAAATGCCGCCGAGTTGCGTACGAACCTGCGATTGCTGTTCCGGCGGGAACACGTCGATGATCCGCTCGATTGTCGTGGCGGCGCTCGACGTATGCAGCGTGCCCATCACCAAATGCCCGGTTTCAGCAGCGGTGATGGCGGTCATGATTGTTTCCAGATCGCGCATCTCACCAACCAGAATGACATCGGGATCCTGGCGCAACGCGGCGCGCAATCCGTTGGCGAAGGATTTCGTATCGAAACCGACTTCACGCTGGTCAATGACTGAGGTCCCGTGACGATGCAAATATTCAATCGGATCTTCCAGCGTAATAATATGTTTCGTACTTTCTTCATTGATATGTCGGATCATTGCCGCCAAAGTTGTGGATTTTCCAGAACCAGTCGGACCGGTCACGAGAATCAGCCCTTGATGTATTTCCGCCAGTTTCTTCAAAATCTGCGGCATTTTCAAATCATCGACAGTCGGCACTTCTGTCGGAATGGCACGGAATGCGTGCGAGATGGAGCCCCGCTGGTGAAATGAGTTAACGCGGTAACGCCCGATGCCGGCAATGGCGTAGGAATAATCCATTTCGCCTTTTTCGAGAAATATGTCCCATAACGAGTCGGGCATGATGGCTTTGCCGATCGCTTCCGAATGTTCCGGGGTCATATTCTCTTCGCCAAAGCGGCGCAATGTGCCGTGCATCCGGAATACCGGCGGGATGCCGGTCGTCAAATGAATATCGGAAACATTCAATTCCTTGGCTGCAATCAAAACTTTATCGATAAACGTTGTAGTTGTCGGCATAGTCTATTCTGCAATCGCAACGCGGAGAACTTCTTCCGTGGTGGTCATGCCCTCCTTCACTTTTAATAATCCGTCATCGATCAGGAAGATGGTTTTATTTTTCACAGCGATTTCACGAATTTCGGCTGCAGTGCCGTTGCGGTTGATGACGTTTTTAATGTCTTCATCGACAATCAGCACTTCGTGAATGGCCATCCGGCCGCGATAACCCGTCATATTGCATTGCGGACAGCCTTTGCCGCGCATGACGACATCGATTGTCAGGCCGCGTTTTTCGAAGATTTCCTGTTCACGGATTGTCGCTTGTTCAATTGACTTGCAATCGCGGCACACTTTGCGGATCAGCCGCTGTGCGACGACCGCGTTCAACGAGGCCGTGACGAGAAACGGCTCGATGCCCATATCCATCAAACGGGTAATGGACGCGATTGAATCGTTCGTGTGAATCGTGCTCAAAACAAGATGCCCCGTCAAACTGGCGCGGATGGAAATATCGGCCGTTTCTTTGTCGCGGATTTCTCCGACCATGACGATATCGGGATCCTGCCGGAGGATGGAACGCAAGCCGGCGGCGAATGTCAAGCCGACATTCGAATTCACCTGGATCTGGTTGATGCCTTCCAGCTGATACTCCACCGGATCTTCAACGGTGATGATGTTGACTTCTTCGCTATTGAGTTTATTGAGCGCCGCATAAAGCGTCGATGATTTACCGGAACCGGTCGGACCGGAAATCAGCACGATGCCGTTCGGCTTTTCGATTTCTTTCAGGAACCGTTCCATATTTGTGTCATTGAAACCGAGTTTTGAAATATCCGTCAGATTTGCGCTCAAATCAAGAATTCGCATAACGATTTTTTCACCGAAAACGGTTGGCAAGGAAGACACGCGCAAATCAATCGCGCGGAAGTCGACATTCGTCTTGATCCGGCCATCTTGCGGGATGCGGTTTTCCGTAATGTCGAGATTCGCCAAAATCTTGATGCGCGCCGTCACCATCTGCTGCATCGTTTTCGGCAACGTGCGTTCAGTGCGCAGCGAGCCGTCAATGCGGTAACGCACCAATACTTTATTTTCCTGCGGATCGAAATGGACGTCACTCGCTTTTTGCGAAACGGCGGTCGACAGGATCTGATTGACGAGGCGGACAATCGGTGCATCCAGGTCGTTCAGTTCTTCCTGCTGCTCTTTTGTCACTTCCGGCAATTCGTCGAGCAGATCATCGTACGACTCTTCATCGTAATACTTCGCGATGGTTTTTAAAATATCTTCTTTTGACGCAATGGCCGGCTCGATGTTAAAGCCGGTCGTCAGGCGCAGATCGTCGATGGTGATGATATCCATCGGATCGGTCATCGCGATATACAGGATATTATTTTCACGCTTCAGCGGAACAAGCATCTTCCGCTTCGCGACTTCTTTGGGTACCATATTGAATAATTTCGGGTCGAACGGATAGCGGTAAAGCGTAACGTGCGGAATGCCGAGCTGCACTTCCAGCGTTTCGATCAATTGCTGCTCGGTGATGATCCCTTTTTGCAGCAGGGCATCTCCGATTTTCTGGTCGCTTTGCTTGCCTTCGAGTACGCCGAGCAATTCTTCTTCGGTCAATAAGCCCTGTTCGACCAATAAATCGCCAAGTTTCTTTCTTCTGACTGCCAAAGTTCCACCCCCTTCATAACGGTTAAGGATCAATCTGAGTTCCACCTTTATCATAGTCTGGATCTTGTTCTTCATCATCCGGTATGCCATCCAAATCGGAATCGATTACCGGATCTTCATCTACCGGATTGCTCACTGTGCCGTCCGGATTCGTTATTGTGCCGTCTGGGTTTGTCACCGTTCCATCCGGGTTCGTTATAGTACCATCGGGATTCGTCACCGTGCCGTCGGGGTTAGTAATTGTACCGTCCGGATTGGTCGTGCCTTCAGGAGCTGCCGCTTTTGTCAGCGGATACACTTCAATGCGGTGAACAGGCGGATAGAAATCGGTGGAAACGGATTCCACTGACAGTTCTTTGCCATCCGAATTGACGCTGCGCGATACTTCGACCAGTACGCCGTCACTGCCTTCTTCATCGACCACTTTGCCGGAAGTCACAAAAGCGCTGAACTGGCGGATGAGCCGTGGCTCAAGCTTTTGTTCACTGCCCGTGATGATTTCGTAGGTGTGGACAAACGGCATACCGGATAATTTTGCATCGAGGCGGGATGCGTCTGCCGACAGCTGCAAGGTGAATGCATTCTCATTAATATTGGTGAATACAAAATCGACACCGAGGCTGCGGTTGATCGCCGCTTCCTGGCCCAACGGAATGGAAGTCGGCACCGCTGTTCCGATGCTTCTTTCGTCGATCAGGAAATTCGTTTTCAACACCGTTGCATAAACAGCGGAAGCGATTTCTGTCAAATCTTCGTCTGTTACATTTGCCGGCTGCATTTCATTGATAAAATCAAGGAATGAAAACTGCATGCCCGCTTCGATCGTATAATTGCTCAACGCATTGACAACATCCTGCGCGCCGGAGCTGCTGAACGAATGATTCCAGCCCGTTTCAGAAACGGTATCATAGCTGACACCCAGCGTATCATCGCTGATATTGACGCGGGTCATCGGCTGGCCCGATTGCAGCGCGATTTCCAATTTTTCATTGATTGCCGTTACATCGGCGGCTGAAAAAGTTGCTACCGGAAATTGGCGGTCCAGAAAAGTTCTCGTGGTACCTTCCGATAATTGGAAAACGAAATTGTTCTGGGTACCGGTTTGAGCTGCGGACACTGTCTCATCAAGCAGGATTTCCGCATTTTGGAGCGGATAGGATACGGTCGCATCCTGATACGTCACCAGCAATTCAGCGGTCGAACGCCACGATTCCACTTTTCCGCTAAACAGCATGCGCGCCTCTGTCAATTCCATATTCGACACATCCGTCGTTCCGATATATGTATTGCTCCCGAACTCCTGCACCGGGAACAGCCATTTATCTGCAGCAAAAGAGCCGGCGTTGGCAATGCCAAACACAAGAAGAGCGGAAGTAGAGATTGTTAATAGGGTTTTACCAAATACTTGATTATCCAACTTACCGTTCCTCCCCGCTCACGCCGATTGTCTGCATGGCAAATGATTTTTTCTTCGGCTCTTTTTCATCATATAAAGATTTTTCCGGTTCAGCAGCGGGTGCAGTTTCTTCTATAGAACCTGTCTCTACCGGAACTGTCGACTGCTGCTTTTGTTTTCTCTCGTCTGCTATGCGACGTTTCTTCGTTTTTTCCATTTCATCGATTTTCGCGTAAACGATTGCCCCGATCATCGAAATCGCCACAATGGCAAGGATCGGCACATAAAAAGCGAAATCAAGAAATTGAAGAAAAGCGGACAGGAACGCTGCGGCAACAATTGAACCCGCTATCAGCATCCGCTTCGGCAGCGGCGTACCTTTGAATTGGTAAAAGGCGAGCGGCAAGATGATTGCCGCCACCATGACGGTGATTAATATCTGGACCATATGTGAATCCCCCTTTAGTCGTTCGTTTCTGTTTCTGTATCAGTATTCGACGTCTAGATCGAAGTCTGGGTCAATAACGTACGGAACTGGAATATCGGTAATTTCATCTATATCTTGGGAAACATTAACACCGCAGCTGCTAAGGAAATTTGTATAGTTGTCATAACCCTGCACATATAATTTTGTTCTCTCCGCAGAAGTTAATTCTCCAAATTCTGGCAAAACAAACTTATTGGCGGCAAGGTTATTGGTATAGTAAATAATTTGACCTGTTGTGTTATTGTTTTTAAATTCCACTTTATTTTGAAAATCCATCCAATCTGATACTGTTATACGATCCAGGTCAAAACAAACCCGTCCATTGTCACCTATTGTTACTTTATCTTGAAAGTACATAGTGCTGCTTGGAGGATCTGTAACAATCTCTTTCCCAAGTATTAAAAGGTTCGTATTTTCTAACCCTAATCCGTGCATTAGTTTGTTTACAGTCAATTCTCTGACAATTATTGTCTGTGAATCACCTTGTACTCCAGGGTTTTGGAATTGGTCCACTATAAGATGACCATTAATTATTAGGTTGGCATTATTGAAGCTATTCATATTGCCATTACTACCCATTAATCCATCCGCACCAGCATTAACAACAACAGTTACTCCCCCAATATCTGCTGTGTTGCAATTATTCTTGTCCTCACAAACATTTGTTTTGAAGTTTGGTGTGTAAACTGTGAAGTCTGTCGGATCTAACTGGTTGTTTTTTAACAAATCAGCAAACTCTTTCACTAAATCAGTAGACCCCATTAAACACTCAAATGTCGTGGGAGTACCACCTGCAAGAATTATATCTTTTATAGATTCGCAGGTGGTCGTTGGCAAATCCTCATTAAAGATATTCTCGTAAACTAAATCCACTGACTTTGTAATCGTTTCTACAGTTAATTTATTTTCAGCAGAAAGAAAAGTAAGTGGAACTTCTACATTAAATATACCTTTTAAGTCTTTAGTTGATTCACTTGATTTTCCTGAAAGAGTAAGTTTGATCTCCAATAATCTAATGTCATCATATAAAGGAGGTGTTTGAGTAATATCGTCACCAATAGCATTTTTCTCTATAAATTCAGTATTAGTTACTTTATACTTTGCTTCTTCCGCAGGGAATGGTACATTTTCTAACCCTATTAGTGAAGTTACTTTCGCTCGTATTTTCTCAATATATGCTTCTTTCATATCATTATCTATTTGTTTTTCCAAATTAGTAAGCTCTTCTTGTGTGTCACAAGCTATCTCTCCATCATTAAAACATTTAACCAGAGTTTTTATTTCATCCTGCGTCATTTCAATGATCTCAGATTTAATTATTCCAATCTCACGCTGAAGATCCGCTGAATGATACTTCACACCCATTTCAGCTGATGCAACTGCCTGATTGGACGCGTCAACCGTTTGTTCCTGCTTTGCATTACTGAGTGAACCTGCCATAAAAGTTGCGGATAATCCCAGGAAAAGTACAACCATTAATAATACAACTAGAAGCGCATAACCCTGCTGATTTTTAATATGCTTCATCATCATTGCTCCCTTCAGTTCTGACTAGTCAACAATCTCGACAATGTGGTATCAATTGTCAAAGTTCTATTCGGATTGTTCAGATCTGTTATATTCAAGGTGATTTCGGTATGCTCTTCCTTTGGTGCCAAATCTTCAAATTTTATTGAGGTTCCGGTAGAAGTATCGATCGGTGGGCTTCCGTTGACTATGCTTCCGGAAAAATCATATTCCCCCGCAATTTCTCGGACCTCACAAACATTTGAAATATCACACGAATCAATTTTCAAATGATCATCTTCAAATATAATGCTGTATTTTTCATTGCCTCTATGGGCCGCCATCAAGCTGCTCACCATCAGATTCATTTCCTGTTGCATAATTGTTTTGTTGGTTTCGGAAGCTCCATGCTGCATTCCAATTGATATTGTCGTCCAGGCAATAACCGCGATTACAGAAACCAGCGCCAAGCCGGCAATCAATTCCACCAGGCTTATACCTTTCTCATTCAGTTTCACCTTACCCACCTCCACTAACAGGTGCAGCTTCCTTAATCGTCTTATAGCTAAGATAGGAGAAAGTCTCGCTGCTCAATCGATAAGTGTTACTGCCCGGGGTTTTCTCCTGGTAAAGCTTTAAATGGACTTTATATAATTTTATGCTGTCCGCTTTTTCGCAGCTGTCTGGAGGCGGTGCTTCTTCGCCGATCATTTCAGGATTAAGGAATTCTTCACAAACCAGGTAAATATCTGCTTCGTATAAATAACCATCTATTTTACGAAAACGCTTGTAAACTCCATTGTCAGATTCCTCTGTATAATCTAAAGACGGGTCGACCATCACACCCACAATTTCCGATGGTGGCAAAAAATCAGGCAAGACTGAGGATGCAGTGTCGATTCCGGTAACAAGTTGCCTGTTCCAGTTATCCTGCGCTGTAATCACAGCCATCTCCTGCCTCGCCAAATTCATGGTGTCCAGCTTTGCTTCTGTTTTCTCATTAAACAATGTCATCTGCGGGAAAATCGTCATGATGCCGACAAACAAGATACCCAGAATAACTAAGGCTGCCAGTACTTCGACTAAAGTTAATCCTTTTTCATTGCTGTTCCAGCATTTCTTCATGCCGAGCCCCCCACTGATAATTATAGTAATTTAAAACCTAATAATGACAACTAAGGCTTTCTTATGATGCAAAACCTAATTACTAACATTATTACACTTATATTAGGTTTCTGCACTATTTTTTTGCAGATTATTCTGTTTTTATTCCTAAATAATTAACAAATTATATTTTTATATAGTAAAAAAGACTACAAAGCCGGAATGGAATCCGGCTTGCAGTCTTATTTTGTATAGGCAGCGACTTTATTGCGCCCCGCCTGTTTTGCGCCGATGTAGAGCGCTCGGTCAGCGTTGCGGATCATTGCCATGCCATCGTCACTGTCATCCGGTGCGGATGAAACTCCGATGCTCATCGTTATTTTGATAGGTATTATTCCCCGGTCTTCGTCGAGGTCGCTTTGGATCATAAATTCGGACTTTTCGATTTGCTTACGGATATTTTCTGCAAACAGCAGTGCGAGCTCTTTGCTGTAGTTTGGCAGCAAGAGCACAAATTCTTCTCCGCCGTAGCGGGCAACGGTGCCTTCTTTGCCAACGATATCCGTCAGCATACCGGCCAGCGTGATTAGAATTTCATTGCCGCTCTGGTGGCCGTATTTATCGTTGATCCCTTTGAAGCGGTCAATATCCATCATGACCACGGAAAGGTTTCGCAATTCCCCGCTATTGACTTTCACCATGCTTTTTTCTAGTGCTTCATCAAGGTAACGGTAATTATAGAGTTTGGTCAATCCGCAGCGCTCACTTTTCGCAATGGCTTTTTGGATCAAAGCAGCTTTTTCCAATGATACCGCGAAATAAGTACTGAGGATGTCCAGAATCTGCAATTGGTGATTGACGAAAGCGTGCTTCTGGGTCGACGCGAGCACCAGGACGCCTTCGATTTTATTGTTACGAGAAATCGGTGTTGCCATCAGGCTCTCCGTATCCTTCGGAATATAGCCGGCCGTGATATCTTTCCACTGCGCTCTGTTGGAATAAATAAAGGAAGTATTATGTATGATGACATTTCCTGCAATTCCTTTATTGTAATGGACGGGTTCAACATTCAGCGCTTGGAATTCGTTATGCTCAAACATCCGCAGCATCAAAAGTTTTCCGTTCCGGTAATCGATTACATAGGCGTAATCGACCTGGAAAAGATCGGACACCTGGATGACGAATTGGTCCAGCACTTCATCCGTAGATAAACGGTCTGCCAGTTGATGGCCGATCTCTCCCGCTTTCTTCAGGTCGCTGTTGACTTTCTCCGAATTATTGTACATCCGCATGATGGCGGTCATAGTGAAAAACGGAATCCCGAGGAGCAGTAATGCACTCAAGCCGATATAGGTTTCTGAAATGTATAAGGCAATCGCCAGCGGAAATACGAGAAACGTCAGGGAAAAATCCCAAAGCGTATCAATCGAGAAAAAATTCTTGTGTTGGCCGAGAATTCTTACATAGACATAGAGAATAATTTGATTTGACAGCACTGAGACGATTTGGAAAAGAAGGCCGTAAAGCAGAATATGCGCCAAATCCAGCGAACCAATCTGTCCACCGGCAAACAAGAAAGTTAAACCGGCAATAGTCGAAATCGCAAAAAACATCATGGAGTTGAACGGTATGCGAATGGTCAGGCTCTCGGATGTCCGCAGCCTGAAAATGACAATCAGCATCGTAATTTGAGACAGGACAATCTCCGCGAAAAAGCCGAATTTCAAGAATGCAGCGACAGTCAGCCATTGCACCATATAGGTCGGCGCACCATTGATGTTCATCGGCAGCAGGCAGGCCAGGATGAAAAACACCAAGTAAGCGGCTGCATCTGCAAATGATATCGGTGGTGGCGGATAATATTGATAGACGATGTATAATCCCGCTGGAACAAAGAGGGCCCAGAGCGTCCACAGGACTATTTTTCTTTTTAATATATCACCCATAGCTAATCTCCCTTACTGGTTCACTTCATGCCAAAGAAAGCTAAATTAGTCGGGTTTATGAAGCTCGAACATCGAATAATTCTGTTTTCTCAAGATTGCCAAAAGATAAAGCGAACCCGTGACTATTGTCACTTCTTCTTTACTCGTTACAGGTAATATATCATAATGATTTTGAATTGTCTTTATTTTACTTCTATTTTTTGAAAATAAAGTTTTTGCCGGTAATGCCCGGTCATTATCAAAGTCCAGAAAGGTGAAATGGTCGCTGATGGTTTCGAGTTTTCGGAGGATCTTTTCATGGTCTTTATCCTTCAGCAAGCCCATCACCACGTGGATTTCACGGTCTGGATACGTTTCTTTCACAGTCTGGACGAGTGCATCGATGCTCGCCTCGTTATGTGCCCCGTCAAAGATGACGTCCGGAAATAATTCTTCAAAGCGGAATGGAATCTTTGCAACACCTAATCCTTTTATTGCCAATTGTTCTTTAAATTGGAATCCAAGCAGTTTTTTCGTCGTAATGAACGCTAATTTCGCGTTCACTTTTTGATGGCTTCCTTTAAGCTGCAGTTGACCTTCGAATAGTTCATTAGACTTAATTATTTCCGCTGCCATTTCATCGACTATAGTGCAGATTACCTTCTCAGCCGCTTCTGGTAAGGCGCCAATTGTGATGGGCTTTCCTCTTTTTATAATGCCGGCTTTATGCCACGCAATTTCTTCGATGGTCTCCCCCAGAAAATTGGTATGTTCCAGCGCAATGCTTGGAATGACCGAAATCAGCGGCGTGATGACATTGGTGCTGTCGAATCTGCCCCCCATGCCTGCTTCGATGATGACATAATCGGGTTTGTTTTTATTGAAGATCAAAAAAGCCGCTGCCGTCAGCAATTCGAAATCCGTCAACGGCGTCTGGATTTTTGATAATTGTTCAAACGCCGCATCAAAATCTTCTGCGGTCGCCGGCTGCCGGTCGATCTGGATCTGATCGTGGACGTCTTCGATGGCCGGAGAGAAGAAATTGCCTACAGTTTTGCCGTGCTCCATCAAAATCGCGGCGATAAAAGTGGCGGTTGAGCCTTTGCCATTGGTGCCGGCAATATGGATGAAATTCTGACCTTTTTCGGGGTTGCCAAGTTCCTCGAGTGCCTGTTCAATCGCTTTCAATCCCGGTTTAATTGCGTTGTCAGACGCGATATGCCATTTCTTTTTATAATAGTCGATTCCCGTAATCATCTAAAACCTCTTTTCCGATCTTAAACATGATACAATTTTTTTATAAGTATAGCATGAAGGTGGAATGGAAATGGCGTTGTGCTGGATCATTTATAATGGTAGTTTAATTTCTGAAAAATTTATCGACCAGGCCGAATTGGTGGCGGTGGCAGCCGAACGCGCCGGTGTCGAAACCCGCATCATGAAAAACAATGATGCCGTGATGGACCTGTCATCCGACATGGCATTGCCCGATTTCGCGGTCATGCTGGATAAAGATATCCTCCTCGGTTATTTTCTGAAGAGCCGCGGCGTTCCGGTCTATAACGATCCCGCAATCATCGACCTTTGTGACAATAAAGCCAAGCAATACATAGCATTAGCATCGGCCGGTCTGGCGATGCCCGCAACCATCATCGCACCGAAAGTCTACCCCGCCTTCTCGATCCGCGATTCGGGTTATTTTGAGCGGGTGCTCGAGCGGCTCGGCCTTCCGATGATCATCAAAGAAGGACACGGCTCGTTCGGCATGAAAGTTTACCTGATTGAAACGGAGGAACAGTTTTTCGAAAAAGTGGAAGCGCTGCGCGGCATCGATTTTGTGTTCCAGGAATTCATGGAATCAAGCCGCGGCCGCGACATCCGCGTCAATATTGTCGGCGGTGAAATCGTGGCCGCCATGTACCGCGAATCGAAAACCGATTTCCGGGCCAATATTACCAACGGCGGTGAAGCTTCGCCCATCGATTTAACCGAAGAGCAGAAAGTGCTGGCCATTGCGGCAGCCCGTGCAACCGGCGCAATTTTTGCGGGTGTCGATCTTTTATTTGATGTCGATGAACAGCCGCTTGTTTGCGAAGTAAATGCCGCCGCCCATATCCGCAATATCTTGAACGTCACCGGCATCAACGTTGCGGATGCGATGATCGCGTACATACTGGAGGATTTGCGATGATCCTATTGTACGAAACCGCTGACGCCCAGCGCAATCGAGCTTTTATCCTGGAACTCCAGAAATTTGCCGATTTTGAATTAGTTTGCTGGGACGATTGGGATGAAGATGGCGTGAATGTTTTGGCCGGCAAATTAAAAGACCAGACAGTACTGTTCCGCTGCAGGCGTCCTGTTGCAGCCCGATTTCTGGAGAATGAAGGCATCCGGCTCGTCAACCGTGCGGAAGTGAACCGCATCGCCAATGATAAATGGCAATCTTTTCAGCTGTTTTTGATGCTGGGTGTGCCCGCCATCCCCACTTACCGCAAACCGCAGGAATTTCCCTGCGTCGCGAAATCTGTCGATGGCCATGGCGGCTCCCAAGTGGAGATTCTTGAGTCTGCAGATTCGGATGTACCGTTTGATGCCGAAACTATTTATCAGCCGCTTATTCAGCATACCGCCGATGTGCGAGCGTATGTCATCGGTGACGAAGTTGTCGGCGCCGTGAAGCGGAGTTCTGAAAGCTCGTTTCGGAAAAATTTATCATTGGGTGCTGACGTCGAGCGTTATCAATTGGATTCAATACAGGAACAGGAAGTCTTAAAAATCGCACGTGCATTGAAAGCCGATTACATCGGCATCGACTTCCTGCTGCTGGATGACGGCCGCCACCTGTTCAACGAAATCGAAGATCCAGTGGGTGCCCGTTCGTTCTATCAGACGCATGATGAAAATATAGCCAAGTTGCTGGTTCGGCATGTGGAGATGAAATATGAATGACATTTGTCCTGACAAATTGAAAACCCCGACCACCTTCTATTAATACAGAAGGTGGTCGGGGTTTCTTTTTTTCTTTTTCTATAAGTTCACATCTTCGCGAAAAGGAATCTCTAAAGATATGGAGCAAAATGGCGCAGACTCCTGGGGGACCAAGCGAAGTGTCGAGATCCACTCGGGCGTTAGCCCCGAGTTAGCTCGACGCGAGCCCCCCGGAAAGCAAGCTATTTTGCGTAATATCTATTACTAAAGATAGCTTTTAAAGATTCTTCAATTCCACAATGCGTTTCTCCACCGTCGAATGTTTCTCGATATAATCCGCTTCCTTCGTGCGTTCTTCCGCGACTACCGCTTCCGGTGCTTTGGAAACAAAGCGTTCGTTCGATAATTTGCCTTGAACGAGTTTGACTTCCTTCGCCCATTTCTCCAGCTCTTTATTCAAACGTGCCAGCTCTGCATCAATATCGATTAGGCCTTCCAGCGGCATGAACAATTCAGCGCCGGATACAACAGCCGACATTGATTTTTCTGGAGCTTGAATGTCTTGTGCAATCGTCAAAGTTTCCGTGTTGCAGAAACGTTCGATGTACGCAGAGTTTGCTTCCAGCACTTCATGTGTATTGGCGTCTTTCGCCAGGATCGTCAATGGCACTTTCTTGCTCATCGGCGACTGCACTTCTGCGCGGATCGTTCGCACGGATTTGATGACATCCACCAGCAGTTTCATGCTTGAAGACTGGCTTTGGTCCGTCAATGCAGCATCAACTTTCGGCCACTCGGCAATCGTGATCGACTCGCCTTGGGTCGGCAGGTTCTGCCAGATTTCTTCCGTGATGAACGGCATGAACGGATGCAATAAACGCATCGTGTTGTCGAGCACATATGCCAGAACCGAACGCGTCATGCGCTTTGCATCTTCGTCTTCGCCGTACAATGGCAATTTCGCCATTTCGATGTACCAGTCACAGAAATCATCCCAGATGAAGTTATACAGCAGGCGTCCCACTTCACCGAATTCGTAGCGTTCGGCAAGTGATGTCACTTGTTCAATCGTTTCATTGAGACGAGTAAGAATCCACGAATCAGCTACAGATTTCTTGCCGCTGAGATCGATTTCCTCGTATTTCATGCCTTCCATGTTCATCAACGCAAAACGGGAAGCATTCCAGATTTTATTGGCAAAGTTCCATACGCTCTCCACTTTTTCCATCGAGAAGCGAAGATCCTGCCCCGGCGATGAAGCCGTTGCGAGGAAATAGCGCAGGGAATCGGCGCCGTATTGTTCGATCACGTCCATCGGATCCACACCGTTGCCGAGTGATTTAGACATCTTACGTCCTTCCGCGTCGCGCACAAGTCCGTGGATCAATACATCATCAAACGGTTTTTCTTCGGTAAATTCAAGCGCCTGGAAAATCATGCGCGATACCCAGAAATTGATGATGTCATAACCCGTTACCAGCACATCGGTCGGATAATATTTCTTCAGCTCATCGTTTTCTTCTGGCCAGCCAAGTGTCGAAAATGGCCATAACGCCGACGAGAACCACGTATCGAGCACGTCTTCATCCTGCGTCCAGTTTTCCGCGTCTGCCGGTGCTTCGTGCCCCACATAGATTTCGCCTGTTTCGTTATGGTACCAGGCTGGAATCTGATGGCCCCACCATAATTGACGGGAAATACACCAGTCACGGATGTTTTCCATCCAGTGAAGATACGTTTTCTCGAAACGCTCCGGCACAAAATTGACGCCGTCTTCACCCTTCTGCAGATCCACCGATCTCTGTGCCAACGGCTTCATGTCCACGAACCATTGCGTCGATAGATATGGCTCCACAACTGCCCCGCTGCGTTCTGAATGCCCTACGGAATGCAAATGCTCTTCAATTTTGAATAAAACATCCATGTCCTGCAAGTCTTTGATGATCTGCTTGCGGCATTCGAAACGGTCCATGCCTTCGTACTTGCCGGCATTTTCGTTCATCGTGCCGTCTTCGTGCATGATCAATACGCGTTCCAGGTTGTGGCGATTGCCGATTTCAAAGTCATTCGGGTCATGCGCCGGTGTAATTTTCACCGCGCCGCTGCCGAATTCCATATCCACGTAATCATCCGCAACGATTTCCATTTCGCGTCCGATAATCGGAAGCGTCACCGTTTTGCCGATGAGGTGCTTATAGCGATCATCTTTCGGGTGAACCGCGACCGCTGTATCGCCGAGCATCGTCTCCGGACGCGTTGTCGCGATTTCGATGTGGCCGCTGCCGTCTGTCAGCGGGTAGCGCATGTGGTAGAATCCGCCCTGCACATCTTTATAGATAACTTCAATATCGGAAATCGCAGTTTTCGTCGCCGGATCCCAGTTGATGATGTACTTGCCGCGGTAGATCAATTTCTTCTCATACAATTTCACGAACACTTCGCGCACCGCTTTTGATAAGCCGTCGTCCAACGTGAAACGCTCGCGTGAGTAATCAAGGCCAAGGCCCAGTTTCGACCATTGCTGGCGAATGTGCCCCGCGTATTCTTCTTTCCATTTCCATGATTCTTCAAGGAATGCTTCGCGTCCTAAATCGTAGCGCGAACGTCCTTCCTCTTTCAGCTTGCCTTCCACTTTCGCCTGCGTCGCGATGCCGGCGTGGTCCATGCCCGGCAACCATAACGCGTCGTAGCCTTGCATGCGTTTCATGCGCGTCAGGATGTCCTGCAGCGTCGTATCCCAGGCGTGTCCCAAGTGGAGCTTGCCTGTTACGTTCGGCGGCGGAATCACAATGGTATAAGGCGTTTTGCCGCTTTCCGGCTGGGCTTCGAAATATTTATTGTCGATCCACCAATCATAGCGTCCTTTTTCTATGGATTGCGGATCGTACTTGGTCGACATGGGTTCTGTCATGGTGATTCCTCCTCTTTGGGTCGCTAGGGGTTTTATTTTCCATAGCGCTTGGTTTTGATCTCGAGCTTAAAAAAGGGTACAAAAAAACTCCTGTCGTCTCTACTTAAAGGACGAAGGAGTTTTCGCGGTACCACCTTTATACACAGGCAAAAGGTGCCTGGCTCTCAAGTTCGATAACGGATTCGCATCCGGATTCCGCTACTCGTGTTCACGGAAACTGCTCGGAGGTGACATTCAAATGCTGGTCCATGGAAACCTCTCACCGTTCGGCTTCCTCTCTGAAATGCACGCACATTCTACTATCCTCTTCAACGCATCAATATCTGATTACATCCATTGTACTCAATTTCCCGATTTAGCGTCAAGTTTTTTCAGCACATAGGCAACCAATGGCGCCGCCAGCAATAAAATAAAGAACAGGCGGAACAGATGGAAGCTTGTGATGAGTGCCACGTCCGCGCCGGCAGCGAGCGCTGTGATACCCATTTCCGCCATGCCGCCCGGTGCCGCACTCAGAAAGAAATCGAGGAACAGGTATTCCGGCAGCCATTCGGAGAGGATGAACGCAATGAAAACGGTGAACGCGATCAATAATACGTTGTTGACCAGGATTGCAAACGCCAGCCGCATGCTCATGTTCTCGCGCAGCTTTTCCATCTGCAAGCCGAGATGCGCGCCGACGAGCAGCTGCGCCAGGATGATCAGGATCCCCGGCATCTCGATCAGCGTGCTGCCGGTTACCGATTGGACGATGGCCATGACCAGCACCGGCGCCAATAATTCTTTCGCCGGAACTGAAAATCTCTTCATGAGCAGATAAGCTAAGATGCCGAGAATGATTGCCGAGAGGAAGGCCTGCGGTGAAAATGCGAAATTGGGAGTGGTGGCGATCTGTGAAGCCTCCCTGCCGACGAGGAGAGTCGTCAGCAGCGGCACAATCGTCACGACAAGGAAAATCCGGAACGTCTGCATCACCGAAACGACGGTAACATTGGCGTTATGGACTTCTTCCGATATCAGCACCATCTGCGACAGTCCGCCCGGCATCGACCCGAGCAGACTCGTCTGCAGCGATTCATTGGCCATCTTGCTGAACAGCAGGCCGAACAGCAGCGCTGCGATGATGACTGTCACCGTCATGAACAACATATACGGCAAATCCACCCACATCAGCAGCACGGCTTCGCGGGTGAACGACGCGCCGATCATGACCCCAAGTAAGACGAGGCCGATCAACCGGAATATTTTCGGCCAATAAAACTCGATTTCTGTAAATTGCCGCAGCAGGACCAATGCGATCATCGGACCGAGCAGCCACGGCAGGAACATGCCGATTTGATTGAAAAGGAAGCCTGCCGCAATCGCGACGGCAGCTGTACGTAATAATTTCAAAGTCGTTTCAACTCTCTTCTGAAATGAATCTATGTTTCCTATCGTAGCAGAAAATTCGGATTGGCGGGACGTCTATTGAGATGCCAATTTAGCGAATTGGGCGTAATTATGGAATAGTTGGGCGTATTCGGACGGAAGTTGGGCGTAAATCACTCCAAGTTGGGCGTATTCAACCCCAACTTGGGCATAAATCAAAATTCCTCCAAATGTGCCTTCATCCAACAGCTATGCCAGTGGAAAGGGGCGCCTTTTGCCCATTTCCACTCCTTTAAAAGTGCAGCCGGGCTTGTCGGCTGCATTTCCATTATCGAATCAATTCGAATACCCCCCTTATCCACTCCATTCGCAAGGTCAAAAGCCGATTACATGCTTTTCGCAAGCGAAAAGCGAAAGTGCAGAGCTTGGATATGGCGGCGGAAATTTCTATGAGCGGTATTCCATCTTCTATGAGCGGTTTTCCACATTCTATGATCACTCGCCCATTTTTTTTACTTTCGGGCGAAGTCCTGTAATTGTCCTTTATCTTTTGTGGTAAATGCCTTTGTTTCGGTAAAAATACTCTCTAGAGATATGGAGCAAAACAGCGAAGACGCCTTGGGGGCCAAGCGAAGTGCTGAGATCCACTCGGGCGAAGTGAAACGAGACCGAGTTAGCTCAGCGCGAGCCCCCAGGCAAGCGAAGCTGTTTTGCGGAATATCGACTATCAGGCAGTATTTTTTCCAAACAAAAAAACAGCCAGAGCAATCGCTCCAGCTGGTTCAAGATTTTATTAGCGTGCAAGTTTTGCGAAAACGGTGTGGAAGGCTTCCACTGTTTTAGCAATGTGTTCTTCAGTATGCGCCGTTGACAGGAACATGCCTTCGAATTGAGATGGCGGAAGGAAAATGCCTTCTTCAGCCATCAATTTATAATAATCCGCGAATAAATCCAGATCAGACGTTTTCGCTGAGTCGAAATCGACGACTTCCTCGTTCGTGAAGAAGAAACCGATCATCGAGCCCGCACGGTTGACCGTATGCGGGATGTTGTATTTCGTTGCAGCTTCACGGAATCCTTTTTCTAGCTGATCGCCGCGTTCGATGAATGTCGTGTAGCTGTCTTCGTTCAAGCGTGACAATGTTTCGAAACCTGCGCGCATTGCCAGCGGATTGCCGGACAGCGTGCCTGCCTGGTAAATCGAGCCGCTTGGTGCGACTTGCTGCATGATTTCGCGTCTTCCGCCGAATGCGCCGACTGGAAGGCCGCCGCCGATGACTTTGCCGAGGCAAGTCAAATCAGGCGTCACGCCGTAATAGCCCTGTGCACAATTGTAGCCGACGCGGAATCCGGTCATGACTTCATCAAAGATGAGAAGCGTGCCGTTTTCAGTCGACAAGTTACGCAGTTCCTGCAGGAAACCTTCTTTCGGCGGCACGACGCCCATGTTGCCGGCAACCGGTTCAACGATTACCGCAGCGAGATCGTCACCGAATTCCATGAATGCCTGGCGAACGCTTTCGAGGTCGTTGAACGGCACTGTAATGGTGTTCTGCGCGACAGAAGCCGGCACACCCGGTGAATCCGGCAGACCGAGCGTCGCAACGCCAGAACCCGCTTTGATCAACAGGCTGTCGCCGTGGCCATGGTAACACCCTTCGAATTTCAGGATTTTATTGCGTCCCGTATAACCGCGCGCTACGCGCAATGCGCTCATCGTCGCTTCCGTACCGGAAGAAACCATGCGCACCATTTCTATAGAAGGAACACGGTCCATGACGAGGTTCGCCATGTCGTTTTCAAGAAGGGTCGGCGCGCCAAATGAAGTGCCGAGTTCAGCCGTTTCTTTGATCGCTTCCACCACTTCGGGATGGGCGTGGCCAAGAATCAGCGGCCCCCAGGAAAGAACATAGTCGATATACGTATTGCCGTCGATATCCGTAATGGTGGCGCCTTTGCCGGAAGCCATGAAAATCGGATCCATATTGACGGATTTAAATGCACGAACCGGTGAATTAACTCCGCCCGGCATCAATTTTTTCGCTTCATCAAATGCTGCAAGTGATTTTTCGTAAGCCATTTATTTCCCCTCCAACCAGCGTACCGCGTCTTTTGCGTGATACGTCAAAATAATATCCGCTCCTGCACGTTTCATGCTGAGCAATGTTTCAAGGACGATTTTTTCTTCATCGACCCAACCGTTCATCGCCGCAGCTTTGACCATGGCGTATTCGCCGGACACGTTATAAGCAACGATCGGCAAATCGAAATTGTCGCGCACTTCGCGAACAACATCCAAATACGACAGCGCGGGTTTGACCATCAGGTAATCGGCGCCTTCTTCCACATCAGAAGCTGCTTCGCGCAACGCTTCGAGGCGGTTTGCCGGGTCCATCTGATAGGTTTTGCGGTCGCCGAATTGCGGTGTTGAATGAGCCGCTTCACGGAACGGGCCGTAATAAGCCGATGCGTATTTCACTGCATAGCTCATAATTGGAATATGCTGGAACCCAGCCTGGTCGAGTCCGTAACGGATCGCTGTGACAAAGCCGTCCATCATATTTGATGGTGCGATAATGTCGGCTCCGGCTTTCGCCTGGGAAACGGCCGTGCGCGCCAATAGATCGAGCGACTCGTCATTTAAAATGACACCGTCTTCGATCACGCCGCAATGGCCGTGGTCTGTGTATTGGCACAGGCACGTGTCAGCGATGACAACGAGTTCCGGATGACGTTCTTTTGCAAAACGGATCGCTTCCTGTGTAATCGCGTGGTCATGATAAGCTTGGGAACCGACAGCATCCTTGTCATTCGGCACGCCGAACAGGATGACGGAAGGAATGCCCAACTCGACCACTTCGTCCAATTCTTCGCCGAGGCGGTCCATGGAATAATGGAATACGCCGGGCATAGAGGAAATCTCGTGTTTGATGTTTTCGCCTTCAACGACAAAAATCGGATAGATGAAATCTTCTTTATAGAGTCCAGTTTCACGCACCATAGCCCGGATATTCGCGGATCCGCGCAATCTCCGGTGGCGATTGAATTTCAAATCTTTCATTCTGTACATCTTCCTTTCGCAATTTCATTGACGACGTCCAAATACGTATAGGTCGCGGGAATAAAATCGATATGCCCGCCTTCACCTTTTATCGCTTTCTCGGTGATATGGCCGATTGCCGCCACCTCTATATCCGACCAATCCCCTCCAGCCTTTCGGTACGCCGAAACGGCTGAGGGGCTGGCAAATATAATGGTATGTTTTTTCATCTCTTTTAATGCGCGTGCGTTTTGAAGCAATAGGTTTGTGTCATAAATGATCCATTCATCGACGGGAATTGGCATATCAGCAATGGTGTTCTTCGCCAGCGAACCTTTGATGAACAGGCATTTTTGGCCATCCGCAACGGCAGGAAATTCTTTCACAAAATTATCTGCGCTGAATACGCTGGAAATAAAATCGACTGTATAACCGTTTGCCCGCAGGACCTCCGCTGTCTTTTCACCGACCGCCGCTATTTTCGGTACGTCGTCTTCGTGGAGCTGACAAAATGCCTGCGCACTCGTCCGGCTCGTGAAAATCAGCCAGCCATAATTGGCGAAATCCGGTTTTTCGGTCTGGCGGATCGACGTTTCGATCAGCGGCAGGTAAATTGTCTCCCCGTCGAGTTGTTCAACTTGATCGGCCGCTTCCACCGGAAAAGTGGAACCTGTAAAAACGATCGTTTTGCCTTTCAGCGATGCTTTGTTTTTACACATTGCTCTCAGCAATGACGCGCTGGATCAAGTCATAGCCGCCTTGCGCGCTAATCTTTTCAGCCACAACACGCCCGGCTTCAACCGGATCTGTATTAACAGCTGTTTCTTTATAGACCTGGTCTGCTTCCGGAGAAGAAATCAGCCCTGTAAATGTGATGTCACCCTTTTCAACAGTTGCATAGCCCGCAATCGGAACCTGGCAGCTGCCGTTCATATCTTTCAGGAATTTGCGTTCTGCATTCACTGCAAGCATTGTGGTTTCATGATTGACTTTCGCAAGTTCCGCGAGCAATTCTGCGTCGTCTTCACGGCATTCAATCGCCAAAGCGCCCTGGCCGATCGCCGGCAGGCAGTCTTCGATACTTAAGAATTCAGTGACGATATCATCTTTCCAGCCCATGCGTTTCAAACCGGCAGCTGCCAGAATGATGGCATCGAAATCACCGGATTTCAGCTTTTCAAGACGCGTATCAATATTGCCGCGGATCCAGTGAATGTCCAAATCCGGACGGATCAACAGCAATTGCGAACTGCGGCGCAAACTGCTTGTGCCGACGCGTGCACCGACTGGCAATTCCATGAATTTTATATGATCATTGGCAATAAATGCATCGCGCGGATCTTCGCGTTCCGGCACACAGCCGATAACGAATCCTTCCGGCAATACGGACGGCATATCTTTCATGCTGTGAACAGCAAAATCGATTTCCTTGTTGCCGAGTGCTTCTTCGATTTCTTTGACGAATAGCCCTTTACCGCCGACTTTTGACAAAGTGACGTCGACGATGCGGTCGCCTTTTGTGACGATTTCTTTGATTTCAAATTCAAAAGGGGCGCCTGCCGCCTTCATTTTTTCGATAAACTGCTTGGTCTGTGTCATTGCCAACTTGCTTCTTCTGGATCCTACAACGATTTTTCTCAAAATAAATCCTACCTTTCCTTAATACCAAAAATGAAATTCCGATAAACGGCTGCCGAGGAAGAAATTAATCAGCAGCACTAAAAATGCATAAATGTGGGCCATTGAATGGGACATGCCATTCAATGTGCCTTTCTGATGGCGCCACAGAATAATGCTGTAGACGACCACCAGGATAAATGAACCGACGATTTTCGGATCGAGAATCGAAAAGTCGACGAGCGCGATGTACGCCCATTGCAAGCCGAGCACCAGCGACACGAACAGCAGGGAAATCCCCACTCCGATCGATATCGACATGCCTTTTTCCGTCTGTCCGAGTGATGGCAGGCTGTCCCATTGTTTGGTCCATTTTTTCTGCTTCAATAAACGATATTGCAGCACATGGAGCAAGGAAAAAACAAAAGACAACGAAAACGCCGCATAGGACAGGATCGCAAAACTGACGTGAATCAGCAGCAGCTCGGAGACAAGCGATTCCCCTACAGGAGAACGCTCGATCTGCACCGGCGCAAATGTATGGATGGTCATGAAGATGAATCCGATGATATTAATGAGGAACACCGCAAAATCGAAGCGGTAAAAAATCCTCAGAATCAGTGATACTGTAACGAGCAGCCAGGCATAGAAATAAATGCCTTCAAATAACGTGAGAATCGGAAATCTCTGTGTTTCGATGATATAAAATACCAGAAATACCGTTTGCAGCAACCACACCACACCGAGTAAGGACATGGCGACGCGGGCTGCTCTTTTCTCTTTATATACATAATCCAAAAAATAAAAAACAAGGCTGACAGCATATAGAATAACCATAGCTTCGTGCAGCCTTGCCATTGTTATATCAGCCATCCCATTCCCCTTCATTTCCATAGTTAAAGGCGCTTCGTCTCTACATTTTAACATATAGATACGAAAACGCCTCTTGTAAACCGATTAAAATGAGTATCCGGGTGATTCCTGTTTTTGCTGTTGCTTTTCTTCTGCTTTTCTTTTGGCTTTAGCCATCGCGACTATAGACTGCTGTTCGATCTGCAATTGCACTTCGTCTTCAATGCCGAAAATCTGCTGGAACATTTGAAGCTGTTCGCGCGACTTCGGTGATCCGGCCATTTCTTTGGCCTGTGAAATCGGTTCTTTCAGCAATTGGTTGATGATCGATTTTGTGTGTTTGTTCAAGATTTTCTTCTCACGGTCAGTCAGGTCCGGCATCTTGTTCTCGATGCTCATCATCGTTTCTGCCTGAATGCCAAGCGCTCTTTCACGCAATGCCGAAATCACAGGCACGACGCCAAGCGTTGTCAGCCAGTCATTGAATTGACCCGCTTCGGTGTCGATCATTGTCACGATCTGTTTCGCGGCACGTTCACGTTCCGCCAGATTGGCGTTGACGATGCCTTGCATATCGTCAATATCGTACAGGAATACATTCGGCAAATCGCCGATGCGCGGGTCCATATCACGCGGCACGGCAATATCCACGAGGAATAAAGGCTTGCCTTTGCGCAATTTCTCCACGAATTGCATCAATTCGAAATCGATGACGAATTCCTGCGCACCAGTGGACGAAATCAGAATGTCCGCTTCCAATAATGCACATTGCAATTCACTCAACGGTTTCGCTTGGCCGCCAAAATTTGCCGCCAGCGATTCCGCTTTTTCGAATGTGCGGTTGATGACCGTAATACGGTCCGCCCCGCTGCCCTGAAGGTTCTTGATCGCCAGTTCGCCCATTTTGCCCGCGCCTAAAATAACGACATGCTTGTTTTTCAGCGTGCCGAAAATTTTCTTGCCGAGTTCAACCGCCGCATAGGAAACTGATACTGCATTTTCGCCGATCGCCGTTTCCGAATGCGCGCGTTTCGCCAGTGTAACCGCCTGTTTGAATAATTGATTGAATACCGTACCGGTCGTCCCGATTTCCTGTCCGGCAAGGAAACTGCCTTTTACCTGGCCAAGAATCTGGGTTTCGCCGAGCACCATCGAATCAATGCCAGCCGTCACGCGAAACAGATGATCGACTGCCTCATCTTTTTCATGGACAAATAAATACTGCGAAAACGACTCCTGCGGAATGTTAAAATAATCCGCCAGAAATTGCTTCACATAGTATTTGCCCGTATGGAGCTGGTCCACTACCGCATAAATTTCCGTGCGGTTGCACGTCGAAACGATGACATTCTCCAGTACGCTTTTTTGTTTATTTAAAGCCTGCATGGCCTGTGGAAGTTCGTTTTCGATAAACGACAGCTTCTCACGGATCTCAACAGGTGCAGATCGGTAATTCACCCCGACTACTAGTGTATGCATGGGTTCAAAACACCTTTCACGTTCCATATTTCATATATCTAAGTATACCACTGTCAAAGGATTTTAAGCCTCTGAAATTGTGAACAAGCAATGAAGTATGTTTATTTATAATCATTATAAACTAATTCTAGCATTGGGGATATTGTTGGACAAGGATAACGCTTGTATTCGAATTTGTCAGTTAACTTGGCGGTGTTTTATATGTAAAGACTATTCTTAGCTAACAGATATTCCGCAAAACAGCTTCGAAGACATTAGCCGAAGCAAGCGAGGCTAAGTCTTTGCGACGAAGCAGCGAAGCGATGCAGGAGCACGGTTTTAACATCTAGCTTAGGCAGTGTGTCGTCCGAGTGGATCTTGCACTTCGTCGGCATTCGCCTGCTCCCCTGGGCGTCTGCGCTGTTCTTTTGAGATTTCTCTAAGAGGCAATGAGTGCAGGATCCAATAGAGTCATGAATTCCGCAGATATAGTTCTATGAGCGGTCGGCCAATATTCGAGCACATCCACGGCTCCCCCATGCCCGTTGCAAAGAAAGGATGAGTTCGGAGATGGAAAGCAGTCCACTGCCGCGGACTGCCCAGTGGGCGGGGGCGCCCCGCCCGATCATTTCTAATGGTTTGAGTCATTTATCTAATGGTTGTCCCTTTTTATCTAATGGTTAACAAAGTTTATCTCACGCTTTCTCAATTTTATTTAACGGTTACCGCGCCGATGCAATATTCTTCACATAAAAAAGCGCAGCCTCAGCTGCGCTCTCCCTCTTACATTCTGCTTTCGATTTCTTTCCAGGCTTCTTCTTTGCCGAGGCCTGTATCGGATGAAAAGACGATTAATGGATCGGTCTTTTCCATCTCCAGCGTATCGCGGACAATTTTCTTGTGCTTGTCCCATTTGCCTTTTGGAATCTTATCCGCTTTTGTCGCGATGATGATGCATGGAATTTCAAAATGCTTCATGAAATCGTACATGGCCACATCATCACGGCTCGGTGGATGGCGTAGGTCGACAATCTGGATGACGGCACGCAATGGTTCGCGGTCCGTGATATAGCGTTCGATCATCTTGCCCCAAGCTTCGCGTTCCGACTTCGATACTTTGGCGTAGCCGTAGCCCGGCACATCGACATAGAACAGCTTTTCTTCTATCTTATAGAAATTCAGCGTCTGCGTCTTGCCGGGTTTCGCCGAAATACGCGCCATGCTTTTGCGGCCGATCATTTTATTGATAAATGATGATTTACCAACATTGGAACGTCCCGCAAGCGCGAATTCCGGCAGGCCGTCTTCCGGATATTGATCCGGACGGACGGCGCTGATTACAAGTTCTACATTATTTACTTTCATTCGTTTACTCCTTCTAACGCAATTTGGAGCGCTTCGTCTGCCTCTGCTACAAATTTGAACGTCAATTGTTCACGCACCGTTTCCGGTATGTCTTCGATATCGCGCTCGTTTTCCATCGGCAGGATGATTGTCGTCAACCCGGCGCGGTGAGCGCTCAAGGTTTTTTCTTTCACGCCGCCGATTGGCAGCACGCGTCCACGCAATGTGATCTCCCCCGTCATTCCGACTTCGCGGCGGATTGGACGGCTCGACAATGCTGACACCAATGCTGTCGCAATGGCCACACCCGCTGAAGGCCCGTCTTTTGGAACCGCGCCTTCAGGAACGTGGATATGGATATCATGGGATTCATGGAAATTCGGATCAAGGCCCAGCGATTCGGCTCTCGAACGCACAAACGATAAAGCCGTCTGCGCCGATTCCTTCATGACGTCTCCCAATTTCCCGGTCAATTGCAATTTGCCTTTGCCCGGTGACAGCGCCACTTCGATCTGCAAGGTATCGCCGCCGGTGCTCGTATAAGCAAGCCCGGTCGCGACACCGATTTGATTTTCCGTTTCAGCCATGCCGTAGCGGAATTTACGTTTACCGAGATATTCTTCGACTTCTTTGCCAGTCACTTCCACAGCTTCTTTTTCTTTCGAAACGAGCTGCTTCGTCACTTTCCGGCAAATCGAGGCAAGCTGTCGTTCGAGCCCGCGGACTCCCGCTTCGCGCGTGTAATAACGGACGATGGACAATAATGCATCATCTGTAAATTGCAGCTGCTCCGGGGTCAACCCGTGCTCCTTCAATTGCTTCGGTGCCAAGTGATTCTTCGCAATCTGCGTTTTCTCCGCTTCCGTATAACCCGCAATCGAAATCACTTCCATGCGGTCACGCAACGGACCTGGAATTGTGCTGAGATCATTCGCTGTCGCAATGAAAAGCACGTTCGAAAGGTCATAAGTTTCTTCTATATAATGGTCACTGAATGAATTATTCTGTTCGGGATCCAACACTTCCAGCATTGCAGAAGATGGATCGCCTCTGAAATCATTCGACATTTTCTCGATTTCATCCAGCAGGAAGACCGGATTGACCGTCCCCGCTTTTTTCATTCCTTGAATGATACGTCCCGGCATCGCACCGACATACGTGCGTCGGTGGCCGCGGATTTCAGATTCGTCACGGACGCCGCCGAGAGAAATGCGGACAAAATTCCGGTCAAGCGAATCGGCAATCGATTTCGCGAGCGATGTTTTCCCGACACCCGGAGGCCCGACCAAACAAAGAATCGGCCCACGCAAGGATTTGGTCATCTGCTGCACAGCCAGATATTCAAGCACGCGTTCTTTGACATCTTCCAGTCCATCATGGTCGCGGTTCAACACTTCTTCCGCGTACTTGATATCGAGACGGTCTTCCGTTTTTTCAGACCACGGAATCGTGACCAGCCATTCGATGTAATTGCGGATGATGCCGCTTTCCGCTGCTGCAGAAGGCAGTTTTTCGTAACGGTCCAATTCTTTCAACGCCACTTTTTTCGTTGACTCCGGCATGCCCGCAGCATCTATCCGTTTTTTCAAATCGGAAATTTCGCCAGTCTTGCCGTCTTTGTCGCCCAGTTCTGTCTGAATCGCTTTCATCTGCTCGCGCAAATAAAATTCTTTCTGCGTCTGCTCCATCGCTTTTTTAACGCGCTGGTTGATGCGTTTCTCCAAATCGATGACTTCCTGCTCATTGTGCAAGCGGCCAATCAGCATCTCAAGACGCTTGCTGATATCAAACGTCTCCAGAATCTCCTGTTTGCCTGCCATTTTCAACGGCAGATGCGATGCGATCATATCGGCAAGACGTCCCGGTTCTTCGATATCCGCTACCGTCTTATAGGTTTCATTTGTCACCTTTTTAGACGCTTTGGAATACTTTTCAAAATGCTCAAGCAATAAACGCATCAACGCATCCTGCTCTGCATCGCGTTCGGTTTCATCCGGGAATGAAGTCACTTCCACAACCGGGAATTTCTCTTCATCTTCATATGATTTCCATTGACCGCGTTCCAGCCCTTCGACCAATACGCGGATGGTGCCGTTCGGCAATTTCAGCATCTGTTTCACATACGCCATCGTACCGATTTTTTGCAGATCTTCTTTTTCCGGCTCTTCCACACTGATATCTTTCTGGGTCGCCAGGAAAATAATATTATCTTCCAATAATGCCTGTTCCAAAGCAGCTACCGAACGCTCGCGGCCGACATCAATATGCAAAACCATTGTCGGAAATACAAGAAGTCCGCGCAGCGGCAATAAAGGCACGCGTTTCGTAACTTTCTTCTTAACCATCTATAAGCCACCTCCGGGGGAATGTTTCAATAAGTAGATTAAATTTTTTTAATCGATATTCCGCAAAACAGCTTCGAAGACATTAGCCGACGCATTCGAGGCTAAGTCTTTGCGACGAAGCAGCGCAGCGATGCAGGAGCACAGGTTTTGGCAAGCAAGCTGTTTTGCGGAATATCTAAATTTGCCACCATTTAAAGCCAAAAAAATGGACTGCCTCAGACCGCGCGGATGTGCACAATCTGAGTCAGCCCATATCATCCTAAATTATGCGGATGTTTTCTCATTATTATCTGCAATGTATTCAGTGCCATCTTCCAACATGAGTTTTGGCTGAATTTTATCGGCAATTGTCTCTTTTGTAATGATGCATTCCACAATGTCTTCGCGTGAAGGCAAGTCGAACATTACATCAAGCATGATATTCTCGATAATTGAACGAAGTCCGCGGGCACCCGTTTTGCGTTCAATCGCAAGTTTCGCGATTTCCACAAGTGCTTCGTCTTCAAACGTCAATGTCACACCATCAAGCTCCATCATTTTCTGGTATTGCTTGATCAATGCATTTTTCGGTTCAGTCAAAATCTGCACCAAGGCGCTTTCATCCAACTGTTCAAGGCTCGCGAGTACCGGCAAACGGCCGATGAACTCAGGAATCAGTCCGAATTTAAGCAAGTCTTCTGGAATCAATTGGCTGAGCAATGATTTGTCGTCAACTTCCGCTTTGTTCGGGTCTGCGCCGAAACCGATGATTTTATTGCCGAGACGGCGTTTAATGATCTGGTCGACTCCGTCAAAGGCACCGCCCACGATAAACAGGACATTTGTCGTGTCGATCTGGATGAATTCCTGATGAGGATGCTTGCGCCCGCCTTGCGGTGGAACGCTTGCAGTCGTACCTTCAAGGATTTTCAGCAATGCTTGCTGAACGCCTTCACCTGATACATCACGCGTGATTGATGGGTTCTCTGATTTACGGGCCACTTTATCGATTTCATCGATATAGATGATGCCTTTTTCAGCGCGGTCCACGTCATAATCTGCAGCCTGGATCAGTTTCAGCAGGATGTTCTCAACGTCTTCACCGACATAGCCGGCTTCCGTCAGAGATGTCGCATCGGCAATGGCAAACGGTACATTCAGGATACGGGCCAAAGTTTGCGCCAATAAAGTTTTACCACTTCCTGTTGGTCCGATCAGAACGATGTTCGATTTCGATAATTCGACATCGTCGATCTTGCTCTGGGAATTGACGCGTTTGTAATGGTTATAGACAGCTACTGCCAGCGATTTTTTCGCTTTGTCCTGACCGATTACATAACCGCCAAGGATATCCATGATTTCCTTCGGTTTTGGCACTTCTTTGAATTCCACTGCTTCTTCTGTACCAAGCTCTTCTTCTACGATTTCCGTACAAAGCTCAATACATTCGTCACAAATATATACACCCGGTCCTGCAACCAGTTTACGCACCTGCTCTTGTGGCTTACCACAGAATGAACATTTTAGATGGTCTTTTTCGTCATTAAATTTGAACAATGTATTCACCCCTATTCAAGCCATAATATTACAAGATTCCAGTGGTTTGAGCAACTAATTAGATTCTATGGAGCTGCACAGCCCTATGTGATTTCAATAATCTTCTATGTAGTGAAAACAAGGCGCGTCTCCGCGCCTTGTTTTTATGAATTGTATTAAAAAGCTTATTCTGCGCTTTCAGCGTTGTTTACTTCAGTTGTAATCGTAGCGTTTTCCAACAGGAATTCAACTGTGTTCTGCATGCGGATATCGTTTTCAAGCATTTCAGTGCCGCCAAGTGCAGCTTTGATTTGCTCGATATCCATATTGAATTGGCCGGACATCTTCTCAAGTTCTTTGTCGATATCTTCAGAAGTGACTTGCATGTTTTCAGCTTCAGCAATCGCTTCGAGTGTCAATGAAACACGTACGCGAGTTTCAGCGTCGCCTTTCATCTGCTCGCGAAGAGCTGCTTCGTCCTGTCCAGAGAACTGGAAGTAAAGCTCAAGGTTCATACCTTGTTGCGTCAGACGCTGTTCGAAGTCCTGCATCATACGATCCATTTCTGAATCGATCATTGCCTGCGGGATATCGATTGTTGCGTTTTCAGCCGCTTTTTGAACCAATTCGTCACGCACTGCCGCATCAGCACTAGATGCTTTTTCAGCTGCAGCCGCTTCTTTCATTTTTGTGCGAAGTTCATCAAGGCCAGAAACTTCAGCATCGACTTCTTTCGCGAATTCATCGTTCATTTCAGGAAGTTCTTTACCTTTTACTTCAGTCACTTTCACTTTGAAAGTTGCAGCTTTTCCTGCAAGTTCAGCAGCGTGGTATTCTTCTGGGAAAGATACTTCAACTTCTTTTTCCTCACCAGATTTAACGCCTACCAATTGCTCTTCAAAGCCAGGAATGAATGAGTTTGAACCGATTTCAAGCGAATAATCAGTGCCTGCTCCGCCTTCGAATGCTTCGCCGTCGACGAATCCTTCAAAGTCGATTACAGCCGTATCGCCTTCAACGATCGCTTCGTCTTCTTTAACAGCAAGTTCAGCGAAACGCTCCTGGTTCTCTTTCAATTTCTCTTCGATTTCTGCGTCAGTTACTTCAGTTTCAGGTTTTGAAACTTCAAGGCCTTTGTAGTCGCCAAGTGTAACTTCCGGTTTAACCGTCACTTTAGCAGTGAATACAAGCGGCTGGCCTTTTTCGATTGTTTCGATATCGATTTCCGGGCGGTCAACCGGGTTGATCCCCGCTTCTTCAACAGCGTTTGCGTAAGCATCCGGTAAGATGAAGTCAATCGCATCCTGGTAAAGGGATTCTACACCGAAACGCTTTTCGAACATTTGGCGTGGCATTTTACCTTTACGGAATCCTGGTACGTTGATTTCTTTTACAACTTTCTTGAACGCTTTGTCCAGTCCGGCATTTACTTCCTCTGCTGGTACTTCAACCGTAAGTGTTCCTGTGTTACCTTCTTGCTTTTCCCATTTTGCTGACATATATAAGCCCTCCAAACATTTTTTACAACAGTCATTCATACGTTTATACGAATTTTGACAACTTCAATATTATATCACACATGATTTGAGGTTCAACTATTTCTATTCGTTGCGCATTTCAAACCACAATTCTGCCTGCACGATCAGTTTTTGCAGATTCTCGTCGCTGGCAAGATCCATTTCGCCGGTAAACAATAAATCCAGATAGGACATATACGCTTCCGCCACTTCTTTCGGCTCGTATTCATCCATCAGAAATGGATAGAACAGATAGACATGCCGCTCGAAAAGTTCATTCGCCATCTCCAGGCGGGTCGGGTCTTTCGCCAATTGTTCCGCCAGGATCCCTTTGATTTCATTGACGCGCGGGCTGTCCTGCGGATCTGTCAGTTCATGAATATTGAATTCACCGTAATAATGAAACTTATGTATGTTGAATTTTGCCTGTATGCCTTCCTGCTGCATGATGAACAATATGTATGTTTTCGCCAGCAGATCGATATCGGGATGTTCGACCAGCGCCAGCAATTTAGTTGTCAGCGGCGGGAATGACGACGGCGGCAAATCCATCACTTTCCGCTCCTGCTCGTAAGCATTCAATGCCAGAAAAGCTTCCGGCGTGAATTGTTCGGCATCAATCTTCTCCACCGATTTTGAGGCAATGCGCTCGTTCAGGTTCCGCAGCAGGTGAAATTGCTCGAGCCGCTCATCCGGCAATACCTTCTCGTCGATCAACGCCTCGATGACCCGCTCCGCTTCTTCAAATTCACGCACTTGCATGAGAATGCTTATGTATAATTCCATCGTTTCCAGGTAGTGGATCGGCCCCACTTTCAACAGTTCGCGGCACACTTCCAGCGCTTCCTCGTAATCCCCCAGTTCATAGAGGCAATACGAATACGCTCCCAGAGCAGCCGGATGTTCGGGTTCATAAGTCAGCACCTGGTACAGGCCATCCCGGGCTTCCTCATAACGCTCCTCTTTTAACATCGTCATCCCTTCCGTCAACAGGCGGTTGATCGTTGTCGGAAAAACCACTACATTGCCTTTACGTTTCAAATCCTTGTATTTTTTCCGCATTCAACCACCTCTTTACATAAGTTAATGTCTTTACATTACCAGCATTTCCTCTAAAAATAAATCTAAACCTTTTTACCCGGTAAATCACGTGCAATCAACGCCCTTCCAGACTTTGCTTAATCTTAATCATAACACCCCCAAGGTTAAGCTAAGGTAAAATAAAAACCCCTTCCGAAGAGGAAGAGATTTCTTAACCATATTCAGTCTGCGATAGACAGCGCATAAGCGACGTAGGCTCCAATTTCCCGAAAGAAAAACGGGATGATTGTGGCAGCCGAATTATATTCCGAACTCGTTGTCGGAGAGGTGTAAGCTTCAAAGCCGGTGTCCTCCGCCATCTGCAGCGCGCGTTTCATATGGAGCGGATCGCTGACGATAAGAAAATTCGACAGCTCGTGCAACTCGGCGATTTCTGAAACATAGCGGAAGTTCTCAATCGTTACCAGTGAGCGGTCTTCGATATAAATATCTTCCTCCGGTATGCCGTGCGCCACCGCATACTTCTTCGAAACGGCTGCTTCAGCGAACTCCGAGCCATTCGTCTTGCCGCCGGTAAAGATGATCTTATCGACGTACTCATTTTCGTAAAGCCAAATCGAGTGGTTGATGCGCTCACGCAGAACCGGTGAGGGCTCATCGCCCCACACGGCTGTGCCAAGAACGATGGCCGCGTCCGCTTTCACCAATTCCGTCGTTTCGGCGTAAGTCCAAATATCGTAAGCGGCTGAGCCGCTGAAGCCAATAAGCATTATTAATGTAGCCAAAAGTATTTTAACAGGAAGTTTCGTCCTCAATTCCCCTTCATCCTTCTTTCTATGATGTTGCCCGCCAAAATCTTATGTATTCTCTCTTCAGGCCTTAGAATAGCTTAACAAACCCCCTCACCCTTTTGGAAGGGATTTTCAGGAAATAATTTATTGATATTAGTAGACGTTCACTTTATTTCCACATACAAAAACCTTCCGGCCGATAATTCGGTCAGAAGGTTTCTCATACTTTAGATTCGGATGCTCGGCCGACACCTTAGAAGGGCGTTGCTCTAGATAAACAGCTGTCCTTTACCGATGACAACAGTACCGCCTCCGATTTTCACTTCTTTGATGGCACCGCTGTGCCCCGTTACCGTGATATCGATTAGGCTCGGCCGTCCCATTTCATAGCCCTGTTCACTTCGGATGGCATAAACCTCGCCGTCACCCCTCGGCAGCAATTGGTGTTCGACCAAATATGCGCCGAGCGGGCCACTTGCTGCACCGGTTGCTGGATCTTCCGCAATCCCCATTGCAGGCGCAAACATTCGTGCATGGACAGCTGACTCCGCAGCCTCAGTTTCTGTCGTAAACGTGAAGATGTGCTGGATGTCGGAGTTTTTGCTGAAATGCTGTTCCCAGACATCCTGCCGGAAATGAATTCGCTGGATTGCCGAAAGCGAGCGCAGCGGGATGAACAGAAAAGGCACGCCTGATGATACAGGCTGAACCGGAAAATCCGGAAGAAGTTCTTCTTCTGCTAAAGACAGCAGATCGGCTGCAAGTTTTCGATTTCGAAATTCTTCATTGAAAACCGGCAGCGGCTGTTTCATTTCAACTTGAATAATCTGCCCTTCTTCCTTATGGACAGTTACCGGTATTTCCCCGACTTCTTCTTCGAACACCCAATCATTTTGCCCTTCTTCTGTCGGCACGGCACCGGAAGACGCTAACACATAAGCGGCTCCAATTGTCGGATGCCCAGCCATGGGAAGCTCCATTTGCGGCGTGAAAATCCGCAGCTTTCTGGCGTTGCCGCTTTTAGCCGGCGGATAAACAAATACGGTTTCAGAAAGATTCAGCTCTCTCGCGATTTTTTGCATCGCTTCGGTTGTTAAATCGTCTCTTCCTTCCACGACCGCCAACTGGTTGCCGCCAAACGGCTTGTCAGTAAATACATCCGCCAATGTGTATTCCAAAGGTTTCATCGTCATTCTCCTCACTAATGTGGTTTTTTCAGAAAGTGGCTGCAATAATTTTGGTGTGTCTTTTTGAATGAAATAAAGCTTGTTCAGCTCCGGGCTTTACCGGTGACTCAATTTGTATCTTCCATTGTATTATATCATTTGATGATTCCAATATTAGTAAACGACAGTTTATTTGGACACAAAAAAGCAGCCTCAATGAAAGAGGCTGCTTAACTGCATAATTACGTCCCAGGAGCGATTCGAACGCCCGACCGACGCCTTAGAAGGGCGTTGCTCTATCCAGCTGAGCTACTGGGACATGGCTTTCTGCTCAATGCTTGATCCAGGCTGAAGCAGCCGGCCATGCATTCTATTTCGAAAGACAATTTTAATTATAGAAATCTTTTACGAAAAAGTCAACGCTATTTTAAAAAAACATTTAAAAACGGTGTATCCGGGCCAAGACTCAGTTGCCGGTCAAGCCCGGCATCGCTTTCCCTAATTCCCGTATAGCATTTCCACGATGGGAGACGGCTGCCTTTTCGGCAGGCTCCATTTCAGCCATCGTTTTTTCGAGTGCCGGAACATAAAAGATCGGATCGTAGCCAAAGCCGTTATCGCCTTTTCGTTCATCGGCAATCAGGCCTTCACACGTGCCTTCGAAAATGATCGTTTCCTGGCCGGGCGATGCCAATGCCAGTACGCAGCGGAAACGCGCCGTCTTTTCGGCTGCGGGAACCTGCACCATTTTCTGCAGCACTTTGTCGATATTCGAATCGTCGTTCTTTTCTTCGCCTGAATAGCGTGCAGAATAAACACCCGGTTCGCCGTCCAGCGCATCGATTTCGAGGCCGCTGTCATCCGCGATAACGGTGGCCTGCAGCTCCTGTGCGATCGTTTCCGCTTTCAGGATCGCATTCGCTTCGAACGTATCCCCTGTTTCTTCCACGTCGAGGTGCGGAGCGACATCATGCAAAGTCAAAACTTTATAGCCCATCGGCTCGAGCAAAGCTTCAAAATCCTTTGCTTTGCCTTTGTTTTTCGTCGCAATGATTATCTCTTTCATAATTCCGACCGCGTTTCTTCTCCGATACGCGCTGCGGCTTCACCCAGAATTTCTTTCTGCAATTCGATCAGGTGGCGGATGCCGGTTTCTCCAAGATCGAGCATGTCATTCAATTGTGCGCGTGTAAATGTCGCCTCTTCGCCGGTGCCCTGCAATTCGACAAAATTGCCTCCACCCGTCATGACAAGGTTCATATCAACTTCAGCCGTCGAGTCCTCAATATAATCCAAATCGAGGATGGCGCCATTTTCTTTCGTCAAGCCTACGCTCGTGGCAGCCAAATAATCCGTGACCGGAAAAGCTGTCAGTTCCAATTTGCTGATGGCCATCACCATTGCCACAAATGCGCCGGTGATTGATGCTGTCCGTGTGCCGCCGTCTGCCTGGATTACGTCACAATCGAGCCATAGCGTGCGTTCGCCCAGTTTCTCAAGATCCACAACAGCGCGCAATGCGCGTCCGATGAGGCGCTGGATTTCCATCGTACGGCCTCCGATTTTACCTGCAGAAGCCTCGCGGCGATTGCGGCTTCCCGTGGCGCGTGGAAGCATGGAATATTCAGCTGTAATCCAGCCTCTCCCCTGGCCTCTCAGGAACCCGGGCACTTTCTCTTCTATGGTTGCCGTGCAAATTACTTTTGTTTGGCCGACCGTAATCAGGACGGATCCTTCCGGATGGATCAAAAATTCAGTTTGCATTTTTACCGGACGCAGTTCGTCCGCTTTTCTTTCATTTGCTCTAGTCATGGATATCCTCCTTGTATTTACTCGATTAGCGTACCATATTTTATTGAAACCGACAAAAAACCCGACAGCAGCGCCATCAGGTTTTGGGGAATTTTATGGAATGAATGACCGGCTTGTCGATTTCCAGCCATTTTTTAATTATCGTCTGAAAAATTGTTGTTGAACCCGAGGTGTAGAACTCGTGAACCGGCTGCCGTTTTGCATCCGCGAGCATATTCCGAAAGCGCAAATGATTTTCGACGTCTTTTGCCGTTTCCGAAGCAGAAGATAAAACGGTCACAGACGGACCGAATTTCTCTTCAATGAACCCTTGCAGCAGCGGGTAATGCGTGCAGCCAAGAATCGCGGTATCAAACGATTTATGGTCCAGCTGCGCCAATGTGTCGCGAACCATCTTCCGGGCAAACTCGCCCTCATACTCATCACTTTCCACCAACGGCACAAACCTCGGACAAGCGAGCTGCACCACGTGGCACGAAGACATCAGGGATTTCAGCGCATCTTCATAAGCACCGCTCCTGACCGTCCCTTCCGTTCCAAGCACGGCAATTTCTTTCGTAACGGAAACTTTCATCGCCGCCCGCGCACCCGGAAAAATGACGCCGATCACCGGGATCGGCAATTTTCGCTGCAGGGAATCGAGTGCTGCTGCAGTAGCCGTATTGCAGGCGATCACCAGCACTTTAATGTTTTTTTTCATCAGTGCACGCGCCATCTGCCAGGTATATTTCCTGACTTCCGACTGCGGCCGTGGACCATATGGACACCGGGCATTGTCTCCGATATAAATCACTTTTTCATTTGGCAGGAGCCGCATAATCTCTTTCGCTACCGTCAGTCCTCCGACTCCGGAATCAATCACTCCGATTGGTGAATTTGCTAGCATTGTTCCGCCCCTATTTCATGTTTGTGTGCAATTTTTCCAGTAAAAAAGAAAATTGCTTCACTTCATCTTCGTTGAATTCCGTCAGCACATTCTGCAAATAATCCTGTCGTTTATGGATTACTTCTTCAATAATCCGCTCGCCTTCTTTTAACAGCTTAATGCGGACCACGCGGCGATCCTGCTCTTCACGAATGCGGACGACCAGTTCATTCTTTTCCATCCGGTCGACAAGATCCGTCGTCGTGCTGAAGGCCAGATACATTTTGTTCGACAGATCGCCGATCGTCATATCGCCATGTTCGAACAGCCATTGCAGCGCAATGAATTGCGGCGGCGTTATCGTATAGGAATTAAGGATTTCCCGGCCTTTTTGCTTGATGATACCGGAAATATAACGTAATTCCTTCTCCATAAACGCTACCTGCTCCCTATCATGGGTTAGGTCATTTAAATTCTCTGTCATAATTATTGTCCACTCCTTGAATACACCTATTACTTTATATAGTGAAGGTTCTTTTCTGATTTAGCAAGAACTGACTTAATTTTCTGATGAAATTAATTGGCGGCTGCCGAAAAGTTCTTTTTCAGTTTCTGTCCACGGATGGCCTTTGCCGGTCGCTTTGGAAATCTGCACCATCGCGCCTCGCCCTGTAAAGCAGGTTTCGCCTTTTGCGTTGACGACCCAGTAATGGACATCGATCGATGACCTGCCGACGGAAGCAATTTTCACGTACACATCCAGCAGTTCATCAAAATAAACCTGCTGCGTATAATCGACTTGCATATCCGCAATCACCGGAAATAAATCGCCATTGCCTTTCAACCAGCGCTGCATCAGGCCCAACTCTTTCATGTATTCAATCCGCGCAAACTCAAAATAGGTGATCGGCACCGTATTGTTGACGTGACCGAACATATCCGTTTCGGAAAAACGGACCTGCACGCGGGTGGAGAATTTGAACTCTTCTTTCCATTGATCAAAATCTGTAATGTAGTTTGCTTTCATGTGAATGCCTCCAGTTAAATATCGTTTACTATTTTATCAGTATAACAAAAACCGGTGTTCGGGGCGCCGATTTTCATTTTCTAAAGTTCGTATTGATAAATTTATGATATGTAAGATGATCTAAAGAATTACCGTTAAGATAACACTTCGTCGGTTTGGACATGGCAAAGGTTATGCTCCTGCACACAGCTAGTCGCAAAGGTGCGCCATCTGCGGTTGGCGACCTTCCCCTGCGCTGAGAGAATAGCTGAGATATGGAGCAAAATAGCGCAGACGCCATGGGGACCAAGCGAAGTGCTGAGATCCACTCGGACGAAGTGAAACGAGACCGAGTTAGCTCAGTGCAAGCCCCCAGGCAAGCGAAGCTGTTTTGCGGAATATCGGTTATCTGAAATTCCTCTCCCTATACAAAAAACCCCCACCGAAGTGGAGGTTTTTATGGATTTAATTAAACTGCATGGTCGCTTCCGAAGAAGTTGCGGAACATTTGAACCGTTGTTTCACGGTTCAACGCTGCGATTGAAGTTGTCAAAGGAATACCTTTAGGGCAAGATTCAACACAGTTTTGTGAGTTACCGCATGATGCAAGGCCGCCTTCGCCCATGATAGCGTTCAAACGCTCGTCACGGTTCATGGCGCCGGTCGGATGCGCGTTCATCAGGCGAACCTGGGAAAGTGGCGCAGCGCCGATGAAATCGGATTTATCGTTGACGTTCGGGCATGCTTCAAGGCATACTCCGCAAGTCATACATTTTGATAGTTCGTAAGCCCATTGGCGTTTGCGTTCAGGCATACGTGGACCTTCGCCAAGATCATGTGTTCCGTCAATCGGAACCCAAGCTTTGACTTTTTTCAATGAATCGAACATGCGGCTGCGGTCAACGACAAGGTCGCGGACAACCGGGAATGTTTTCATCGGCTGCAAACGGATTGGCTGTTCCAATTGATCGACCAACGCTGTACACGACTGGCGTGCTTTGCCGTTGATGACCATTGAACATGCGCCACAAACTTCTTCAAGACAGTTCATGTCCCAGTTTACAGGTGTTGTTTTGTTCCCTTCCATATTGACAGGGTTGCGTCGGATTTCCATCAATGCCGAAATGACATTCATGTTCGCGCGGTATGGTAATTCGAATTTCTCGAAGTACGTTTCTGCATCCGTTGAGTCACGGCGTTCGATTTCAAAAATTACCGTTTTTGCTGCTTCACCCATAGTAATTCTATCTCCCTTCATTGAATCGTAAAGTTATGCTTTGGCTGAATAATCACGCTTACGCGGTGGAATCAATCCTGTATCGACTTCTTCGAAATGGAAGATTGGTGCCTCGTAGCCATTGAATTTCGCCATAGTCGTTTTCAAGTATTCTTCATCGTTACGTTCCGGGAAATCAGGTTTGTAATGTGCGCCGCGGCTTTCATTGCGGTTCAACGCGCCAATCGTGATCACTCGTGCTAAATGTAGCATATTTTTCAGCTGGCGTGTGAACATTGCGCCTTGATTGCTCCAAAGTTGTGTATCCGTGATGTTGATATTATTGAAACGCTCAAGCAATTCCTGAATTTTTTCGTCCGTTTTCTGAAGACGGTCGTTGTAACGAACAACTGTTACATTATCCGTCATCCATTCGCCAAGCTCTTTGTGCAGCACATATGCGTTCTCTGTTCCATCAAGTGCCAGGATTTCTTCCCATTTGCGCTGCTCTTCAGCAACTGCATTATCGAAGATGTCTGAAGGCATATCTTCTGCCAGAACTTCAAGGCCATTGATGTATTCAAGAGCGAACGGTCCTGCCACCATACCACCGTAGATCGCGGAAAGAAGTGAGTTCGCGCCCAAACGGTTTGCACCGTGCTGCGAGTAATCACATTCTCCTGCCGCCAAAACGCCTGGAATGCTGGTGAATTGGTGATCATCAACCCATAATCCGCCCATTGAGTAATGGACTGCCGGGAAGATTTTCATCGGAACTTTACGCGGGTCGTCGCCTGTGAATTTCTCATAGATCTCGATGATGCCGCCAAGTTTAATGTCCAATTCTTTCGGGTCTTTATGGGAAAGATCCAGGTAAACCATGTTCTCGCCGTTGATACCGAGCTTTTGGTTAACGCAGACATCGAAGATTTCGCGCGTTGCGATATCACGAGGTACCAGGTTTCCGTAAGCCGGATATTTTTCTTCAAGGAAATACCAAGGTTTGCCGTCTTTATAAGTCCAAATCCGTCCACCTTCACCACGAGCCGATTCCGACATCAAACGAAGTTTGTCGTCTCCCGGAATTGCCGTTGGGTGAATTTGGATAAATTCGCCGTTTGCATAATATGCGCCTTGTTGATAAACGATGGAAGCGGCAGCTCCTGTATTGATTACGGAGTTTGTCGATTTCCCGAAGATGATTCCTGGTCCGCCGGTAGCCATAATGACAGCATCTCCGCGGAACGCCTGGATTTCCATAGTCGTCATGTTCTGAGCAGTGATCCCGCGGGATACACCGTTTTCATCCAGAATCAGACCCAGGAATTCCCAGCCTTCGTATTTCGTTACAAGACCGCTCACTTCGTGGCGACGGACTTGCTCATCAAGAGCGTAAAGCAATTGCTGGCCGGTAGTGGCGCCGGCAAAAGCCGTTCTATGGTGCATCGTGCCACCGAAACGGCGGAAATCCAAAAGACCTTCCGGCGTACGGTTGAACATAACGCCCATGCGGTCAAGCAAGCGGATAATCGCTGGCGCCGCATCTGTCATCATTTTGACCGGACGCTGGTTGGCAAGGAAATCCCCGCCGTAAACCGTGTCGTCAAAATGGATATCAGGTGAATCGCCTTCACCTTTTGTATTTACCGCTCCGTTGATTCCGCCCTGTGCACAAACCGAGTGGGATCTTTTAACCGGAACGATTGAAAATAAATCGATTGACGCACCAGCCTCAGCGCCTTTTACAGCCGCCATTAAACCGGCAAGCCCGCCACCGACAATAATAAGTTTGCCTTTCGCCATTTTGGTATTCACTCCTCTTTTAATTCACCAATAATCGATTTCGTATTAAACGAATGCGAATAAAGCACGGATACCAATTACTGACAATACCAGGAACACCACTAGTGTGAAGTATGTCGTATATCGCTGAGCTTTTTCAGATTGCGTGATTCCCCATGTGACAAGGAATGACCATAATCCGTTCGCAAAGTGGAAAGTTGCTGCAAGTACACCGGCAACGTAGAATGCAAACATCCATGGGTTGTCCAGAATGTTGGCCATCATGTTGAAATCAGCTTCTGCTGCGCCGATTGCCACCTGGAAGCGGGTTTCAAATACGTGCCATGCGATGAAGACTACAAGGAATACCCCAGTGTAACGCTGAGCCTTAAATAGAATGTTGCGCATATAGCTGTATTTCCCTACGTTGTTGCGCGATGTGAACGCTATGTACACACCATAAAAAGCGTGGAACATAATCGGCAAATAAATAACGAAAATCTCCAGGAAAATTACGAACGGTAGGTTCGCCATGAAGTGGGATGCGGCATTAAATGCCTCGACACCTTGTGTTGCGAAGTGGTTGATAAACAAATGCTGTACAAGGAATAAACCGATTGGAACAATTCCCAGCAATGAGTGCAACCTGCGCAATAAAAATTCACGATTATCCAAAACTGTTAGCCTCCTCAAAACATTAATAAGGCAGTGAACGTTGCTATCGATATTTTACGAAAGCATCCATTGACTGCATGGAACATCATGATACAATAATATGACATATTTATTGTACTCCGCTCGATTAGGAGCGTCAAGGCAACAAGCGTTAATTCAACAGATTCCCTCCCGGGTTTCACCTAATTGAAAGTGGGTTTATAATGACTGCAAAAGAACCTGTAATAAACGAGCATTTTGGCTATGAAATTATTCGTGACTATGTATTATCCGACGTATTGGGAAAGCACGAGAGTGACGTCCTCTATTGGGCCGGCAAATCACTTGCCCGCAAATTCCCACTTTACACTCTCGAGGAAGCAGCCGACTTCTTCCTCCAAGCAAATTTTGGCGAATTGGTGACAGAAAAGACAGGCAAAGACGAAATAATTTTCCTGTTGCGCCCATTGAAGACAGAAAATCGCTGTTTCAAACTGGAAGCCGGCTTTTTGGCCCAGCAAAAGCAAAAAATTGGCGGATTCTTGACGGAAGCTTACGAAGAAGTGCTGCCGAAAAAGAAACTGGTACGGATTACGCTGAAAACGGATCTGCGCGAGCAAGTTTAATCCAAATACGCTGTCGATTGGCCGTCTCCGCGGGTGTGGGGGCGGTTTTTTGGGGGGGATTTTCGGGGTGGTGTGTGGGGATCAGGATTTATTTGCGAAGTTCGGAATTTGTTTGCGATAATTCGGATTTATTTGCGCAAAATGAAATTTGTTTGCGATAATCCGGATTTGTTTGCGCAAAATCGATTTTATTTGCACATCCAGCTAAAACGAGAAATAACCACCAAAAAACCACTTTCCATGAAAGTGGTTTAGCTTCATCATTTGGAGTGATACTTCCGATTTTTATTAGACCCGGTTTTTATCAACCCGCTTTTTGCCAACATTCTGGATGCTGAATAAATTGACTCCACTCCACTAAACCGTCGAAATTCTTTACTATCAATTTCTTGGTTCACCAAAGCGAAGTACTCTTGTAGAGTCAACTTATGCGCATCCCTATCCCGATGGCCGCAAGCTTTACAATGCCAGATTCTATACAACCGCTCCACCGCAATCTCCCGGCACTCGACGCACTTCACACCCATTTTCAACTCCCGCGGATCTATCCGGTAATAATCGCATAATGGCGGACGCACGTAAGGATAATTATTCGACTCGATCAACTTGCGGATCTTGCTCGGCTTAGGGGAGTCAGCCGATGTTTTCTGCGATTCCAGAATTCGGTAAACCGTTTCGACCACCTGATATGTCTTGCAGATACTCTGGCCCACCGGCCTCGAAATAAATTCACAATGCCTTGGCGTGAAAACTGCCACGCCGAAAACCGGTGGATGCAGGACCTTCCTTTTATCCAGCCATAACTCGAGAAAACGAATATGCTTCGCCAGTTGCACCCGCGGATCGTCAAATACCCACTTTTCGCCTTCATTGTTGAATCGATAACATTCGGATGTCGCCGCATCAAAATGGATCTTCCCGCTGATGTTTTTCGAGTCGATGATAATTATGCAGCGCGGGGTCACCAGCAGGCCATCAATTTGAACTTTCCAGTCACCCAGCCGCAAACCGGTATCCCACAGGAGTTCAAAAGGTTCATGCCAATGAAACTCGACCATTTTATCATGCAGCCGCTGCTCGCCTCGCACGCCAGCTTCATACCGGTGCAGCTCTTTTTTAAGATGCGCCTGCTCCCGATGCCCAGCCGGCAGCCGCTCCATCAGCAGCCGCAAACATTCTCCCATTTCCAAACTTTCCTCCCCTATCCGAATCGCCACCTTCCAAGTAAGTTATCTGAATTATAACACTATTATATAGAAGAAAGTCGACACACTTTAAGCTTGCACTCACCAATAATTCAAACCCTGATTTGAAAGCAGTCCGCGGACGCGGACTGCCCAGTGGCGGGGCACGGCCCCGCCCGATCTTGGGTAATAAGGGGCTCAGTCCTTAGACAAGGATTAACGAAAAATCCCGCTTTTATCTCGCATAGGTTGTGGGAATTTCGCTCCCATAACGAAAGAACCCGGCAACCGCCGGGTTCTGAGACTTGCATTAGTTAGTTTATACTTCATCCAAGCCCATAAGCCGCATGCAGCGTATTCGCCGATTTTTCCATATCCGCACCCGGTACCACGACGGAAATTTTGATTTCCGAGGTGCTGACCATTTTCACCGGAATTTCCGATTGGCGCAGGATGTCGAACATGCGGGCAGCGACGCCCGGATTCGAAACCATGCCGGAGCCGACGATGGAAACTTTCGCCAGGCCAACTTCAAATTCGGTGGACAGGTAGCCGATCGCTTCTTTATTGTCCTCAAGCACGCGACGCACTTCTTCCAGACTGTCTTCTTTTATTGAAAATGATACCGAGGGCTGGAATTCGTCCGAGATGCTTTGGACGATGATGTCCACATCGATCAGGTTTTCCGCCAGCGTCATGAAGATATTCGCGAGTGAACCGTTGAAAGGTTTATTGTATGTAACAGTTACACGAGCGATGCCGGGCTCAAATGCGACGCCACGGACGATCAGATTTTTTTCCACAGTGACCACCTCTTGTATGATAGTTCCCGGTTCGTCGGAATAGCTTGCCCGAACGGTTAATGGGACGTTGTTGTTTTTCGCAAATTCCACGGCGCGCGGATGCAGTACTCCGGCACCGAGATTGGCGAGCTCCAGCATTTCGTCGTACGAAATCTGTTCGAGCTTGCGGGCACCACGGACATAGCGCGGGTCGGACGTATAGACACCGTCGACATCCGTGAAAATGTCACATTTCTCCGCTTTCAACGCAGCGGCCAGCGCCACAGCGGTCGTGTCGGAACCGCCGCGGCCGAGTGTCGTGATATTGCCGATGCGATCGACGCCTTGGAATCCGGCGACGACGGCGAAGAAGCCTTTTTCCAGCACCGCTTCCAGCCGCTCGGTGTGGATCTGTTCAATCCGTGCATTGCGCGGCACGGATTCCGTTTCGATTCCCGCCTGCCAGCCGGTGAACGATACCGCTTCGTGGCCGAGCTGCTTGAATGCCATCGCCAATAAAGAAATCGTCACCTGCTCGCCAGTTGCCAGCAGCATATCCATTTCACGTTTCGGCGGTTCGACCGAAATTTCTGCCGCCATCCCGAGCAGCGTGTCCGTTGTCTTGCCCATTGCGGACACCACGATGACGACGCGCTTGCCTTTCTCTTTTTCCACAATGGCCCGTTTCGCGACCCCAATAATTTTCTCGGGGGTCGCCACCGACGTGCCGCCAAATTTCATCACGATTGTTTCCATCTTCCATCCACTCCCACATTAGTATGTGGCTCTCAATATGACTGGCACATGCGTCCACATGGACACCGGCACCAGACACAAAAAGAGGCAGCCTGCCGTCGAACCGGCAAACTACCTCTTTCATCATGTACGAAATAAAACGTCCATGTGAGATAGCCCTCCAGAGATTGACTCTGACAGCTCTGCATCTCTTAAATGCAGAACCAGCGTGTTCGGCTGCAGCCTTCACACACTTCGGCGAGCGTCCCTTTCCCCATCCTTCACAGATTCTGCAAATCTCCGAATGGTTACTGTTGACGGTCGCGCCTCTATCACCACTTTTTAAAAGTGATCTAAATATGCTTTTACGATAACACGAACTTACTCCTTTGACAATGTTTCATCTGTAAAATACTGCTGAATCGATTCCGCCAGCTTCTCGGGCATGCCCGCTTCCATCAACTGGGCAGCGTCCGCTTCTTTGATTCGTTTGACGGATCCGAAATGCTTGAGCAGCTGTTGCTTGCGTTTCGGTCCGACCCCTTCCAGTCCATCGAGCGCGGAAACAATCGAGTTCTTGCCGCGCAATTGGCGGTGGAACGTGATGACGAAGCGGTGGACTTCATCCTGAATGCGCTGCATCAGGTAAAACGCTTCGCTCGTCCGTTTGAGCGGCACCACTTCCACCGGATTGCCGTACAATAATTGCGACGTCTGGTGCTTGTCATCTTTCGCCAGGCCGGCAATCGGAATCGACAAGCCGAGTTCATCTTCCAGAATCTCGCGCGCCGATGACATCTGCCCTTTGCCGCCGTCAATGACGATGAGATCCGGCAACGGCAAGCCGTCTTTCAGCACACGCGTATAGCGGCGGCGGATAACTTCCCGCATCGCCGCGTAATCATCGGGTTTCGAACCGGTGCGCGTTTTATATTTTCGGTAATCCTTTTTGGAAGGCTTGCCGTCGATGAACGTAATCATCGCCGATACAGCGTCCGCCCCTTGGATATGCGAGTTATCGAACGCCTCAATGCGCAGCGGCGTCTGGATGTTCATCGCATCGCCAAGTTCCTGGCAGGCGCCGATCGTCCGCACTTCCTGGCGTTCCAGCAGCTGAAACTTCTCTTTGATGGAGATTTCAGCATTTTTCTTCGCCAGCAGCACAAGGTCTTTTTTCTTGCCACGCTGCGGCACGAGCGTTCGGATATCGAGCCAATCCTTGACCAGTTCCGCATCTTCGCCCTCCGGCAATAGGATCTCACTCGGTTTCACATGATTTGATTGTTCGTAAAATTGACCGAGATAAGTCATGAATTCTTCCTGCGGATCCCGGTAAAGCGGAAACAGCGAAACATCCCGTTCGATCAGTTTGCCCTGGCGCACGAAAAAGACCTGCACACACATCCAGCCCTTGTCGACGGCATAGCCGAAAACGTCGCGGTTGGTGAAATCGTTCATCGCCATCTTCTGTTTTTCCATGACGTTTTCAATGTGGCTGATCTGGTCGCGGTATTCCTTGGCGCGTTCAAACTCGAGATTTTCCGCCGCTTCCGACATTTTCTCGACGAGGTCCTGTTTCACATCCCGGAAACCGCCGTTCAGGAATCGCGAAATCCCGTCGATCATTTCCGTATACGTTTCTTTCTCCACCGGTTTGATGCACGGCGCCAAACATTGCCCCATATGATAATAAAGGCAGGCGCGGTCCGGCATCTGATGGCATTTGCGCAACGGATACAGCCGGTCGAGCAGTTTTTTTGTTTCGCTCGCCGAATAGGCATTCGGGTAAGGGCCGAAATATTTCCCTTTGTCCTTTTTCACCTGCCGCGTAATGATCAGCTTCGGATGCCGTTCCCCCGTTATCTTTAAATAAGGGTAGGATTTATCATCCTTCAGCATGATATTGTATTTCGGATCGTATTTCTTAATGAGGTTCAATTCGAGAATCAGCGCTTCCTTATCAGAAGACGTGACGATGTATTCGAAATCCTCGATTTCATTGACGAGGCGCTGGGTTTTCGCATCGTGGCTGCCCGTAAAATAAGAACGCACCCGATTTTTCAGCACTTTCGCCTTGCCCACGTAGATGATAGTTTCCTGCCGGTCCTTCATCAGGTAGCAGCCTGGCTGGTCGGGAAGGACCGCCAATTTATGTTGAATCATTTCATTTGCCATATTCTCACCCTATTAAAAAACCGGGCCACCCAGGACCCGGTTAAGAATTATGCGTGTTGGTTAACCAAATCAGCTAATGCTTCTTTTGGTCTGAATCCTACAACTTTATCAACTGTTTCTCCGTCTTTCAATAGAAGAAGTGTCGGAATTGACATGATGCCGTATTGTCCAGCTGTTTCTTGGTTTTCATCAACGTCCACTTTTACGATTTTAACTTTATCGCTCATTTCAGCGTCCAGTTCTTCAAGTACCGGAGCTATCATCTTACATGGACCGCACCAAGTTGCCCAAAAATCAACTAGTACTAATCCTTCTGATACTTCTTGTGAAAAGTTTTGATCTGTTCCGTGTACGATTGCCATGAATAATTCCTCCTTAGTTTTACCAAACTCTTAACCGATTATAGCACGCGTATTTTTCACTAGCTATTTTTTTGCCTATTGTCAGTTTACCCTCTAAAGTGGCAGATAAACGGAACAATTCCATATGCTATTATCTCTCTCAAAATATTCCGGTTGGAGCTATCTTTATTTCCGCATAATGAAAATCTGCGATTCCTGCCAATATTTGATGGGGATTCTTTTATTTCGGAAAAGAGGATTGTTCGACGTGATTTGGAGGTATAGAATAAGAACAAATGTTCTTATTCTGGGAGGCGACGATATGAAGACGAAGGAATTGCCTGAACGGACCATTGTCTGCCTGGATATGCGCGGCTTCTACGCCAGCTGCGCAGCCATCCGGGAAGGGCTCGACCCGTTAACTGCCCATATCGCCGTTGTCGGCAACCAGGAACGAAAAGGCAGTGTCGTCCTTGCGGCATCGCCGCAGATGAAAAAAGACTTCGGTGTAAAAACCGGCACGCGGCTTTATGAAATTCCGGATGATCCGCGGATTCGGCTGCTCGAGCCGAAAATGGAATTTTTCCTGCGCATTTCCATGGCGATCACCGAACTCATTGCGGAATTTGTGCCAAAGGATGCGGTTCATGTCTACAGCGTCGACGAAAGCTTTATCGATCTCACGCATGTCGGCTTGCTGTGGGGCGACAAAGAAGCGCTCATCACTCATATTCAGGATGCTCTGCTCCGGCAATTCGGCCTGCCTTCCGCGGTCGGCGTCGGGCCCAATATGCTGCTGGCAAAATTGGCGCTGGATCTGGATGCCAAGCAGCTCGGCTTCGCCAAATGGACCTATGACGACGTGCCGGAAAAATTATGGCCCGTAGCTCCGCTCAGCAAAATGTGGGGAATCGGTTCCCGGACGGAACGGACCCTCAACAGCATGGGCATTTTTTCCGTGGGCGATCTCGCCTGCACCGACGTCAAAACGCTGGAAGAGCGCTTCGGCATCCTCGGCCACCAGCTGTATCAGCATGCGAACGGCATCGATCTGTCGGAACTCGGTTCTCCCATAGTCGCCGGCCAGGTCAGCTACGGCAAAGGGCAGATTCTTTACCGCGATTACATAGAAGTGGAAGAAATCATGACGATCATTCTGGAAATGTGCGAAGACATCGCGATGCGCACCCGCCAGGCCAGAAGAGCGGGACGCACCATCCACCTCGGCGTCGGCTACAGCAAAACCGCATTCGGCGGCGGCTTTTCCCGCTCCCGCTCATTGGAGGAAGCGACCAATGAGACGCTGCAGATCTACAAAGTATGCCAGGTGATTTTCAATGACCATTTTCAGAACAAGCCTGTCCGCCAAATCTCGATTTCCATCGGCAACCTGGAAGAGGAATCGTCGATGCAATTGAGTCTCTTTGAAGCACGGAAATGGGAAGAACGCCGGCTCGGCGCAGCGATGGACCAGATCCGCAATAAATACGGCTATTCTGCCATCTACCGTGCCGTCTCCGGCACCGAAGCGGGCACCGCCATCGCCAGAACCCGGCTGATCGGCGGACATCAGAAATAATTCCAAAACAAAAATGGCCCCGCACAAGCAATGCTTGTGCGGGGCCGTTCCTTTATTTTATGCCATTACTTTCTTAAACTCTTCAGTCAACATCGGGATGACTTCGAAAATGTCTCCGACAATGCCGTAGTCTGCAACTTTGAAAATGTTCGCTTCCGGATCTTTGTTGATCGCCACGATTACTTTCGAGTTGGACATACCCGCTAAATGCTGGATCGCGCCGGAAATGCCCGCTGCGATGTAAAGGTCAGGTGTTACGACTTTACCAGTCTGTCCGATTTGAAGGGAATAATCGCAATACTCCGCGTCACATGCTCCGCGGGATGCGCCAACTGCGCCGCCAAGAAGGTCAGCAAGTTCCTGCAATGGTTCAAATCCTGCTTCACTCTTCACGCCGCGTCCGCCTGCCACGATGACTTTCGCTTCTGAAAGGTCAACACCTTCAGCAGATTTGCGGACAACGTTTTGGATGATCGTGCGCAGGTTCGTAATGTCTACCGCTAATGCGCTGACATCTCCAGAACGTTCTTCTCTTTCAAGTGGTGCGATGTTGTTTGGACGGACAGTGATGAAGTCTACGCCGCCTTTATTTTTTACTTTCTCAAATGCTTTACCGGAAAAGATCGGGCGGATGTAAACTGCATCGTCGCCTTCGCCTTCGATGTCTGTAACGTCAGAAATCAAGCCGGTTTGCAATTTGGAAGCGATTTTTGGAGAAAGGTCTTTCCCGACAGCCGTATGCCCGAACACCAATGCACCAGGCTGTTCCTGGTCGATAACAGCCATCATTGCCTGGCTGTAGCCATCAGATGTATAAGATTTCAAGTGAGGGTGTTCAACTGTGATGACACGGTCAGCGCCGTAATTCACCAATTCAGCTCCGAATTCCCCTACTGAATCACCGATCAAAACACTTACAATTTCTCCGCCGCCGGAGATTTTTTTAGCTGCGGCAATTGCTTCAAATGAAACGTTACGCAATGAACCTTCACGCGTTTCGCCTAATACTAATACTTTTTTCGACATAGTCCGTTTACCTCCTAAGTAGATGTAAAAATTCGAATCCATTCATTTATCCCACATTGGGTTTAGATTACTTTTGCTTCATTTTTCAACAATCCGACAAGTTCAGTGACCTGGTCAGAAATGTCGCCTTGCAATACGCGCCCTGCAGCTTTAGCAGGCGGCAAGTAGATTTCGATTGTTTCTGTTTTCGCTTCAACATCTTCTTCATCAATATCCAGATCATCGAGCTCAAGCTCTTCAAGCGGTTTTTTCTTCGCTTTCATGATCCCTGGAAGTGAAGGATAGCGTGGCTCGTTCAAGCCTTGTTGCGCAGTTACCAGCAGTGGCAATGAAGTTTCAAGCTCTTCAGCGTCCCCTTCGATATCGCGAACGATCGACACTTTTTGGCCTTCAATTTTCAGGCTCGTGATTGTCGTGACATAGTTGATGTCCAACAGGTCGGCAACGCGGGGGCCGACTTGACCTGAACCGCCATCGATTGCCACGTTACCCGCGAGGATAAGGTCAGCTTCTTTATCTTTCAGATATTCAGCCAATATATAAGCTGAAGTGAACTGGTCCATTTCTTCTATATCGTCTTCAGTGTTGATAAGAACCGCTTTGTCGGCACCCATAGCAAGTGCTGTGCGAAGCTGTTTCTCTGCTTCTTCTGCGCCCATTGTGATGACGGTAACTTCGCCGCCGTGCTCATCGCGGACTTTGATCGCTTCTTCAATCGCATACTCATCGTAAGGATTGATGATGAATTCTGCGCCGTCTTCCTGAATCTTACCGCCTGAAATGACTAATTTTTCTTCTGTGTCGAATGTACGTTTAACTAATACATAAATGTTCATTAACGTAGACCTCCCAAGTATTATTTCCCTTTAAAATGTGCTTCACGTTTTTCCAGAAACGCCTGGATTCCTTCTTTTGCATCTTCGGACACAAATACGGTACCGAATGAATCCGCTTCCGCTTTTACGCCTTCATAATAGCCTGCATGCTTGGCATACTGAAGCATATCAACCGCGGCGCGAACTGAAACCGGGCTCTTCTTGGCAATCTTCTTGGCAATTGTAAGCGTTTGCGGAAGAAGGTCTTCTTCCGGATAAGCCCGGTTCGCCAAGCCAAGTTGAGCAGCTTCCGTTCCGCTGATCGGATCGGAAGTCAGGAGCATTTCGGCTGCTTTCGCAACACCGACATATCTCGGCAGTCTTTGTGTTCCCGCAAAGCCAGGAATAAGGCCAAGCTGAAGTTCCGGCAATCCAAGCTTAGCATTTTCTGCAACAAAACGCATTTGACAACTCATTGCAAGCTCCAGCCCACCGCCAAGTGCCGCGCCGTGAATTGCGGCGATAACAGGTTTATGGAAAGTTTCCACACGTTCAAAAACTTTCTGGCCTGCAGCTGCCAGTTTTGAAAATTCTTCACCCGAACTGACTTGTGTGAATTCTTTGATGTCGGCTCCAGCTGAAAAGAATCTGCCCTCGCCGTGCAATACGATTGCGCGGACCGAATCATTGTTTACAACCTCATCCAGCAATTCGTTCACTTCCATAATTAACGAGCGCGACAAAGCGTTTGCCGGCGGACGGTTGATCGTTGCGATTGCAACGCCGTCTTCTACACGATAACTGATAAATTCCATCTATAAAACCCCTCTCTCAGGCACGCATGCCTTTCATCAATAAATGATGGACTTTTGGTGCCAATTCAACCAAATCGTATTTTTGCTCATTCATGACCCACGTCGTAATTGTCTCATCCATCGTTCCGAAGACCATCTGCCTCGCCAGCCGAACATCCATCTCCGGGTCGAATTCCTTAGTTTCCATGCCGTTAATCAGAATCTGATCAAGCAACAACAGATATTCCCGCAGAACATTATTGATCTTCAGCCGGATCTCGGTATTGGATTGTCTCAGTTCGAGCTGGGTAACGATAGCCAGATGGATATCCCCGGCCAGCAAGGTGAAATGGCTTTCAATCATATGCTTCAGTTTTTCAGCAGCAGAATGGTCTTTTGCAAGAATCTGTTCCAGATTGCTGACGAAAACAGCCATCTTTTCCTGAAAGACCGAAATGAGAATGTCTTCTTTGTTTTTGAAATACAAATAAATTGTACCATCCGCAACCCCTGCTTGTTTAGCGATTTTGGAAACCTGTGCTTGATGATAGCCATTTTCTGCAATGACAATGACCGCTGCATCAATTATCTGCTTATATTTCGGTTTATCCTTTTTAACCAATTCCTCACCACCCAAAAAAAATATGAAAATATGAATGGCGATTCATTCATATTTTCATATTATAGTTTAATGCTTATGGTGTCAAGCTTTATGACGGTACGGCTTCAGTCTGTTTCGCTTTTTCTTCATCGATAAGCGAACGTCGAAGAATTTTGCCGACTGCCGTTTTCGGAAGTTCTGTACGGAATTCGTAGATGCGCGGAACTTTGAATGCAGCCAGATGCTCTCTGCAGAATGCATCAAGTTGCTCTTCCGTAATGGACATGCCTTCTTTTAATACGATATAAGCTTTCACTGTTTCTCCGCGGTATGGGTCCGGTATGCCAGCAACGACACATTCCTGAATCGCTTCATTTTCATACAGGATTTCTTCAATCTCCCGTGGGTAGATATTGAAACCACCAGCGATAATCATATCTTTCTTGCGGTCGACGATGAAGAAATGTCCGCCTTCATCCATATACCCAAGATCGCCAGTCATTAACCAGCCATCAACAATAGTCGCAGCCGTAGCTTCTGGATTATTCCAATAGCCTTGCATAACCTGTGGCCCTTTAATGCCAATTTCACCAATTTCGCCGTGTGCCACTTCTTCCGTTGTACCCGGTTGGAACACTTTGCAGTCTGTATCGGGATAAGGGATGCCAACTGAACCTTTGACTCTTTCTCCCCATACGAGATTCGAATGCGTAACAGGTGAAGTTTCTGTCAGTCCGTAACCCTCCACGAGGCTGCCACCAGTGATTTTCTCGAATTTCTCCTGAACTTCAGCCGGCAGTGGAGCGGATCCGCTTAAGCAAGCGCTGATTGAAGAAAGGTCGTATTTCGCGATGTCTGGATGGTTCATCAATCCGATATAAAGTGTCGGTGCTCCAGGGAATAAAGTCGGCTTTTGCTTATTGATCGTTTTCAATGCCGTTTCCGGATCGAATTTCGGCAGAAGCACCATTTTATTGCCTTGCATAACCGATAGGATGAGAACTGTCGTTAAGCCATACACGTGGAATAACGGGATGATGCCAAGAACGGTTTCTTCACCGTGTTTTGTCTTGTATAACCAACGGTCGCACATTGTTGCATTTGAGATCAAGTTTTTATGGGTAAGCATGACGCCTTTCGGTGAACCGGTCGTGCCTCCTGTATATTGCAGCAGAGCCAAATCCTTTTCAAAATCAAATTCCGGTGTCTGAACTTCACCAGACGCAGTTTTCATGATTTCTGAAAACAGGTGGTTGCTGCCGCGATGCTCCACTTTCACCGTGATGCCGTATTGCTTTTTCTGAATAAACGGATAGATCATGTTTTTCGGGAACGGAAGGTATTCCTTGATACCCGTTACGATAACGTTTTCAAGATCCGTCTCCTTCATCACTTTCGTGACTCTCGGATACAGGATGTCCATTACCAGTATTGCTTTTGCACCAGAATTTTTCATCTGATAGGCAATTTCGCGTTCTGTATACAACGGGTTCGTCATCACCACTACCCCACCAGCATAAAGAATACCATAAAAGCCGATCACAGCCTGCGGCGAGTTTGGCAACATGATTGCAACGCGGTCACCTTTTTTGATGCCAAGTCCCTGCAGGTAGCTGGCGAATTTCATCGCCGACTCATGCAATTCCTTGTAGTTAACGTCCTTGCCCATGAAATGAATTGCCGTTTTGTCCGGAAAAGTCTCAAACGTATGTGTGAGGTAATCCTGTACGGGTTTGCTTTCGTATTCCAATGTATGTGGAATCTCAGGCGGATAATGGGCGAGCCATGGTTTTTCTGTCATTCTTTTTTCCTCCTTCGTATTTTGAGAATCGTGTGAATATTCCTATTTTAATTATAGAGAAAATTGTCAGCGCTTACAAACTTTATTTTCATTTCTTGATTATTGAAAGGTTTTTTAAATGATATTCCGCAAAACAACCAAAAAACCGCCAGCAAAATTTGCCGGCGGTTTTCTCCATTACATGATGAACAGATAGACAATCCCCACGACCACAAAAAGGATGCAGCAGACGAAAAGGATTTTGATGAGATTTTCCAAATTGCACAACTCCTATGAAATACTTGCACCGATTACAAACGACAACCCGACAGAAATAGTCAGTGAAATAAAACCGACCGAACGGTTATCCTTTTCGATTTCTTCGTCCACTTTGAACTTCGGCGTCAGGAATTCGAAAAGAATATAAGCGAATATCAAAAGACCAAAGCCGAACACACCCCAGCCGATCATCTCCGGCAACGAGTTATGCTGTTCGATCGAATACCGAAAGATATTGGTGACGCCAAAAATCTTGCCGCCTGTCGCCATCGCTACGGACAGATTTCCTTTTTTGATTTCTTCCCAGTTCTTATACTTGGTGATCACTTCAAACATCACCATAGCCACGACCAAACACAAGACGGTCACACTGAAATAACCTGCTGTCTCTACTAGTGGATGTGTCCAAAATCCGTTCTCTAACATTGCTCAATCTCCCCTATACCTTCTACTTCAACTCTGCTACGGTAACTCCGGAACCGCCTTCTCCGGCTTCGCCGAAGCGATAGCTTTTGACGCGCGGATGTTTTTTTAAATATTGCTGGACGCCCTGGCGAAGTGCGCCCGTCCCTTTTCCATGGATAATGGAAACTTGATGGTAATTCGATAATAACGCATCATCGATATACTTTTCAACACGCGATAATGCTTCTTCGTAGCGTTCTCCTCTCAAGTCGAGTTCCAGCTTCACATAGCTGTCGCGGTCTTTGAGGGTGGCCATCGTGCGCGTTTCTTTTTCTTTTTCCGGTTTTGTATAGGACAGATCCGATTCCGGAAGCTTCATCTTCAGGATGCCGATCTGCACAATCCATTCCTTATCAGAAACCTTTTCGACCAGCGTGCCTTTTTGGCCAAATGAAATCACTTTCACTTCGTCGTTGGCTTTCAACTTCACTTCACGCTGTTTGTCTTTCTCCGCTCGTTTCAGGATGCGGTTTTCAGGTGCCGCTCCTTCGAGCCGTTTTTTCGCCTCAATCAATTGATGTTCTTTGATGGAGCCTTGCTGGTTGAGCTGCATCTTGCGCAGGTCAGAAATAACCGCTTCCGCTTCCACTCGAGCCTGGTCTACAATTTTGCGCGCTTTTTCCCGCGCCTTTTCTTCCATCTGCTCTTTTTTCTGTTCATATTGCTTCAATTGCAAAGCCAATTCTTCTTTTAATTTTTCCGATTCCTTCAGCACTTCGTTCGAGCGTTCGGCGTCCTGTTCTGAATCACGCCGGCTCTTCTCGAGTGACGCGATCATCGAATCGACCTGGCGGCTGTCTGTCCCCGTAAAGCTCTGGGCATGCGTAATGATATGTTCCGGCAAACCTAGGCGTTTTGAAATTTCGAACGCGTTGCTTCGACCCGGCACCCCAATCAGCAGACGATACGTGGGACTCAATGTTTCCACGTTAAATTCAACGCTGGCATTGGCGACACCCGGACGGTTATAGCCGTAAGCTTTCAGTTCCGGATAATGAGTGGTCGCAATAACGCGCGCCCCTCTGCCGTGCACTTCGTCGAGCAGGGAAATCGCCAGCGCTGCACCTTCCTGCGGATCCGTCCCGGCACCCAGTTCATCAAAAATGACGAGTGAGTTTTCATCAAACTTCGTCAGGATGTCGACGATGTTGACCATATGGGACGAAAACGTGCTGAGGCTTTGTTCGATCGACTGTTCATCGCCGATATCCGCGAAAATCTGGTTGAACACTGCCAGTTCCGAACCGTCGAGCGCTGGAACCGGCAGACCGGCCTGCGCCATCAATGTACAGAGGCCGACCGTTTTTAACGTCACGGTCTTGCCTCCTGTATTCGGTCCGGTAATGACGATGGCTGTGATGTCACGGCCGAATTCAATGTCATTCGCCACCACTTCATCTTTTGGAATCAACGGATGGCGCGCTTTTTTCAAATTGATGTAGCCTTCCGTATTCATGGCAGGTTTCGAGCATTTATTGGCTGAACCGTATTTCGCTTTGGCAAAAATCATGTCGATTTCACCGAGCACTTCGACCATCACGAAAATATCATGCGCCACTTCCTGCACCTGGGCAGACAGCACCTGAAGAATCCGGTCGATTTCTTCTTTTTCCTTCATCTTCAATCGGCGCACTTCGTTGTTGGCCTGAACGACCGCATCCGGTTCGATGAACAGCGTCTGGCCGGAAGACGACTGGTCGTGGATGATGCCGCCGTAATGGCTGCGGTATTCCTGTTTAACGGGAATCACGAAACGGTCGTTGCGGATCGTCACAATGGCATCCGACAGCATTTTCGATGCATTCTTGCCGCGCACCAGGCTCTCGAGTTTTTCACGCACCCGGCTTTCCTGGGAACGCAATTGTTGGCGGATGCTGCGCAATGCCGTGCTCGCAGAATCCAGGACGCCCCCATTATCATCGATGCAGGCGTTGATATCGTGCTCCAGCTGCGTCAAAATCGGCATCGATTCCTTTTTCTCAAGAAATAAAGGAATTTGAATATCTTCTTCTTCACGAATCGTTTCAAAGAACTGGCGCAGAATCCGGCTGGCACGGATGGTCGATGACACTTCCATCAATTCCACCGGGCTTAGCGAGCCGCCGATCTGTGCACGCCGTGCATGCATGCGGACATCAAAGATGCCACCCATCGGCACGTTGTTTTTGACGCGCAGCACTTGTGCCGCTTCGTCCATTTCCGAAAGCAACCTTTCGACTTCCGTGATTTCTATAGAAGGAACAAGTTTATCTATATGTGTTTTACCGAGTGACGAGGTGCAGTACCGCGCCACGTCATCCCGGATTTTGTAAAATTCGAGTGTCTTTAATGCGCGTTCCGCGATCATTCGCGACACCTCCTATTTTTTCAGGTATGCTTTCAATTTTTCAAGCGGCCACGTATTGACCACATTATCCTTCTTCAGCCACGCTTTTTGGGCGTGGCGCACCCCGATTGCCATCACTTCCAATTGTTCGATGGCGTGGGCGTCGGTGTTGATTGCCACCGGCACCCCTTTTTCCTGCGCCATTTCGAGAAATTCAACAGCGAGGTCAAGGCGGTACGGGCTGGCGTTGAGTTCGACGATTTTGCCGTATTCTTTTGCCCAGTCCAACAGCTGTTCAACATCCGGATCGTAGCCGCCGCGCTGGCCGACGATTCGGCCGGTCGGATGCGCAATCATATGGACATACGGATTTTTCATCGCAGTCAAAATGCGCTCCATGATTTTCTCCTGCGGCTGCTGGAAGCTGGAGTGGATGCTGGCGATGACAAAATCCAATTGTTTCAATACCTCATCATCGAAATCGAGTGAGGCATCCGGCAGGATATCCATCTCGGTACCCGAAAGGATTTCGATATCCTTGATTTCTTTATTCAGTTCACGAATCTCTTTATTCTGTGCCAATAAACGCTCTGGCGTCAATCCATTTGCCACTTTCAGGTATTGCGAATGATCCGTGATGACCATGTATTCGTAAGATTTGCTGCGGCAGGCATCGATCATTTCCTTCAATGAATGCGCACCGTCCGATGAAGTGGTATGCATATGAAGATCGCCTTTGATGTCCTCTATCGTTACCAGTTCCGGCAATTCTTCGATGCGATCCGTCTCACGGCCGTCCTCGCGCACAGACGGCGGGATAAACGGCAAACCGAAATGCTGAAAGAACTCTTCTTCAGATTGGAAGGTTTGAATGGAGCCATCTTCCTGTTCGACGCCATATTCGCTGATTTTCTTATGTTGTGATTTCGCCAATTGGCGCATCTTCACGTTATGGTCTTTCGAACCCGTGAAATGGTGCAGCGCAGTGACGAATTCTTCCGGTGCCACCAGGCGGAAATCGATATCGATCATGTCCTGGAATTCAACGGTGACAGACACTTTCGTCGTTCCTGAAGCGATTGTTCCCTCCACCGGAAGCGCTGCCAAAAGCAGTTCTTTCACTTTGGCAGGTTCAGCCGTCGCGACAATAAAGTCCAGATCCTTACTTGTTTCTTTCGTACGGCGATAACTGCCGGCCACTGAAAATTCACTGACCTCTTTGATGTTTTCCAGTATTTCGTTGATCGTCGCCACGGCTTCTTCCGTTTTCCAGATCGGGTGACGGCCGGGTTTCGAGTCAAACTCCATCAATTCCTGCAGAATTTTATCTTCTGATTTCGGTCCGAAGCCTGGCAGTTTCTGTATGTTGTGATCGATGCAGGCCTGTTTCAAGGCTTCAGCCGAATCAATGCCGAGCTCTTTATACAGTTTGGCGATTTTTTTGCCGCCAAGCCCCTGCAGTTTCATCAACGGAATGAGCCCTTTCGGCACTTCTTCCTGCAATTCCTCAAGAACCGAAGACTTGCCGGTGTCCATCAGCTCGGTGATGACGTCGCCTGTCCCTTTGCCGATGCCTTTCAATTTCGTGACATCGTCCATTTCTGCCAGTGACCGCGGATCAAGCTCAAGGGCCTGTGCCGCTTTGCGGAAGGCAGATACTTTGAAGGGGTTTTCCCCTTTCAACTCCATATATAATGCTATTTTTTCAAGTGTTCTGATGATGATTTTTTTATTCATCGAGAGACCTCCTGTTATTGAAATCATTTTTAGTTTTAAGTTGAATTAATAAACTACTAGATATTCCGCAAAACAGCTTCGCTTGGCCCCCTGGGCGTCTGCGCTGTTTTGCTCCATATCTTTAGAGATTTCTCTGAGCGCCAAAGCGTTATTAAAAGATTTTTTTAATTCAACTAATACCCCAAAACTCCAAAAAAACTTCTCCCGCAAAGAGAGAAGTCAGTGCTTACATATAAATATACCACCATTCTTTCACTTTCTCAGAGAAATAAGGCGTGTTTTCCAGGATTGACTGCGCAATTCCTGAGTTCTCAAGCTGGTTTTGGATGACGTCCATCGGCAGTAATGCGAAAACGTAAATGAAGAAGAACAACAACACTAACATTTCGATAAAGCCAAGGATGGCTCCAAGAATTTTGCTGAGGAATCCGAGCACCGGCAAATATTTCAGGAAGTCGAACATCGATGCGATGAGCTGCAAGCCGAATTTTACGACAAAGAAAATGAGTGCAAACGCGAATAATTGATAGAAAGTCTGATCAAGATCCAATTGCTCGATGGCGATCGTGAACCTGGACTCATCAGTCACCGCCGGATATGGGATCCACAGGACGAAGTACTCGGATAATGGTTTATAATAGAGATATGCCACGACGAGCGCGACAATGAACCCTACCATATGTATTAATTGGACGATCAGTCCACGCTTGGCTCCGACAAAGATGCCGGCAATCAGCAACAGAAATAAAATTATATCTAACATGCACTTCAGCCCTTCAGTTTTTTCAATTCAGTTTCCAATTGTTCTATGCGCTCTTTCAGTTTAAGATTATCATGTACTGCATTTACAGCCGTGAGGACTGCAAGGCGCGCACTGTCGAGAGATGGATTCATTGCATGAATCTCACGCATCTTCTCGTCCACTGTAGATGCCACTAAACGCATGTGGCCAGAGGTTTCAGTGCCAACCATCTTGTAAGTATGGCCATAGATCTCTACTGATGTGCGAATTTTTTGCTGATCCGACAATGTTCCATCCCCCTATCAATTATGCAGAGGCATAATTTAAATCAAAAATTAGTTTCTACTTAAATTTATTGCTGTACATAATCATACCATGAACACAAGCCGCTTGTGAATCATTAGAAAGGAGACCTTCCATGTCGAACGTCGTATTAAAACTCCCAGAGGAAAGTCTCCTCCAGATCATTAATCATTATAACAATAAAAAAACGGCGGCCAAAGCGCAATATGTCCGCTTCACCGCAAAGCTGCCGGACACAGTCGTAACCGTCTACAATTCCGGAAAAGTCATGTTCCAGGGTGCTGGCGCCGAGCGCGAAGCAAACAGATGGGGTCAGGCAGACAGCTCAGCCGTAAAAGTTTCCGGTGCTAAAGGAGACACGCTGCCGGACAATTTTGCGAAGCTCTCCGTCCTCGGCTCTGACGAAACCGGCACCGGTGATTTTTTCGGACCGATAACCGTCGCCGCCTGTTTTGTGCCGGCGGATGGAGTCGAGCTCGCCCACGAACTCGGCGTCAAGGATTCCAAATTGCTGAATGACGACTACATGCGCAAGATTGCGCCGGATCTTCGAGAAGCATTTCTCCACAGTGTCCTAACGTTGAAAAACGAAAAATACAATAAGGTGCAGGCACAGGGCTGGTCCCAAGGGAAAATCAAAGCCCTCCTCCACAACCAGGCGTTGAAACATGTACTCGCAAAAATGGAGCCGGTGAAGCCGGATGCCATTCTGATCGACCAGTTTGCCGAACGCGGCATCTATTATAAGCATATTAAAGATGAAGAAGAAATTGTACGTGAGAATGTGCTGTTTTCCACAAAAGCGGAAGGTCTTCACGTTTCCGTTGCGTGCGCATCGATTATTGCACGAGTCGCTTTCCTGGAAGAGATGGACCGGATGAGTGCGGAAGCAGGTGTGACGCTGCCAAAAGGTGCCGGAAAGATTGTGGATGAGGTGGCGGCGAAGATTATTTTGAGGCGTGGCGAGGAGTATTTGGGTAAGGTGACGAAGAGGCATTTTGCTAATACTGGGAAGGCTAGGGTGTTGGCTGGGAAAAGGAAATATTAGTGGGATATTATCTTATTGCAGATATAAAAAAGCTTGAGACTTAAATTAGCCTCAAGCTTTTTTAATGATAATATGGATTTAGTTCATCATTTGTTTCCCAACGATACTCATTGGGCTCAGTATTTGGCCAATCTGGAAGATTACCGCATTTATCTTGAAAGTTTATATTGTTTCTATAAATATTTGTTAAATCTTTGTTAGTACCTATATAGGTATTTCCTGCTACATATAAATCTGCATTAGTATGTAAATCTATCACTCCTCCAAAATAAGCGTTTCCTAAAACGATGATTGATGATTGAGTATTAAAATAAAGGTTTCCTGTTACAGTCATGTTTCCTCTTACGTAAATACATGAATGGTTCTGTGAATGAATAGTTCCTCCCACATATAAATCTTTATTAATGGTTAAATATTCTCCTTTACCAGATCCAAACTGAAGGGTTTGCCCCCTATCTTTTTTGTCAGAATGAGTGTCTGTAGGTGATGTATTAATTACCAAAGTGTTAAATTCTAGATTTTCGTCTCTAATTACAAATGGTCCATCCATTTTGGTATATCCTGCATCTTCATCGTCGTCTGAATCATTGTTTTCAGGTATCTCTGGTTCTAAGGGAACTTCGTTGTCAACTTCCATCACAGGGGGTCTCATTTCGATACTTCCATCAACAATTTTTTCAACTCCATTAGTCGATTCTCCTGTGCTTTGCAATGAAATTTTAATTTCTCCAGTAGCATTTTCGGAACAGCCATCAATAACTCGATCGCTTATCGTGTATTCTCCATTATCTCCCATTATTTTCGGCAGTTCAACTTCTTTTATCTGTTGACATAGTTCCGTTCGGCTCCTTGCGAGTGCAGCGTCTTTTTTTTCTCCAGTTGATCGTGTGAATTTATACTCTTCGACTTTCTTTTTTACTTCAGCCTGATAATGCAGTAAGCCCATCTCCGCCTGATGTCTCGCCTGCACCTGCTCTTCCTTATTATTAAACTGCTTCGAAGCATTAATATTCATTGCCAGCAAGCCCATGCCCAGAGTAGTGAATAGGAGCACAAGCATGATGACCATCAAAAGGGCATAGCCACTTTCGTTTTTCGTGTTCTTCATTCCACTTCCTCCTAGCGCAGTTTACTGAATGTAGTTTCTATTTCAAACGTTCCACCATCATCTTTTATAATCAAGTGGAATTTTTCGTTTTCAGTAGGATCAATCTCATTACTTGAATTAATTTCATATCCATAGCGATCTGATATTATTTCTTCAACTCCATCATCTCTTTTGATGGAAATTGAATTATCCGTAGCAGTGATTATTAACATATCCATATTTTCCTCGAGGTATTTTGCTCTGATAGCTTCTACTATGTAATTAGCTTCCTGCTGCAATTGCTGCTTAGAAGTAGTTCGATCAGCTGAAGAAGTACCAGTCATTAATACCGAAGCGATTACGACAGTTATAATTCCGACAATGCCTAGGGCTGCTATAAGTTCAACAAGAGTTATTCCTTTTTCATTTTTCATATTTCTACCTCATAATACATTTCAGTTTCGAATTCAGGGTCATTTATCCCTCTGCCATCGAGTGATTTAACAATTACTTTGACTTTTTTTAATCCCTCTGCAGGTCCATCCATCTCAAATAAAAGTATGTTGTAATCGTCATTATAGTCACCTATACTCTCGCAGCTGGAAAAAACAAAGGCTCTATTTTCAATATCTACGGCAGAACAAATTTCCCCCACTGGGAGATTTGAATCTTCACCTTCTCTTAATTGCCCCACCACATCCTCCGCCACCTGCACCGCCGTCAGCGTCTCATGATTATGCGCAGTGAATTTCGCCGATTGGGTAAAGAATGACATGAAAGCGACCAGCACAATGCTTAAGAGAACGAGTGCTGCTAAAATTTCGACTAATGTAAGGCCTTTATTGTTATTCAAATGTTTTTTCAATTGAATCACCCGTTCTTCCAGTTTACGAAAAGCAAATTATTTTACTTAATTTTACAGAGAATCCCTTATAATAGATTAATTTTACCATACGATATTTTAAATACTAGTTAGTTTATAATGGTTCACAGTAATTTCATTTATTTTCGCATGAATGCATGGGTATAAGGATGATTCAAATACCTAAATTACCCACTTTTTTTATTATGAAAATCAATCAAAATAAAAACGAAACGGAGCCCAATTGGACTCCGTTTCATTTTATCTGTCTATATTAACTTCTCAATTCCGCACCCGATTCCTGCAATCTTGCCACAACTCGGTCATGCACTGCCGTCACTTCTTCGTCGGTCAGTGTTTTCTCCGGATCGAAATATGTCAGCGAGAATGCCACTGATTTCTTGCCGGGTTCCAGGTTGTCCCCTTCGTAAAGGTCGAATACCCGGACGTCTTTCAATAATTTGCCGCCGGCAGAACGGATCAGTTTCTCGATTGTACCTGCTTCGACGATTTTGGACAGTACAAGCGCAACATCGCGCGTGATTGACGGGTAACGCGGCACTTGCGTGTATTTCAATGGACCTGTTTCTTCTTTGAACAGTTCAGCCAGGCTGAGCTCCATCACGATGGTTGTTTTCAGATCGCGCGCTTTCTGTTCGGTCGGATGCAATTGGCCGATGATGCCGATGCGGTGTCCGTCCAACGTGATATAGGCGGTTCTGCCCGGATGCAAGCCATCCATTTCACCGCGTTCAAATTCGAGCTTCACACCCATTTTATCAGAGAGGCCTTCAACGATGCCTTTCAGGACAAAGAAGTCGACCGCTTTCTTTTCCCCCTGCCAGCTGTTGTCGAGCCACAAGCCGGTCATCGCCACTGCGACATGTTCTTCTTCATTGAGCAATTCATCGTGCCCTTTCAGGAACACTGAACCGGTTTCGTATAACGCGACGGAATCCGTGCGCCTTGCCGTATTATAGGAAACGGATTCCAATAAATGCGGCAGAATGCTCTGGCGCAGCGTGCTGCGTTCTTCGCTCATCGGCATCAATAAACGCGTCAATTCGGTGTGTTTCATTGCAAATTGAGTGGCTGATTTCTGGGATGTCAGCGAATAAGTCGTCGCCTGCAGCAAACCAGCGCCTTCCAGGTAATTGCGGACGATGCGGCGTTTCAATTGATACGGCGATAAGCCGCCTGGAGTTGTTGCCGTTTCCGGCAGTGTCGATGGAATTTCGTCATAGCCGTAAAGACGCGCAATTTCTTCTACAACATCCTCTGCGATCTGGATGTCCTGGCGCCGTGTCGGCACCGAAATCATCAATTGATTGTTCATCGCCTCTGTTTTGAATTGCAGGCGGTTCAAGATATCGAGCATATCGTCCAAACGGATCTTCATGCCAAGACGGCTGTTAATGAAATCCGGAGACACGTTGACAATCTTTTCTTCACGCTTCAACTGATCAAAGATGACCGATCCGGCAAGCACTTCGCCGCCTGCAATTTCCGACAGCAATTGTGCAGCACGTTCTGCAGCAGGAATGACGCGGTTCGGGTCAACGCCTTTTTCATAGCGTGAACTGGCATCGCTGCGCAGGTTATGCTCTTTCGATGTCTGGCGGATTGAGCCCGATGCGAAATAAGCGGATTCGATGACGATCGTTGTCGTGTCTTTGCTTACTTCCGAGTTCGCGCCACCCATGACGCCTGCAAGCGCTACTGGTTTTTCGCCATTTGTGATCACGAGGTTGTTCAATGACAGCTTCCGTTCTGTGCCATCAAGTGTCGTAATTTTTTCATCCCGTTTGGCGTGGCGAACGGTGATGTTGCCGGTTTCCAATAGATCATAATCGAAAGCATGGAGCGGCTGGCCGTATTCCATCAGGACATAATTCGTGATATCGACCACGTTATTATGCGGGCGGACGCCGGATGCCATCAATCGTTGCTGCAGCCACATCGGAGATTCCTTCACTTCGATATTGCGCACAACTTTAGCGACATACAACGGATTGGCTTCCGGCGAATCAATATGCAAGGTCAGCATGGATGATGCTTTGTCTTCCACTTCTGTATAAGTGATTTCCGGCAGTTTGACTTCTTCTTCCAAAATCGCGCCGACTTCATAAGCCACGCCGAGCATGCTCATGGCGTCTGCACGGTTTGGCGTCAGGCCAAGTTCCAGAACGGTATCATCCAGATCGAAATTGGTGATGACGTCGGATCCGACTTCCGCATTTTCAGGCAGGACATAAATCCCTTCCGCATAAGCTTTTGGAACCAGCTTGCCTTCAATGCCAAGTTCCTGCAATGAACAGATCATGCCGTTCGATTCTTCGCCGCGCAGTTTCGCTTTTTTGATTTTCATGCCGCCGGGAAGTGTTGCTCCCGGTCGGGCGACGATGACGTGTTGGCCAGCCGCGATATTTGGTGCACCACAGATGATCTGGTCGACCGTTTCGCCGACATTGACCTGGCAGATGGACAATTTATCCGCTTCCGGATGTTTTTCGCATGATTCCACATAGCCCACGACGATATTCGAAAGTCCTTCTGAACGGTCGATGACGGCGTCCACTTCGATGCCAGAACGCGTAATCCGTTCGCCAAGCTCAGCCGGCGGCAAATCCTGTGTATTTACATATTCTTTCAACCATTTTATCGATACTAACATTTGATTTCCTCCTTAAACTTCCGTGCGTTCGAATTGGGATAAAAAGCGGACGTCATTCGTGTAGAAATGACGGATGTCTTCGATTCCGTATTTCAACATCGCAATACGTTCCGGTCCCATGCCGAATGCGAATCCGGTCAGGCGTTTTGAATCATAGCCGGCCATTTCAAGCACATTCGGATGCACCATGCCCGCTCCAAGAATTTCAATCCACCCTGTTTTTTTGCAGACATTGCAGCCTTCGCCGCCACATTTGAAGCAGGAAATATCCATCTCGACGGATGGCTCCGTGAACGGGAAGAAACTTGGGCGCAGACGGATTTCGCGGTCGTCGCCGAACATTTTCTTGGCGAATACCGACAGCGTCCCTTTCAGGTCGCTCATGCGGATATCTTCACCGATGACCAATCCTTCGATTTGCGTGAACTGGTGCGAATGCGTCGCGTCATCATTATCGCGACGATACACTTTGCCCGGGCAGATGATTTTGATCGGCTCTCCGCCTTTCGCTTCCATCGTCCGCGCCTGTACTGGTGAAGTATGCGTGCGCAGCAGGATGTCTTCTGAGATATAGAACGAATCCTGCATGTCGCGCGCCGGATGGCCTTTCGGCAAATTCAGTGCTTCGAAATTATAATAATCCTTTTCCACTTCCGGACCTTCTTCAACTTCATAGCCCATGGAAATGAATAAATCCTCGATTTCTTCCACGACACGCGTTAACGGATGCGCGTTGCCCGTTTTCGCCGGACGCCCCGGAAGTGTGATGTCGATTGTTTCACTCTGCAGTTTTTCATTAATCGCCTGCTCTTCGAGAATCGCCATGCGTTCTTCAAGTTGCGCTGTCACTTCTTCTCTGACGACGTTGACCAGTGCGCCCATTTTCGGACGTTCTTCTGCCGGCAATTTGCCCATGCCTTTGAGCAAATCCGTAATCGGTCCTTTTTTGCCCAGGTACGCCACGCGCACCGTGTTCAATTCTTTGACGTTTGTTGCGGCGGCGATTTGTTCCAGCGCCTGTGTTTTCAATTCATTCAATTGTGCTTCCATCTTTTCTCCTCCTCTTAAACATAGAAAAGCCCCGTCCCAGAAAAGGGACGAGGCATTGATCGCGGTACCACCCTAGTTATTGCACATAAGCAATCACTCATTTACGTAACGGCTCTTCACCGGCCCACCTTTACAGCCATATCAGCTGGTCCCGGCGGCAGCTCGCGGGGTGAACTTCCGAAACGTCTGCATATCCGCGCTTTCAGTCTGGGCGCAAATTTCCTGTTGATGCAAATGGGTTCCGTACTTTTCCCGGTCGATGCTTTTGTTTTTATTTACCTGTTAATTATACGAAAGTTCCTCGGTTTTATCAACTTTAGTTCTTGGAAACGAGGCTGTACAATAAAATCCCAGTCGCCACTGCAACATTTAAGGATTCCGCGCTGCCGTAAAGAGGCACCATCAGGTTCTGTTTCGTCAGCTGCAATAATTCCGGGGAAACACCGCTTCCTTCGTTGCCGACGATCAGCGCGAATTTGTCCTGCGTTTGGGCTTCATGAACCGGGACTGCGTTCTGCAGCGCCGTGCCGAACACCGGAATTTCTGCTGTGTGCATTCGCTGAACCCATTCCGCAAGTTCTCCCTTAACTACAGGAATCTGAAAATGCGAGCCTTGAGCCGACCGCACCGTTTTCGGATTGAACGGATCGGCGCAGCCTTTTCCGAGAATAACGGCATCGATTCCGGCAGCTGAAGCTGTCCGGATCATCGTGCCGATGTTGCCCGGATCCTGCACGGCGTCGATCAATAGGAGACGCGTCCAGTCCTGCTGATCCTGTTCGGTGAATTCCGGCTGCGCGCAATGCGCAAAAATTCCCTGCGAATGCTCCGTCTCTGAAATTTCCTTGGCCACTGCGGCGGTCACCGAATAATGAGGCACCCCTTCAATATCCCAACCCTCCGGAATATCCACGCCTTCGCGGACGATCAGTCCTTTGACGAGCTCTTTCTTTTTCAGGGATTCTTCCGTCAAATGAAAGCCTTCCACCAGAAACTCCGAAAATTTATCGCGTTCCTTGCGCGTCGTGCCAAGTTTTTTCCAATGTTTCACCAATGAGTTTTGAATAGATTCAATTCGTTTCATAATTGCTCACGCCTTTAAGTCAGAATAGCTCCAGTATAGCACACGCAGCTGTTCTTCAGAGTTCACGCGTGAAGAAATCAAATCCAAGCGCCGTCAGGATGCCAAAAGCGAGTGTCCAGACCGCAATGCTGATCGTCAGCCAGACGGTCGTATTTTTTTTCGTGGCGCCGAGCGTCATGCCGATGAATGCCGCAATATGCGTGCCAATTAAGATTGGACCAACCATCGCTAACCCCGGCAATCCGTATTTATTCCAGATCCGTTTGGCGCGCTCGCTTTTTTTGTTTACCGTTTTGCCTTTTGCTTCCTGGCGTTTATTGTACCAAACCTTGAAACGGTCAAAGCCGATGACGAGCGCCAGAACGGTTACCATATTGCCGACAAACGCCAGAAGCATGACCCAAAACGGCGACAGCCCCCAAACGATGCCGAGCGGGATGACCAGGCCGATTTCGAACCAGGGAATTGCCGCTCCCAGAAAAACTAAAAAATATTCAAAAATCATTCTTCTGCCCCCTTAAAATGTTTGCGAATTTCCGCGTAATAAATCCAGTATTGAGCGAACGCTAATCCAAGGATAGCGTAGATGATCGCCAGTCGCGGCAGCGGAAAGATGATGACAATTATGGCAAGTGCCGGCAAAGCCCAGGAATAGAAAGTATAAACTTTTTGCACAGCCCGTCTTGTAATATGGGTCATTCCTTCATCAGCCTCCAGATATTCCGGCGGCCGTATGGATATCATGGAGATTTTCTGCTGGGGATTGTTCTTATTGTATTGTTTGACCTTCACACTGAATACGATCAACAGGATCAGATACAGGAGGAGTGAACCGAAAACCAGCAGTGCTTCGAAACCTGCCACTTCGTATGAGATACTCGTTTTTGTCTCGTTATGGATGAATTCTGTTGTCGGTGAATTGATGCCCAGTGCAAATACGCCCAACACAGCGATGAATGCCATCATCCACAACGGATAAGTTAATCTGATATCATTTTTCATGCTCTTTCTCCCCTTCCAGCCAGAATAATTCGTTGACATCCACCTGCAGCGCCTTCGCCAATTTCAGGGAGAGCGTGATGGACGGTGAAAATTCTCCTTTTTCAATAAAGGCAATCGTCTGCCGCGTCACATCCACTTGCTTGCCCAAATCGCTTTGCGTCAAGCTATGCCGAGCACGCATTTCCTTCACCCGATTCTTCAGCATCCAATTCATCCTTCCTGTCAAGATGTTCGGTATCTATAACATAATGTACATTATACTTAACATTTTGTAAAGTATTATTTGCTTTTTCGGACCGCTGGAAGCGGTCCAAGCATTCAAAAAGGCATACGCCGGGTTTGCGCATGCCTTAGGGTTTAGCGTTTTTCAATTGTTTAGGACGTGGATTTCTCTCTTTTTGGGTTGAAAGGATGTTTTTCGCGAATAAAATCAAAAAACCCCGACCAATTTCGGTCGGGGCTCACTATTTATTCGAATGTAATTTTCGCTACCGTGTCTTTGTCTAATTTTTTGATGACTTCGACAATCAGTTTTACAGCATTTTCGTAATCGTCGCGGTGCAGGATTCCTGCATGTGAGTGAATGTAGCGAGTCGCTACGCCAATCGCCAATGCCGGAACGCCGTTAGCCGTCAGGTGAATCGCGCCGGCATCCGTGCCGCCGCCTGCAACCGTTTCGAACTGGTAAGGGATGCCCGCTGCTTCCGCTGTGTCCACAACGAATTCACGCAAGCCGCGGTGAGATACCATCGATGCATCGAACAGAAGGATCTGTGGTCCGTCGCCCATTTTGCTGTTCGATTCCTGAGCGGTGATGCCCGGTGTATCGCCGGCAATGCCCACGTCCACGGCAAAGCCGATGTCCGGCTGGATTTTCGCTGCAGCTGTTTTCGCACCTCGCAGTCCGACTTCTTCCTGGACAGTTCCGACGCCGTAAACAACGTTCGGGTGTTCCTGGCCTTTGAGGCCTTTCAACACATCAACTGCGATTGCGCAGCCGATGCGGTTATCCCAAGCTTTTGCCATCAGGAATTTTTCATTGTTCATCACATTGAATTCGAAATAAGGTGTCACCATGTCTCCCGGTGTAATGCCCCATTCCTTCACTTCGTCACGTGACGATGCGCCGATATCAATAAACATGTCTTTGATCTCAACAGGCTTTTTGCGCGCTTCCGGCGATAGGATGTGCGGCGGTTTCGAACCGATTACGCCAATAACTTCCTTGCCGCTGCGAGTAGTGATCGTCACGCGCTGTGCCAGCATTACCTGGTTCCACCAGCCGCCAACGGTCTGGAATTTCAGGAATCCCTTATCGTCGATCTGGGAAATCATAAAGCCAACTTCATCCAGGTGTCCGGCAACCATGATTTTCGGTCCGTCGGCTTTCCCTTCTTTTTTCGCGATCAGGCTTCCCAGTCCGTCTGTTTCAACAGAATCTGCAAACGGCGTTATGTATTTCTTCATGACTTCGCGCGATTGGCGCTCGTTGCCCGGTATGCCGTTAGCATCCGTTAAGTCTTTCAGCATTTGTAATGTTTCATCTAATTTTACCAATTATTTCGACCTCCTAAATAATCTCACTTCTTCATTATAAATGAACATGCGCATATATTCAAAATATTCATCAAAAAGATTAATAGCCATCCTTTTGGCGGTCGTAGTTTTTCTGGTTTTTCGCAAGATACGCGTCCATCACATCGTCGTATGTGAAGCCCAATATCTCTGCAATCGCGCCGTAGCAGCTCCAGACTGTCTGGTAGGTGGACATGGAATGCTGCTCCATAAATTCCAGGATGCTCTTATTGGTCTTCAGGAACAATGCGGTTAAATCCTTGTCAGCCAAGGGTACAGGCTCCGGCCATTCCTTCAGCATATTCAAATCCTGGTCGATTCCCAGCGACAAGAGGAAATGGATCGAATCCACATATTCCTCGAGAATCACTTCCCGGTCAGACGGCCCTTTCGAACTCCAAAACTTGAATGCGCGGGTTTCATTCGCCAGTTCGGCAAGTTCAACAATCAGCGCCAGCCCTTTCTTGTCGAATAAATCACCCTCCACATTATTATTCTTTTGAATATAGCGGTCCAATTCTTCCTGCATTGTGAACAATTTCTCTAAATTCATATAAATCCTCCTTTATTTCAATAAATCTTGAAACCATCCATCTTTACGTCCGTATTATACATGACGAACACTTTTCAAAGGGGGTATTTTGCATGGCCATCATTATCCGATTTCTTGTGATTGCATTAATCATCTACCTGTTTTACAGGTTATTGCGCTATGTATTCGACCCGAAAAGAAAGTTTGATGCGGCGGTTGAGAATAAATCCTATTATTTCTACGACGATGTTCAAAACGTCCGCAAGAATTTTTTCATTACGCTTCGCGGCGTAATTTTTGAAGGAGAAAAATACCTGGGCACCACGGATGACGCATTTGAAGTGGTTTCAATATTCGTCTGGGCAGAAGATCCCGACAGCCTTCAGGGCTTCACAAAAGAGGATTTTCATTTTCTCGAAAAGGAAATCCTCATGAATTACCCGAATGCCGACATCAACTGGAAAAACCCGATTGAACAATTAATGAAGGGCTGAGCCCCGATTATTGCAGACCGAATTCACTGTAAACCCACACAAGCAATGCTGCCTGCAGCATCGCCAGCACCAGGAAACCGATCCGGAAATTCGTGTGTTTCGTTTTGTGGCGGAAAGCCATCATGCCGAGATAGGCACCCATGCCGCCGCCGAACAATGCGACACGCCAAAGATTCTTTTCGGGAATGCGCTGGCCACTTCGCTGCGCCTGCCGTTTGTCGATTTTCATCATCGCGAAAGCCATGATTGATAGGATTGCAAGGTAAGCTGCAATGATTACGAACATTTGATTCCCTCCATTAAAAAAGACTGGCGAATGATCGCCAGTCTTTTTTGTGTATTGATTTTATTTGTTTAAAGCTTTTTTAGCCTGGTCAGCAAGTGCTGTGAAAGCTACTGCATCAGATACAGCGATTTCAGCAAGCATTTTGCGGTTGATGTCGATACCGGCAACTTTAAGACCGTTCATAAGACGGCTGTAAGAGATGTCGTTCAAACGCGCTGCTGCGTTGATACGAGTGATCCACAATCTGCGGAAATCACGTTTTTTGTTGCGACGGTCACGGTAAGCATAGTTACCTGACTTCATCACCTGTTGGTTTGCTACTTTGAAAAGGATGTGCTTTGCACCATAATAACCTTTTGCTAATTTAATGACCTTTTTACGACGCTGGCGCGTCACTGTTCCACCTTTTACGCGTGGCATATCACATTACCTCCTGCTTGAATATAAAAAATTCGATTTTTTGTTCAGTCTTAGTCTTACTTCATGTTGTAGATCAAAGATTTAATGCGTTTCAAGTCGCCAGCAGATACAAGCTTCCCTTTACGGAGTTTACGCTTTTGCTTAGTCGATTTGTTTGCAAATAAATGGCTTGTGTGTGAACGATTGCGTCTTACTTTACCTGTTCCAGTTTTCTTGAAACGTTTTGACGCACCGCTATGGCTTTTCATTTTCGGCATTTCGAGTTCCTCCTAAACAATTGTACTGTTATTCTTTTTCGTGAATTGGAGCCAGCATCAAGAACATGCTGCGTCCGTCCATTTTAGGGCGCTGTTCAACCGTAGCAACATCTTTGCACGCTTCTGCGAAACGTTCAAGAACGCGCTGTCCGATTTCTTTGTGCGTAATCGCACGGCCTTTAAAACGGATTGAAGCTTTAACTTTGTCGCCTTTTTCAAGGAACTTGATTGCGTTCCGAAGCTTCGTGTTAAAGTCATGATCGTCGATTCCAGGGCTCAAACGAACCTCTTTCACTACGATGACTTTCTGATTCTTGCGAATCTCACGTTCCTTCTTCTGCTGTTCAAACTTGAATTTACCGTGGTCCATAATGCGGGCAACCGGCGGCTTAGCTGTAGGAGCCACAAGTACCAGATCCAAGTTGACACGGCCTGCAATTTCTAGCGCTTCGGTACGCGTTTTAATGCCGAGTTGTTCACCGTTTTGATCAATAACCCGTAATTCCCGTGCACGAATGCCTTCGTTTACATTACTGTCTTTGCTAATAATAATCCACCTCCGGATAGTGTTGCGAATAGCTTAAAATGCGTAACCGACCATGTCGGTTTACAGGTTCCGATCCAAAGAAAAAGCGGATGGGCCTCGTTCGGCCCACCCGCAATTTATGACAACACGCCGCAGCGTGACAAAGTCAAATCGTGTCTACCTGCCAACAAATGGTCGATCAGGTGAGAAGCGGGTGCTCCTGCTTGCACATATAAGTATTCTATAACCTTATTCATAGTATCACGCAGCAGAACCCGTGTCAACAAACTTATCGAAGTTCTCCCTGAATCATCGACAGGAAGTCTTCAAACGGCATGCTTACCGATTTCTGTTCGCCGTATTTGCGGACGTTCACGGAACCGTCTTCCATTTCCTTGTCTCCAAGAACCAGCATATAAGGAACTTTTTGCATTTGCGCTTCACGGATCTTGTAGCCGAGCTTTTCATCCCGCTCATCAATATCGATACGCAATTTATGCGCCTGCAATTTTTCTTGCACATCTTTCGCGTAATCGCTGTGCACATCGAGTGAAACCGGAATAACTTCCACTTGAACCGGTGCCAGCCAAGTTGGGAATGCCCCTTTGTATTCTTCGATCAGGAAGGCCACGAACCGTTCCATCGTCGAAACGACTCCGCGGTGGATAACAACCGGGCGGTGCTGCTTGCCGTCTTCTCCGATATACGAAAGGTCAAAACGTTCCGGCAGAAGGAAATCAAGCTGCACAGTAGAAAGAGTCTCTTCTTTGCCGAGCGCTGTTTTCACCTGCACATCAAGTTTCGGACCATAGAATGCCGCTTCTCCTTCAGCTTCCACATAATCCAAGCCCATATCATCCATCGCTTCTTTCAGCATGGATTGTGCGCGCTCCCACATTGCGTCGTCATCGAAGTATTTCTCTTTATCCGCAGGATCACGGTAAGACACACGGAATGAATAATCGTTGATGTTGAAATCTTTGTATACATCAATAACCAGATTCACAACGCGAATAAATTCTTCCTTGATCTGATCCGGACGCACAAATAGATGCGCATCGTTCAATGTCATACCCCGAACACGCTGCAGTCCGGATAGGGCTCCTGACATTTCGTAGCGGTGCATTGTGCCAAGTTCAGCGATACGAACCGGCATCTGGCGATAAGAATGGATGCCCTGTTTGAAAATCATCATATGATGCGGGCAGTTCATCGGACGAAGCACGAGGTCTTCGTTATCCATTTTCATGACCGGGAACATATCTTCCTGGTAATGGTCCCAGTGGCCGCTTGTTTTATATAATTCAACGCTGCCGAGTACCGGTGTATAAACGTGGTCATAGCCCAGACGTTCTTCTTTATCAACGATATAGCGCTCGATGATGCGGCGGATTGTCGCGCCTTTCGGCAGCCACATCGGCAACCCCTGGCCGACTTTCTGGGAATTCATAAACAGGTTCAATTCTTTACCGATTTTGCGGTGATCGCGCTCTTTCGCTTCTTCCAGCATTTCAAGATGCGCTTTCAAATCTTCTTTTTTGAAGAAAGCAGTGCCGTAAATGCGCTGCAGCATTTTATTGTCGCTATTGCCTCTCCAGTAAGCACCAGCAACGCTCAGCAATTTGAATTCCTTCAGCTTGCCAGTCGCCGGCACGTGGATACCGCGGCAGAGATCGAAAAAGTCACCTTGTTCATAGATGGAAACCTGGTCGTCTTCCGCAATCGCTTCGAGCAATTCCAATTTATACGGATCTTCAATCGCAGCGAAACGTTCCTGCGCTTCTGCGCGTGTCACATCCTGGCGTACGATTTCAAGGTTCTCTCCGATGATCCTTTTCATTTCCTTCTCGATTTTCGGCAGGTCTTCCGCAGTGATTGCTGAAGCAGTGTCGATATCGTAATAAAATCCGTTTTCAATTACCGGACCGACACCGAGTTTGGCATCAGGATACAGTCGTTTGACTGCCTGCGCCATTAAATGCGCAGAGCTGTGGCGCAGTATTTCCAACGCTTCGTCCGACTCCGCAGTGATGATGCCGATTTCTCCATCTTCATTGAGCGGTGCTTTCAAATCAACCAGGCGGTCGCCAAGTTTGCCGGCAAGCGCTTTTTTGCGCAAGCCCGGGCTGATGGTTTGAGCTACGTCTTCAGTAGTAGTTCCCCGTTCGAATTCCTTAACTGCCCCGTCCGGGAATTTTAAATTGATCATGTCTGACATAGCAATCTCTCCTTTTTCCTCATACTTTTTTCCACACAAAAAGCCCCATCCCAAAGGGACGAAGCTCAGTTCGTGGTTCCACCCTTCTTCTGTTCCGATCAGAAAACTGATTGGAACGAAGCTCTGCATCGGCTAACGGGCCGGTTGCCGGCAGCTGCTACTCCAAAGTTCACAACTGCTGCTCGGAGGCGGTAAATGGATTGCCGTTTCTTAAGAAGCTCTCAGCCTGGACTTCTCTCTCTGGCAGTCGTTCAATCCATTATTGTCCTCGTCATTGCATTTAAAATCATAGTTCGATTAGACACATTATACACCAAATACACCCAAAACACAATCGCTGTGCGGTTAATCGCGGCGGTTGCGGCCGTCCAGTTTCACTGGCACCGTCAAAGCACGGATTCGTTCCATGACGCGTGCCGCTTTCAGATCTTCTTTCTCACCGCGCTGTGAATAGGTGAGGTGATGCTGAAGTTCCGAATAGCTGAAATTCGACGTCATGAACGTCGGCAATTTTTCCGCCATGCGGTAATGAAGGATCGTACCAAGCACTTCATCGCGGGTCCAGCTCGACATCGCTTCCGCACCGATATCATCGAGCATCAGCACGTCGGCTTTTTTCACGTAATCGACTTTTTCCTGCAGCGTCTGGTCACCGATTGCCTGTTTCATTTCGCGCATGAATTCCGGCACGAATACGAGAACGGATTTCACATTCATCTCAGCCAGTTCATTTGCCACCGCACTGAGAAGATACGATTTGCCGATGCCGAATTTGCCGTATAGAAACAGGCCTTTATCCGGAAGATTGTCGGGTCCCGTCGCCTGATCCAGGAAATTGCCGACGGCACGGAATGCTTCCATGCGGCTGTCGTCAAGTTCAAAGCCGGAAAGAGTCGCCTGCATAACTTCCTTTGGCATATACATGCTGTGAATCAGGGAGCTGGCACGGCGTTTATTGTCGTAGGCTGTCTTCGACTTGCAGGCTGTATAGGCGATGCCAATCGTATTTCGCTCCAATACCAGGTTCGGTTCGAAGCCCTTCAGATGATTGATGCAGGCGTCCAGGCTCGGGCATTTATTGCAGTCATGCGATTGGTCGATATACTCATACAATTTATGCATGCCGCGGTCGACGGTGCTTTTATCGATATCCTCTGCATGGTCTTCCAGAAATTTTTGGACACCGGGATTCTCAAGCACTTCTTTGCGCATATCATTATAGCGTTCGGAAAAAGCGGGTGCATTGACAACGCGTTTTAAGGTTTCCCGAATCGGTTCCATTTAATCGCCCTTCCCTTTTCTCAAAGCAAGTTTCGCCAGGAGTTTTTGCTTTTCGACTTCCAAGCTTTCGTTTTTCGGAGAGTTAACGGCCTGCGGTTCGTCTTTCGTATAGAACCATTCCGGCAATTTTTCCTCACGGACAGGTTTTCCACCGGAGCGCATTGAAGATCTTGAAGCTGCGGTCGGCGATCCTTCCGATTTCCACTTCACGTACTGGGCATGTTCTGTGCGCGCCAATTCCATTGCTTCAGCGGCAGTGGACACGTTTTTACGGATCCAATGGGAAGCAATTTTCTCTACATAACTTTTCGTCAATTTCATATCAGTCCGCAGCAGGACATATTGGAGCAGCACATTTACCACTGCCGGCTCCATTCCGTGATGCATCACCAGGTTATTGGCAAGCTGAACATCTGCCGACAGCGGTTCTTTGCCTCCCGCAATATCCCGGAGTACATCGATGGGTGACGCCGATTCGAGATATTGAACCAATTCATCCTGTTGTGTCTTCGGCTCCTCTTTCGTTTCCGGGGCTTTGACAAAGACCGGTTCCAATTTTGGCGCACTGGTGGACACGGTCATCTTATAATACTCGGAAGCTGATTTTTTAATTCCTTCTATAGTAAGCCGGTAATCATCATCAATCGCCAGTAAAATCACTTTCTGCATTTCAAGCGGCCCCCAGCCATAAAGGAAAGCCAGTTTGCAGATGGTGTCTTTGATCGCTGCAGTCAACACCCGTTTCGGGACAAGTTCCTCGGAAAGGCCTTGATGCAGCAGGCTGAAATCAAAATCGTATTCTGCCTTGTAACCTTTCCGTCGGCGTTGCTGCATTTGTTGCGAATCCTGTGGATAGCCGGCCTTGGCATGGACCGGCTGGAAAATATCGGTAAAAATACGTGTCACTTCTTCGAACGAGTCCGTATTTTCTTCGGGCATGATAAAACGGTCACGCACTCTGCGATACGCAATGTCCCCGATTTTGCTGAACAGGAACATCGACAGCAATGGATCAGCGAAAAAATCTTTCGGGTCGAGCGGCGGGCATAATTCATACAGGAAAGTGCGGGAATCGGTTCCCTTCCGGTACGTTTTGATCAGCCCGATCGCTTCCAGCTGGATGCGCGATTCAAAAACTTTCGAAATCGGCATGCCCAGTGTATTCATCAGCGAATAATGCGGCGTTTCGGTCCGCATAGCTTCTCCTTCCGCCCACAGCGTCAGATAAAGCGATACAGCTTCGGCACCGACCATCGGCTGATAAAGCAACGTCAACAATTGGCGGTCATAATCAGAAAATGGATACGGCAACCGGATCTTAAAAGCATCAGCCGGCTGCAATTCCTTATAAAATGCAGTCATATGTCACCGCCTTACTCGGATGTCTTGTCATCCGGATTCTTATTCAATAAATCTTTCAGCTCGTCTATAAATACATTGATGTCTTTGAACTGACGATAAACGGAGGCGAAACGGACATAAGCCACTTCATCAATCGCTGCCAGCCTGTCCATCACCATTTCTCCAACCTGTTCGGATTTCACTTCAGCATTGCCGATTCTGCGCAGATCCTTTTCGATATTGAAAACCAGTTCCTCAAGCTTTTCCAGTGGCACTGGACGCTTTTCACAGGCACGGATCAAACCGCGCAGCACTTTTTCACGGCTGAACTCTTCGCGGGAACCATCTTTTTTCACGACAATCAGCGGCATCTCTTCCACTTTTTCGAAAGTGGTGAAACGATAGCCGCATTCTTCGCATTCCCGTCTTCTCCTGATCGATTTCAATTCATCTACTGGCCGCGAATCGACAACGCGGGTACCATTATGCTGACAAGCCGGACATTTCATTTTGACATCTCCCCAAATTCTCTTTCTGTTGCTATAAGTATAACAAAATTTCCGTGTTTATTATATTTCATTTTGGAATCTTGCTATAAATGAATACCAATAATCTTCAATAACCGATATTCCGCAAAACAGCTCGCTTGCCTGGGGGCTCGCGCTGAGCTAACTCGGTCTCGTTTCACTTCGCCCGAGTGGATCTCAGCACTTCGCTTGGCCCCTTGGGCGTCTTCGCTGTTTTGCTCCATATCTTTAGAAGTTCTTCCGGCAAGGAATCAGTATATGAAATACTGTTGCTTTAGTTCAACGTGGATAACGCTTAGCTAACTCGGGCATTCGCCCGAGTGGATTGCAGTACAACATTTGTTCCTAAGTCCTCTTAATTTTTTATCATGTCCAGAAGTGGTTTCCAGCGAAGGAGCGCGCCAGGAGCAGGCGAATGCCGACGGAGTAAAAGACGAGTGCCCTTCTCGGCTTATGCGGGAGCTAAGGTGCGCCACGAACTTGCGGCGCCTCCTTTGCGACGAGCAGTGCGCAGGAGCATAATCTTTGCACTGTCCAAAGAGACGAAGCGGCATATTAACAATATCTTATAATATGTACTCAAATAGAAAAAGCAGAGGATTAGCTCCCCTGCTTTACTGGTATGGTTTAATGGATTATGCAGTTACTGTAACTTTGGTTTTTCCAGCACCAACTGGACCCATTCCACGTTGCAATTCTTTAACTTCACTCGATTGCGAGCCAAGTGCCAGAGCGATATAATCCGCTGCAATAGTCGGATCCATTTCGCCGCAAGTATATACATCTACACTCGCATAGCCGTGTTCAGGAAAGCTGTGGATTGTTAGGTGTGATTCAGAAATAATTACTACGCCGCTTACGCCCTGTGGCGCAAATTTGTGAAAAGCGACCTCGCGGACTTCTGCCCCTGATTTGAGTGCTGCATCAACAAAAGTTTGTTCGATAAAATCCATATCGTTTAATTTGTCAAAATCACACTGCCAAAGTTCTGCAATTACGTGACGTCCCATTGTTTCCATGGTTCGTTTCCCCCTTTGATATCATTTTGGTTTCGTGCTCAAAATATTCAAAGTTGACTACCACGGGGGAAAGTTAGTCCAAAGAGGTCCTAACCCTTTAAGCAGTCATGTGAATAAATATTCTTCGTCCTGATTCCTCATTGAGCTTTGGAATCGTCCGGAAGAAAGTAGCCTTTTTTAGCTACGAGACATAGTATATGATTTTTCCCGTGGAAATGCAAGAAAATAAACTGATATAAATTTCTTTTTTTTCATGGATTTTTCTTACAATTTAAAAAACCACTTTTTCATATTAATAGAAAAAGTGGTTTTTGTCATTAAATTGCGTTCATTGCAGATGCGACCCGTTTCGTTAGGTCGATAACGCGGGCAGAATAGCCCCATTCGTTGTCATACCAGGCCAAAACTTTCACTTTGCGTTTTCCCAGCACCATTGTGGACAATCCATCAATGATGGCTGAATCAGTCGTTGTATTGAAATCCTTGGAAACCAAAGGCTCCATCGTGAAGCTCAAGATTCCCTCCATCGGACCTGTGGCTGCGTTGATGAACGCTTCGTTGACTTCTTCAACCGTCACATCTTGATTCAAATCGACTACTAGGTCAACCAGTGAGACGTTCGGCGTCGGAACCCGCAACGCAATGCCGTGCAGTTTCCCTTCCAATTCAGGCAAGACCTGTGACAGCGCTTTCGCGGCGCCGGTAGAAGTCGGGATGATCGATTGGCCGCAAGAACGGGCACGTCGTAAATCTTTATGCGGGTTATCCAGGTTTTTCTGGTCGTTTGTATAAGCGTGTACTGTTGTCATCAAACCGTTGTCGATTCCAAACGAATCGTTGAGGACTTTTGCAACCGGCGCGAGACAATTTGTCGTGCAGCTGGCGTTTGAAATGACATGGTGATTGTCGATATCCAGTTTGTCTTCGTTGACACCCATCACGATCATGATGTCTTCTTTTTTGCCTGGAGCAGTCAGGATGACTTTTTTCGCACCGGCTTCAAGGTGCAGTGCAGCCTTTTCGCGCGAATTGAATTTTCCTGTAGCTTCAATGACAATATCAATGCCCATGTCTTTCCATGGAAGTTGCAAAGGGTCGCGTTCGCTGACCAATTGGACCCGTTTACCATTAACAATTAAAGCTCCTTCTTCAGCTTTTACTTCGCCATCGAAAGTGCCATGATTAGTGTCATACTTTATCAAATGAGCCAAAGTTTCAGCAGGATAGCTGGCATTTACCGCTGAAATCGTTACATCATCCATCAGGATGGCCTGTCTGAACACCATACGGCCGATACGGCCAAATCCATTAATTGCAATAGAAACAGTCATTTAAAAGTCCCCCATTAATTAAGTTATACTTATTTTTTAATTCGTTATATAGTATAACACATTATGTCGATTCCAGAACCTCATAACCGGACGAATATATCAACTTTGTGAATTTTCACTGCCACTGCTCCAGGATCCGCTCCAATTGTCGGGCTGTTTCTTCGATTGTCCCATTATTATAAATAACGGCGTCAGCCCCTTCTTCTTTCACAGACATCGGCAGCTGTGAGCCAATTCGGGCTCTGGCATCCTTTTCGCTCAAGCCGTTCCGTTCAATCAGCCGGGCAAGCTGGTTTTCTTCCGTTACGCTGACGACAAGAATTTTATCGACAAAATGCTGCAATTTGCTTTCGAACAGCAATGGAATATCCATCACAATGGTCTGAAATCCTTCCGTAAGATATTCGTCTCGCTGGCGCAGCATTTCTGCACGGATTGCCGGATGGATGATATCGTTCAATTGTTTTCTCTTCACAGGGTCAGAAAAAATATAGGCGCCTACCTTTTCCCGGTCCATCGTGCCATCTGGCTTGATTACTTCTGCACCAAATAAAACCTCAATTTTGCTCAGCGTCTCTGAGCCGGGTTCCACCACTTGCCGGGCGACCATGTCCGCGTCAATTATCGGAAAGCCCATTTCTTCCAGCATTTTTGAAACAGTGCTTTTGCCGCTGGCTATACTTCCTGTCAATCCAATGATCATCATCAGCCCTCATTTTTGGCATGCCGGGCAGTAAACAGAAGTGCGTCCCCCGATTTTCAGGGTTTTCGTCACCGTGCCACAAGTCATGCATTGTTTTTTACCGTATATGGCAAAGCGGTTTTGCATGCCCCCCGATTCGCCGTTGATGTTCCGGTAATCAGAGATGGTGCTGCCGCCTGCTTCGATGCTTTCCAATAAAATATTGACAACCGCCTCAAATAGCTCAACTCTTCGTTTTTGGCTGATCCGCTGTGCAGTTCTGTTCGGATGGATTTTCATCCGGAAAAGGGCTTCCGTCGCATAAATATTGCCTGCTCCTGAAATCACCTGCCCGTCCATAATGACTTCTTTGATCGGTTTATTGCGGTATTTCGGACTTTCGGACATAGCCAGGAAATGCTGCATCGCCCCTTCTGCAAATGGTTCCGGAGCCATCAATAATAGTGGCGGATAATCGCCTTCATGGAGCAGTACGCGCATTTCGCCGAAGCGCCGGATATCCGAATATGCGAGAAGATTACCGTCACTCAAAGTCAGCACCACATGGACATGTTTGCGAAACTTTTCTTCCGGAATCGACAGCAGGCTATCGACGTAAAACCAAGCACCCGACATCCCCAGATGGTTGACGAGGAGAAATTCCTCTTCTTTTCTTAATCCAAAATAAATATACTTGCTGCGCCGTTCGACGCTGACAATCTGTGAACCTGTTACACGATCAATAAAACTGTCGGCTTCTATTTTCTTTAGGATTGCTTCCCTGCCGCCGGTTTTGGAAAGTCGAATGGTGTCAGAGACAAACACATTGTCAATCCTTTTACCGATGGCAGCAGGACGTATCTGCCGGACAACGCCTTCCACTTCCGGAAGTTCAGGCATATTATCGGCCTCCCATCATTTTGTTTCATACCAGGTATCGCCATGTGCGATATCGACTTTCAGTGGAACATTCAGTGCAACAGCCGATTCCATTACTTCCGGAACCAATTCCATCAAACGAGCCAATTCGTCTTTCGGTGCTTCGAAAATTAGCTCATCGTGCACTTGAAGAAGCATATTTGTTTCCAGGCCTTCGCGTTCGAGTGCTTCGTCCATATCGATCATCGCCTTTTTGATGATATCGGCCGCACTCCCCTGAATCGGCGTGTTCATTGCCGTACGCTCTGCAAAGCTGCGCAGATTGAAATTCGAACTTGTAATGTCGGGCAGGTAGCGGCGGCGGTTCATCAATGTCGTTACAAAGCCGTCTTTCTTTGCCGAAGCTACGATATTGGTCATATATTGTTGAACCCCCGGGAAGCTCTTCAGATAGCGATCGATAAATTCCGCCGCTTCTTTGCGGGGAATATTGAGGTTTTGTGACAGACCGTAATCACTGATGCCATACACAATACCAAAGTTGACCGCTTTGGCCGCACTGCGCATAGCACCTGTCACTTCTTCGAGCGGTACATGGAAGACGTCTGCCGCTGTGGCCGTATGGATATCCCGATCATCTTTGAATGCCTGAACGAGGCGTTCGTCTTCGGACATATGGGCAAGCACCCGCAACTCAATTTGCGAATAATCTGCAGCGACCATCACCCAATCGGGATGGGATGGCACAAACGCTTTTCTGATTTTACGCCCCTCTTCCAGGCGCACGGGAATATTCTGCAGGTTCGGATTGGTCGAACTTAAACGCCCTGTCGTAGTCAATGCCTGCTGGAAACGGGTATGGATCTTGCCGTCTTCATGAATTTCCTTCAATAAACCTTCTATATAAGTGGACAGCAGCTTGCCGAGCTGGCGGTACAGCAGAATATGCGAAATGATTTCGTGCTGCCCTTCCAATTTCTCCAGCACGTCAGCCGCTGTCGAGTAGCCGGTCTTGGTTTTTTTCAACGGCGGCAAGCCCAGTTTTTCAAAAAGAATGACGCCTAGTTGTTTTGGCGAATTGATGTTGAATTCCTGGCCCGCCAGGCTGTAAATTTCCACTTCGATTTTCTCAAGTTTTGCGGACAATTCTTTGCCCATATCGGACAGCTGCGCACGGTCCACCATGACACCGAGCGACTCCATTTCACCCAGCACCTTGGCCAGCGGCAGTTCCAATTTATCGTAAAGATCAAATTGTTTATTGTCCTCCAGCTTTTTGATGATGATGTCGCGCACTTTCCAGATTGCCCGTGCTTTTCTGGCAATATGTTCGTGCAGGATAGCATCCTCCGGCACTTTCTTCTTCGCGCCTTTTCCGTAAATCTGTTCATTCGTGGAAACATCTGTGTAGCCGTATTCCAGCACGATGTTCGACATATCCGTATAGGTCAGAGATGGATTCACAATATAGGCGCCGAGCATCAAATCAAAGTCGACGCCGTCCAATTGGATTTCACTGCGCAAAAAAGCGGCAGTCGAAGCTTTGGAATCTGACATATATTTCCTCTTCGCCGGATCTGCCAGCCACGCTTTGAACGTTTCCGAACCCTTTGCAACCTCCATCGGAATGACATAGGTTTCGTCGTTGTCTGACAGCGCGACGCCGAGCAAATCGCAGGTGTGATAATGTTCATCATACATTTCGAGATGGATTGCCATTTCATCTTTTAAAATAGACGGGTCCACTTCTGTCACTACGCTAAATTTCAATTCTTCTTTGACTGTTTCTTCAGCGGTGTAATCCATTTTTTCCAACAGCGATTTGAAGGACAGCTCATTCCAGATCCGGACCAATTCATCCTGGTCAGGACCGGCATAGCTCAATTCCTCAATTTTCACTTCGACCGGCGCCTGGCGTTCGATCGTCGCCAGTTTCTTGCTGATGTAGGCCAGGTCTTCATTGGCAACCAATTTTTCTTTCATCTTCCCTTTTTGCTGTTCGATCGCCTCGTAAACGCCTTCCACTGAACCATGGGCGGCAAGCAGTTTCAACGCTGTTTTCTCACCAACCCCGGGAACTCCCGGTATATTATCGGAAGCATCGCCCATCAGGCCCTTCATGTCGATGATCTGCAAAGGCGTCAAGCCATATTTTTCTTTGATGTGGTCCACCGTATATTTTTCGATATCTGTAATCCCTTTGCGGGTAATATAAACCGTTGTCGATGGCGAAGCCAATTGCGTCATATCCTTGTCTCCTGAAATGACAATGACTTCGTCGCCTTGCTGTTCCGCTTCCAGGCTGAGCGTGCCGATAATGTCGTCCGCCTCGTAATTCGGGAGTTCATATTGCTTGATGCGGTAAGCATCGATCAGCTTCCGCAAATAAGGGAATTGCTCGGATAATTCCGGTGGCGTTTTTTGGCGTCCGCCTTTATATTCACCAAACATCTCATTTCGGAATGTTGTCTTCCCCGCATCAAATGCGACCATCATATGTGTTGGCTGTTCCTCTTCAAGAATTCGTTGGAGCATCATCGTGAAACCATAGACAGCATTGGTGTGAATGCCGTTGTCATTTGTCAGCAATGGCAGCGCGAAAAATGCGCGATACGCCAAACTGTTGCCGTCCAGTAATAGTATTTTCTTAGTCACAAAATTACCCCTTTCAATAAAAAAACCGTCATTCCCTTTATTTTACCACGCGGGCAAAAAGAAGAGAAATGACGGCTCGGTTTATTCCATTATCCCGGTAAGGACACTTGCGTAAGGTGAATCCGATGGCAGGATGATGACGGTATCCTCGCCGATCGTTTTCGTATAGGACTGGAGTGAACGATACAATTGGTAGAACTCCGAATCCTTCGAAAATGATTCGTTGTAAATCTGTGCCGCTTCGGATTCCCCATCGGCCTGGATCAATGCGGCTTCTTTGCGCGCAGTGGCGATGACTTCCTGGGCTTCGCGATCAGCCTGTGCTTCGATTTCCTGTTTCTTCGCATCTCCCTGCGACAGATAATCCTGTGCTGTAGAGTCACGTTCTGAAATCATCCGGATATAAACCGATTGCTCGTTTTCTTCCGGAAGGTCCGTCCGTTTCATCCGGACATCCGCTACACGAATGCCGTACTGGTCCTGTTCAAGCAATTCATTCACTTTCGCTGTCACGTTGTCGTTCAGACTGCCTCTTGAAGAATTCTCATCATTGATGATTTCGTCGTAATTCAATTGGCCGAGTTCTGAACGAATGACGGAGTAGATAAACTCTTCCATGCGCGACTCCGCATTGACGATTGTCACCGCATTGGTGATCAGATTACGCGGGTCCGTGACTTGCCAAACCGCATAATTATCAATGATGATGCGCTTTTTGTCGCGTGTATTGATTTCAGCTTCCGACACGTCGTAGATCATCTTGTGTTTCGGCAGCGTGGTCAGGCTTTGGATAAACGGAATTTTCATATGCAGCCCCGGCTCTTCTTTAATGCCCACTACTTCACCAAATTGGCGGACGACCCGGTATTCGCTTTCTTTGACAACATAGATATTGGTCAAAATGATCAGCAATGCAATAAAAGCCAATGTCAGGGCTACGATCATTTTCCAATATTTTTTGAAATTGATTGGATCTTTCGGTGGCTTGCTCGGTTTGGAAGGTTTATAGGCATTGAATTTGCTCGGTTCATTTTGCGGCTTATTCGTTTCCATTAATTGTCCCCTCCCGTTTCAGCTTCAGCTACCGGCGGCAATACGGCCTGATTGTCTCCGAGCGGCAGGTATTTCATCGTGCCGCCTTCATCGTTCATGATGTACAGTTTTGCGCTCGGCAGAACCGATTCCAAGGTTTCCAGAATCAGGCGCTGTCTTGTGACGTCGGGATTGGCTTCGTATTCCGTGAATAGTTTATCGAAGACCGCGACGTCCCCAAGAGCCTGTTCCACCCGTGCCACTTTCTGGCCTTCAGCGCGGGAATTAATCGCCGCTTTTTCACCCAGTGCTTCGTTGCGTTTCTGGTTTTCATATTTTCGTGCTTCATTGATTTTCGTATTCATCGTTTCCCGTGCATCCGTCACATTCGTGAATGCCGCACGCACTTCTTCGTTCGGCAGTTCAACATCCTGTAATTTTACCGCCAGGACTGAAATGCCAATGTCGTATTTCTCGATCAACGATGCCAGCAGATCCCGTGTATCTGCTTCAATTTCCGCTTTTCCGGAAGTCAGTGCGTCATCAATCAGCGAGTTGCCGATGATGGAACGAATGGATGCAGACGTGGCATCGTGCAGGATGTCTTCAGGTTTTTCTGCATGGAACAGGAATTTTTTTGGATCTGTAATTTTCCATTGCACGACCAAATCTGTCAGCACAATGTATTCATCCCCCGTGATCATTTTCGTTTCTTTATCGAATGACACAATTTCACCGTCTTCATCCTGGCTGTAGCCAAATTGAAGGCTGTAAGTTTCCTTGGACAAAGTTTCAGCCCGCTGAATCGGCCACGGCATTTTAAAATGCAGACCGGGTTCCACAATGGTTTCATTGACGACACCGAACGTGATGATTACGGCCTGCTCGGATTCATCCACTGTGTACCAGGACGTGAGAACGGCTACGAGAAGCAGGATTCCTGCGATGGACAAGCCAATGATGGACAGTATTTTTTTTGCTGTCATATTCTTTCCCCCCAATTTATTTCTATGTACAGTTAATATACGGAAAAACTGTCGAATGGTTTCAAATAAAAAAAGAAGAAGGACCTCGTGGAAGGTCCTTCTCCTTTTTTTATGAGTTGAAAGGGGGTTCTATTAGAATATAACACCCCGATGTGAAGCCAGTGTTAAGCTTGTGTAAATTTACCATTGATTGTTTTTATATTTTTTATAGTAATTCACCTGGCGTGCCAGCAAATACAATTTGCGCTTCAGATGCTTGTCTTTCTTATAGAAGAGCGGATTGCCGTATTGCCCCTTTTTAATCAGGCGTTTAATGTCTTTCAGCACTGCTTTGTTGGCGACAAAATTCCGCAGCACGACCTTCGGCACGACCGTGAACAGGAACTCCTCATTTAAATAAGTCACAGGCTTATCCTTCTGGTAGATCAAATCATCGACAAAGTACTCGGCCATATTATGTCCAAGCGCTGTTACGTAATAACTTGAGCGGCCCTGGCGAATATTCACTTCGAACACTTTGAATTTCTTGTCGCGTGCATCGTATTTCAAATCGAAATTCGCAAAGCCCTTGTAACCGACTGCTTCCAGGAAATTCTGCAGCTTGACCATAATATCTTTGTCAAAACGGGTGATCAGTGCAGTGTAATTCCCGATGGCCGAAACTGTATGCTCCTGCAGGACCACCTGTGCAAAACTCACCAATTGCGTCTTCCCTTTGGAGTTCGCATAGATCACCGAATCCCACATGAATGTATCATCACCGGGGATGTAATCCTGAATGATCAATTCATCGCGGTATCCACCCGCTTTGATCCGCCCGATTACTTCATGCAATTCTTTCGGGCTTTCGACTTTATAGACTTTTTGCTGGTCTTCAAACTGGAGTTTATTGTATTCGATGCCATTGCTCGGCTTTACAACGACCGGGAACATCATCTCTTCTTGGAATGGCGTTTCTGCGTTGCAATCATAAAAAAATGTTGTCGGTGTATCAATGCCGTGCACTTTGCAAAGGTCGTAAAAATTCGCTTTGACCTGCAATTGGTTCATCAAATCTTCATCTATATAATTAAAAACAAAATGCTCCCGGAGAACTTTTGCATTTTCAATGATCAGGCGCACGTAAAGATCATTTGTGCCGATCAGCAAAAGGGTTTTGCCGGGAGTTCTGTATTTATGGGCAACATCGATCAGAATATCGGCAAACTGGGATTCATCAGCCAGTCCCGAATGCAATTCAATGGTATCAGTGATGTTGCTCAATGAAGTGAACGACAGATGTTCTTTACCAACTAAAATCGGTTTAATGCCATATGCTTCATGAAAAGAAATGGCCATATTATAAGCGTTCATATCTGTACCGATGATAATCGGCAAAAAAGGGTGTTTAGTAACCATAATTTCCTCCTAAATTAACTAGCCAAAGGCAAATAAATGGTAAAGGTCGTGCCGACGCCAACTGTGCTGTCGACTTCCACTTTCCCATGATGAGCCTCGATTAAATGTTTAACAATTGATAAGCCAAGTCCCGTACCGCCTGAATTTCGGCTCCTGGCTTTGTCGACCCGGTAAAAACGTTCGAAAAGCCGATGAATTTCGGTTGGTGCAACGCCGATTCCCTCGTCTTTCACTTTGATGACAGCCTGATTCCCTTCTTCGTAAAGGCTGATTTCAATCGTCTTTTCAGGCGTTGAATAACTGATGGCATTGGCCAATAAATTCATCAGAATTTGCACGAGGCGATTGGCGTCCCCTGACACAGTGACTGGCTCCAGTGAAGTTTTCATCGTCATTTTCTTTTCCGTCAGCCTTGGCTGCATCAGTTCAATGGCATATTCGATGACCGCTGTCATATCGGTCGGCTGTGCATCAACACGGAAACCACTCTGCTCCACCCGTGATAATTCAAGCAGTTCTTCGATCAACGTTTCCAAGCGATTGGTTTCATTCTGAATAATTTCCAAAAAGGATAATAAGGTCGATTCATCTTTATATGCGCCATCGATCAACGTTTCCGAAAAGCCTTTTATCGATGTTACCGGCGTTCTCAATTCATGGGACACATTTGCTACGAAATCTTTCCGGATCTGCTCGAGCCGTTTAAGCTCAGTAATATCATGCAATACAATGACAATGCCCAGCCATTGCTCATGGTTTCCAAGGACCGGTGCACCGTATAATTCCAGCGCCCGTTTATTGAGGCCCACCTGATACTCCATCTGGTCGCGCGCCGGAGTTTCAGTCATGAACACCTTTTCGATAAAAGTTGCCAGCTCAGCTGGAATCGACAGTTCACCATAAAATTTGCCATTCAGTTTTTCACTGCTCAATTTGAATTCGTTTTGGAAGTATTTATTGAAAAGTGATATCTTGCCTTGCCGGTCAACCATGACAAGACCGCTGCCCATCGTTTCAATCAGCGTTTTCAAACGCTCCTGTTCCATTTCACGAACAGCCGTTATTTCCTGCAAATTGCGGGCCAGCACGTTGATAGTGGAACTCAGTGATGCAGAACCAGCTTCTGCATCTTCATAGGCTCTGGCCTGGTAATTGCCCTTCACTAATTCCAGTGCGGTGTCCGTAATATTTTCAAAAGGGGCGGCCAGCACCTTGATGATCCGGTATCCAACAACTGCAGCAATGATAAATGCCAGAAGAAATACCAGCCCGAGCAACAGCCAAAATTCCATTCGGCTGATTGTTCCATCATACAAAGGGAATAATTGCACCACTACAACATAAAGGCCCACTAACAGAGCTCCCAGCCATAGCAGCAGATTGCCAAGAATGCGGCGCCGGAATGGCTTCATACCAGTTTCGGCTCCTCAAATTTATAGCCCAGCCCACGGATGGTTTTGATAAAAACGGGTTTTCGGCTGTTTTCTTCTATCTTATCGCGCAAGTGGCTGATATGGACATCGACAATTCGGGTGTCCCCGGCAAAATCATATTTCCATACCGCACTCAATAACTGGTCACGAGTCAGAACCCTGTTTTTATTTTCCATCAAATAGACAAGCAGCTCGAATTCTTTGGGTGTAAACTCCAGTTGTTCATCGTTCAGGAAAGCTTCATACCGTTCAGGATAAACCTTCAACTTGCCCAACTTCATTTCGGAAGAAGACCAATCGTCGCGCGTGACCTTCATGCCTTCCGATCTGCGGAGCACAGCTTTGATCCTCGCCACCACTTCCCGTGGACTGAAGGGTTTGGTCATATAATCATCCGCTCCAAGTTCCAGTCCGAGCACCTTATCGAATTCATCGTCTTTGGCCGTAAGCATAATAATCGGTATGCTAATTTTTTGGAGCCGCAATTCTTTGCAGACTTCCACTCCGTCCATTGATGGAAGCATCAAGTCGAGTACGATCAGTGAAGGCGATTCGCTAATGGCCAGATCAAAGCCTTCTTTGCCATCGTTTGCGATAATCGTTTCATAGCCCGCTTGTTGGAGATTATAAGATAATAATGTTGCGATGGATTGCTCGTCTTCAATAATTAGAATTTTCTTCTGCATTTAATAGCCTCCACATTCAGTTTGAAACCCCCATTTCAAACCAATCAGAAATTATCCATAGCTTGTGTGGTCAGCTGACTCAGCACCTGAGGCGGATTGGCAATAATGTGGCCTTCGAGCACCAATTTCCCGTCGTCATCGGTCGCTTCCACGCGTACCGTAACTTCATTTGCCTCGACATTCACTTCGGTAACTTCCAATAAAAAATCGATGGTGGCATAATGATAAACGGGCTTGTTGAATTTTAAATGCTGTTCTTTGATATAGGATCCTGGTCCCGGCAGATACTTTGACACTGCCGATGTGACGATTCCTGTCAGCATCGCTGATGGAACTACAGGTTTCTCGAATTTGGTCTGCGAAGCGAAATCATGTTGGATATACAGCGGATTTCCATCATTGGTAAGCCCAAGATAGAGCAGAAGATCTTTGTCCTCAATATTTTCTGTAAGTTTCAGTTTTTCGCCAATCGTCATATCCTCGATTTTGCGCCCTAACTTCCGTTTCTTTCCGAGCAACATTAAAATCCCTCCAGTTGTCTTATACCTTAATAATATCAATTAAGACATGAAATGCAAATGCAGTGAACGAGCCAGGCAAAGTGATTTGCCTGGCTCGTTCACTGTGATGCGCCCTAAGCGCTGCAAGTATATTACCCGGCAGGATCTTTCTGCCTAGTTCCTCTTCACTATGCCAGGACTTTCATAACAGCTTTGACAGATTCAGCCGATTGATCCAAAAGTGCCTTTTCATCTTCGTTTAATGCGATCTCAATTATTTTTTCGATGCCGCCAGCTCCCAGGATTGTTGGAACGCCGAGATAGATGCCATCCATGCCATACTCCCCTTCCAGGTACGCAATGGCAGGCATGATGCGGCGCTGGTCTTTGATGATCGCTTCCGCCATTTCAACGAGCGATGCCGCCGGAGCATAATAAGCTGAACCGCTTCCGAGAAGGTTTACGATCTCAGCGCCACCTTTACGCGTCCGTTCAACGATGGCATCCAGCTTTTCTTTCGCTATCAATGTTTCCAGCGGAATCCCTCCGGCATAAGAATAGCGCACAAGCGGCACCATATCATCGCCGTGTCCGCCCATTACAAATCCACTGATGTCTTTAACAGAAAGATTTAATTCCTGTGCGATAAACGTACGGAATCGCGCCGAATCCAGCACACCCGACTGCCCGATAACACGCTCTTTCGGGAATCCTGATTCCTTAAATATTGTATAAGTCATCGCATCCACCGGATTTGTCAAAACCAGGATGGTGGACTGCGGTGAATATTTAACGATTTCCGCCGTTACGGACTTCATGATTTTTTGGTTTGTCTGAACCAGATCATCTCTGCTCATCCCCGGTTTACGGGCAATGCCCGCGGTAATGATGACGAGGTCCGAATCTTTCGTATCCTTATAATCTGCAGTGCCGATAACATTTGCATCAAAACCGATGACGGGACCCGCTTCGGCCATATCGAGTGCCTTGCCTTTTACCGGGTCTTCCATTTGCGGGATGTCGACCAACACGACGTCACCCAATTCTTTTTGTGCCAACAGAAAGGCGGCCGTTGCGCCTGTAAACCCTGAACCGATCACTGAAATCTTTTTGCGTTTGAATGTCATGGCTATTCCCCTTTGCAATTTTATAAAAATCCTTTTGACTCTTTGATTTGCTCTACTCCATTACAATTTCCTTAGAATGCTATTTTCAAACAATATAAATTTAACTAATGAATAGCATTTTTAAAACACTTCGGCGCTTTGGACAGAGCAAAGATTATGCTCATGAGCCGCGCCGGCGCTCAGAGTACTATTTGGAGATATGGAGCAAAACAGCGAAGACGCCATGGGGACCAAGCGAAGTGCTGAGATCCACTCGGGCGAAGTGAAACGAGACCGAGTTAGCTCAGCGCGAGCCCCCAGGCAAGCGAAGCTGTTTTGCGGAATATCGTCTGCCAAAGTTTATTAATACATTCAAATAAAAAAAAGAGAGAGGGAATCCCCTCTCTCTAAAAAATATTATAGGTTTTTGATCAATTCATCAGCAAACTCCGAAGTTTTTACTTCCGTTGCGCCGTCCATCAGACGAGCAAAGTCATAAGTTACAACTTTAGAAGCGATTGTTTTCTCCATTGAGTTTGTGATTAATTTAGCCGCTTCGCTCCAGCCAAGGTGTTCAAGCATCAATACACCTGAAAGGATGACAGAAGACGGGTTCACTTTATCAAGGCCAGCGTATTTAGGCGCTGTTCCGTGAGTAGCTTCGAAGATTGCATGTCCAGTATCGTAGTTGATGTTCGCTCCAGGAGCGATACCAATTCCGCCTACTTGTGCAGCAAGTGCATCAGAGATGTAATCGCCGTTCAAGTTCATTGTAGCAACTACGTCGAACTCGCTTGGACGTGTAAGAATCTGCTGCAAGAAGATATCAGCGATTGAATCTTTAACAAGGATTTTGCCTGAAGCAAGTGCTTCTTCCTGTGCTTTGTTCGCAGCGTCTGTTCCTTGCTCGTCTTTGATTGCATCGTATTGGTTCCATGTGAACACTTTATCGCCAAACTCCTGCTCAGCAACTTCGTAGCCCCAGTTTTTGAAAGCTCCTTCAGTGAACTTCATGATGTTCCCTTTGTGTACAAGCGTCAACGACTCGCGGCCTTCAGTCAAAGCGTAGTTGATTGCAGCGCGCACAAGACGTTTTGTGCCTTCTTCAGAAATTGGCTTGATGCCGATACCTGATGATTCAGGGAAGCGGATGTTTTTAACGCCCATTTCGTCTGTAAGGAATGAAATCAATTTTTTCACTTCGTCAGAACCGTTTGCATATTCGATACCCGCATAGATATCTTCAGTGTTTTCACGGAAGATGACCATGTCAGTGTCTTCAGGGCGTTTTACCGGTGAAGGTACGCCTTCGAAGTAACGTACAGGGCGCAAGCACGTGTAAAGGTCAAGTTCCTGGCGCAACGCCACGTTCAATGAACGGATACCGCCGCCGATTGGCGTAGTAAGAGGTCCTTTGATCGCGATCAAATATTCGCGGATTACATCAAGCGTTTCTTCAGGAAGCCATTCGCCAGTTTTGTCGAATGCTTTTTGTCCAGCCAAAACTTCTTTCCAAACGATTGATTTTTCGCCGTTATAAGCTTTTGTTACTGATTCTTCAAGAACGCGTGAAGCTGCATTCCAGATATCCGGTCCTGTTCCGTCACCGATGATGTATGGAATTACTGCATTGTTGGGTACGTTCAATACACCGTTTTCTGTTGTGATTTTTTCGCCGTTTGCCATTATAAAATTCCTCCTGTGTTCAAAGTCATAGGGCTGCACAAGGTGTCAGCCCTAAAAGTTTTTATTGATGTTTCTTCTATTTATATATTATCTTTTTTCAACTGGAACATAAGTCTGCATTCCTGGTCCGATGTATTCTGCACGTGGGCGGATCAGGCGGTTGTCTGAATACTGCTCCAGAATATGAGCCAACCAGCCGGATGTGCGCGATACTGCGAAGATCGGTGTGAACAGGTCATGTTCGATGTTCAATGAATGGTAGACAGAAGCCGAATAGAAATCAACGTTCGGCGGCAAGTCTTTCTGCCCTGTAACGATTTCATCGATTTTGATCGACATTTCATACCATTTTTCTTCGCCGCGAATTTTCGTCAATTTCTGTGACATTTCACGAAGGTGTTTTGCACGCGGGTCACCTTTACGGTAAACGCGGTGGCCGAAGCCCATGATTTTTTCTTTGTTGGCAAGCTTTTCAGTGATCACTTTTTCTACGTTATCCACTGAGCCGATTTCAGTCAGCATTTTCATGACTTGTTCGTTAGCTCCGCCGTGCAACGGGCCTTTAAGCGCGCCGATAGCAGCTGTAACACCAGAATAGACATCAGAAAGAGTTGCGACTGCAACACGCGCTGTGAACGTTGAAGCGTTCAGTTCGTGGTCAGCGTGGAGCACCAATGCTTTATTGAATGCTTCTTCTTCGATGTCAGCTGGAATTTCGCCAGACAGCATATAAAGGAAGTTTGCTGCAAAGCTTAAATCTTTTTTCGGTTCAACTGGTTCCTGGCCGGCACGAACGCGTCCGAATGCAGTTACCAATGTAGCGATTTTCGCTTGGATGCGAATTGCTTTACGATAATTCGCTTCAGGGTTCATCTCTTCAGCTTCATCATCGAAAAGACCAAGCATCGAAACAGCTGTCCGAAGAGCAGCCATCGGATGAACGTTTTTGATTTCGTATGTTTTGAAATGATCCAATACAGCTTGTGGAACTGCCATATTGTCAGCCAATTGCTGTTTCAGTTCAGCAAGTTCATCAGCTTTCGGCAACCGCTGATGCCATAATAGATAAATTACTTCTTCGAAGCTGGCGTTGTTAGCCAAGTCATCGATATTGTAGCCAACGTATGTAAGCGTGTCATCAATAATCGAACTGATGGCGGATTGTGTAGCTACTACACCTTCTAAACCTTTTGACGATGTCATAAAATTCTCTCCTTCTTCAGTATAATCCATCATTCCACAAAAAAAGGCAGAATGATGATTCATCTGCGTTTATGAAACTCTTCTAAGTTCCTACCTTGTTCATTATAATCAATTAACCTTGCTTTGTGAATGAAAACGCATGTTTTTCTGTAATTTGGAAAAAAATCTCGATAAAAATACTCGGGTTAGCCAACTATAACCCGAGTATTTTTCATTTTTTTATGGATGAAACGATGGACCATTGGCTTATACAATTTCTGTGTCGGTGTGAACAACAGGCTGAATCCGACCGCATCGGAAATGAACCCCGGAGTCAGCAGCAGGACGCCACCAACCAGCACCAGAGCTGCATTCAACAAGTTCTCACCCGGCGGCTGGAAATTCGACATGGCCTTTTGGATATCGCCAATCGCTCGCACGCCTTGTTTTTTGGCCAGGAAAGCCCCGACCAATCCGGTAGTGATAATCATTGCTACAGTTAAGAAAAAACCGATATTATTTGCTGCCCAGATCAACAGCGCCAATTCGAGTGCGGGAACAACGATCAATAGTGCAATCAACCACTTCATAACGATCCGGCACCTCCAGTTTGAATCTTACAGAACACTTGCGTGGCCGTGATAAACGACTCCACTTTCTGCATCGATTGTAATATCTTCTTTGTCTTTAATAAGGCTCGTGGCATTTTCAACGCCGACAATTACGGGAATTCCCAGGCTCAAACCGACTACTGCCGCATGACTCGTCAAACCGCCTTCTTCCGTGATAATACCTGCACATTTTTCAATGGCCGGCATCATTTCACGGTCAGTGCCAATTGTGACGATGATTTTCCCTTCAGCATCAGCCGCTGTCGCTTCTTCAGCCGATCTGACAACAAGCGATTCGCCGAAGCCAACCAGTTTGCCGATTCCCTGGCCTTTTGCCGCAATATCTCCGATAACATGAACCTTCATCAGATTCGTCGTCCCCGCTTTGCCGACAGGTACACCGGCAGTGATGACAACCAGATCTCCGTGGTCAACATAGCCATGCTTCAGGCTTTCGTCAACGGCAATCGCGAACAATTCATCAGTTGACGATACTGCTGAACCGACAATCGGATGAACGCCCCAGACAAGGGCCAATTTTCTCGCTGTTCTTCCTGAAGATGTCACAGCGACAATCGGTGATTCCGGTCGGTATTTCGAAATCATTTTGGCTGTTGTGCCGCTTTCAGTTGGTGCAATGATGGCTTTTACTTTCAAGTTCAACGCTGTATAAACGACTGCCTGCCCAATTGCTTCAGTCATATTTGATTCTTTTTCTTTTCTTCTATTAGAAACAAGCTGCTTATAATTCAACGCCACTTCTGTGGTCATTGCAATACGGTTCATGGTTTGGACCGACTCCACCGGGTAGATGCCGGCAGCTGTTTCGCCCGACAGCATGATGGCATCCGTGCCATCAAAAATCGCATTGGCAACATCACTTGCTTCGGCTCTCGTCGGACGCGGATTGCGCTGCATGGAATCAAGCATTTGTGTTGCCGTAATAACGGGTTTCCCGGCACTATTGCATTTCTCAATCAATGATTTTTGAACAAGTGGAACTTCTTCTGCAGGAATTTCCACTCCCAAATCGCCTCTGGCAACCATCAGGCCGTCAGACACCATAATAATGTCATCGATATTGTCTACGCCTTCCTGGTTTTCGATTTTCGGGATAATTTGGATATGTGCACCACCATTTTTTTCTAAAAGTTCACGGATTCCCATAACATCCGAGACTCGTCTTACAAAAGAGGCTGCAACAAAATCCACGTTCTGGCCGATGCCGAATAGAATATCCTGCACATCCTTCTCAGTCATTCCTGGCAGTTGAACTGAAACACCCGGAACATTTACACCTTTCTTTGTCTTCAAGGTGCCGGCATTTTCAACCAGTGTATGGATCAATCCATTTTCCTTATCAATGCTCTCAACTCTCAATTCGATCAAGCCATCATCCAAAAGAATGATGGATCCTTCATGGACATCTTCGATTAATTGCTCATAAGTAATTGAAAACATTTCTGACGTACCAAGTACTTCTGACATCGAAATGGCGATTTTCTGGCCAGTCACCAAATCAATGCCATCGTTCTCCATTTTATGTGTTCGAATTTCAGGACCTTTTGTATCAAGTAAGATACCGATAGTTTTCCCGGTTTTTTCAGAAGCTGCACGGATGCGCTTGATGCGTTCTGCGTGTTCTTCATGATTGCCGTGCGAAAAATTCAAACGGGCTACATTCATCCCCGCGTTGATGAGGGCTTCCAAAATTTCCGGCGATTCACTCGCTGGTCCAATAGTACAAACGATTTTTGTTTTTTTCAATTAGCTCACTCCATTTAACATTTAAATTGATAATTCTTTGGATAATTTATACAAACTCATATCGGTATCATGTTCACCAAGGAACGCTTTTGTCATATCATAGTCTACCACTTGATGATTTTTCATGCCAATAGCCCGCCCGCCGGGACCTTCAATCAGAACTTCCAAAGCACGGGCACCAAAAAGACTGCCCAGCACACGGTCTCGTCCGGTTGGTGAACCACCTCTTTGAATGTGGCCGAGAACAGAAACCCTCGTTTCCAGATCCACTTTTCCGTGCATCATTTCTGCAAGCTTATTGCCGCTCATGACACCTTCAGCGACGATAATAATACTGTGTTTTTTGCCGCGTTTTTTCCCTTTTTGCAATCGCTCGATCATATCGTTCATATCAAAATCGACTTCGGGAATTAAAATCGTTTCGGCACCACCTGCAAGGCCCGCCCAAAGCGCAAGATCTCCAGCATCGCGGCCCATTACTTCAATGATAAAGGTCCGCTCATGGCTTGTCGCTGTATCCCGAATTTTATCGATGGCTTCTATAATCGTGTTAAGTGCCGTATCGAAACCGATTGTATAATCTGTTCCTGGAATATCATTATCAATCGTGCCCGGAACACCGACGCATGGAAACCCTTTTTTTGTCAAAGCCATCGCACCGCGGTAAGAACCATCGCCGCCAATGACCACCAGGCCTTCGATTCCATGTTTCTTCAATTGCTCAATTGCGCGAAGCTGCCCTTCTTCCGCCTTAAACTCTTCGCATCTGGCAGAATACAATTTCGTGCCGCCGCGCTGAATGATATCTCCAACATCGCCAGCTTCCAGCTTTTGGATGTTTCCATTCAAAAGGCCCTGGTAGCCATAATAAATTCCGAAAACTTCCACTCCGTGAAAAATCGCTTTCCGGACCACAGCCCTCACCGCTGCATTCATTCCCGGCGAGTCTCCACCACTTGTTAATACTCCGATTCGCTTCATCTGCCATGCCTCCTGACCTTACTAATGCTTCATTCACTTTACCACGATTTATAGCTTGCTGTCAGTTCGGTTCCCCTGTTTTTTTTCATTATATATCCAGCTTCCCAATTAATTTCTGAACATAAAAATAACCGCCGAAGCGGTCATTACTCTGTAAACACACCTATTGCCTTAAATTTATTGTAGCGCTGATCGATCAAAGCTGCCGCGTCCAGCGGATTCAATTCATCCAAAGACTGTTTGATGGCAGCTGACAGCAATTCAGCCTGTTTGACGTGATCGTGGTGTGCGCCTCCGCGTATTTCCGGAATCATCCGTTCAATGATGCCCATTTCAAGAAGGTCGGGTGCAGTGATTTTCATCGCTTCGGCCGCAGTTTGTGCGAGCGCCGAATCTTTCCAAAGAATCGAGGCAGCACCTTCCGGCGAAATCACAGAAAAAGTGGAATTCTCCAGCATCAGGATATGATTGCCGACACCCAAGGCTAACGCACCACCACTTCCGCCTTCACCGATGACGATGGAGATAACCGGAACTTCCAGCCCCGCCATTTCAACAAGATTGCGGGCAATGGCTTCACTTTGCCCGCGCTCTTCCGCAGCTTTCCCTGGGTACGCGCCTTTTGTATCAATCAGGCAGATAATCGGCCGTTTGAATTTTTCGGCTTGCTTCATCAAACGCAGCGCTTTGCGATACCCTTCAGGATGCGGCATGCCGAAATTCCTGCGCACATTCTCTTTGGTTTCCTTGCCCCGTTGATGGCCGATTACGGTAACCGGCTGGCCTCCAAAAGAAGCAATGCCACCGACGATTGCCTCATCGTCTCCGTAAAGCCGATCTCCGTGCAGTTCGATGAAATCGTCGAAAATATAAGGCATATAATCTAGCGTCGTAGGACGGTTCGGGTGGCGCGCCACCTGAACGCGGTCCCACGGTTTCATGTCCAAATAAATTTCAGACTCCAATTTCTCCAGCCGTGCTTCAAGACTTGCTATCTCTGAACTCAAATCCACTTCCGCATTTTTGGTATAGTCCTTCAGCTCGGTAATCTTTTTACGGAGCTGGATTAATGGTTCTTCGAACGGCAGCGACTTCTGAACTTTCTTAGCCATGTGCCACAGCCCCTTTCGTATGCAGTTTGATCAATGAGGATAAAGTTTCGCGCATTTGATGACGGTGAACAACTGCATCAAGCTGGCCATGTGCCAATAAAAATTCCGAAGTCTGAAAATCCTCAGGCAATTTTTCTCTTACTGTCTGTTCGATTACCCGGCGGCCTGCAAATCCGATCAACGCTTTTGGTTCCGCAATATTGATATCTCCGACAGAGGCAAAACTGGCCGAAACGCCTCCGGTGGTCGGATGTGTCAAGATCGAGATGAACAATAAACCTTCATTGCTGTGCCGTTTCAAAGCAACGCTCGTCTTCGCCATCTGCATCAAAGATAAAACACCTTCCTGCATGCGAGCTCCGCCACTGGCTGTGAAAATTACAAATGGCTCCCCTTTTTCTGTAGCCAATTCAACGGCGCGAGTGATCTTTTCACCAACGACCGATCCCATTGACCCCATGCGGAAATGGGAATCCATAATCGCCGCTACAACCGGTTGGCCGTCAATTGTGCCCGTTCCGGTAAGCACCGCTTCATTCAATCCGGTTTTTTTGCTGTCAGCTTCAATTTTTTCACTGTATCCTGGAAAACCGAGGGGGTTCCCGCTTTTCAGATGGTCGTCAATCGATTTGAAAGAATCTTTATCCATCAGGCTTTCCACACGTTCGTGAGCTGTCATCTTGCAGTGATGATCACATTTCGGGCAAACTTTTTGAAGTTTCGCCATCTCTTTTGTCAATACGATGTGTTTGCATTCTGGGCATTTGAACATTAAACCTTCCGGGACGTCTTTTGCTGCTTTGGAAGGTATGGTGGGACCGTTGCGCTCTCTATTGCGTTTGAATATATCACGTATCATTGTCATCTTTTTTACTCTCCTTTTGCAGCCAGTCAATCCAATTTTTCAATCCGGAAACGGCTTTTTCAGCGTCCTGCTGACTGATTGATTTTAATATTTCTTTGACCATTCCTGTTTCATCCGTGGTTATCCGGTCTTTATAAGGATTGCCACTGTATTGAGCTAACAGCAGCCAAATTTTCAAAGACAAGCGGTTTCCTGATAAGACGATCATTTCCCGTATCAGATCTTCCCTCAAGAATCCTTCTCCATCATCAATGCGCTGCAAAAAACCATCCCAGACAGGCAGTCCGCTGACCGCCTCGTTGCCGCAAATTGTTTGAACAGCGGCAATTTCGTGGATTTTCCGGGTTTCCCAAACATCCCGCTGCGATTGACTGTCCTGCAGTATAAATGTCGACAGCACCTCAACCAGTTGATGGTTGCGATGGTCAGCGAGAAAAGTTCCTTCTCCTCTGCGCGTTTCAATCAGCCCTAATAATTCCAGGCTTCGTAATGCTTCCCGAATCGTCGAACGTCCGACTTTCAATGTTTCGGCCAATTCCCTTTCAGATGGAATTCTGTCACCGGGCATGATCTTTTCCTGACTGATCATTTTTCGTATGTCCAGGACAATGTCCAGATATCGTTTTGGTTGATTCATAACCGACCCCTGTTTCCATTTTTTTGAAAGTGGTCTGACCACTCATATTCTTACAATACAAAAAAAACTGCCTGACGTAAAGAAAAAACTGCTTTTCTTTTCAGAAAAGCAGTTACAAGCTGTTGAGAAACCGACAACTTCTCCAATCATTTCGCTCTAGGCGGACGCTTTCCTCGGGGAGCTGCCTGAGCCTCCTCAGTCGCTGCGAAAACCGATGCTCCTGCAGCGTTTCCCGCTTCGTCGCAAAGGTTTGACCGAATGCTGTTCGGCCAAACCTTCCCTGCGGGGTCTCAGGACTAGCTCTGAATCCCGAAGGAGTCGCCGCCTGCCGCTACATTCAGTTCTTTCTAATGAGTATATGACTAACTTTTAAAATCATAAACTTAAATCCTTATCCTTTTATAGAAAGCACTCTGAGATATGGAGCAAAACAGCGCAGACGCCCAAGGGACCAAGCGAAGTGCTGAGATCCACTCGGCCGAAGTGAAACGAGACCGAGTTAGCTCAGCGCGAGCCCCCAGGCAAGCGAAGCTGTTTTGCGCAATATCGGTTTACATTATTCTTTCTTAAACAAGCAGTCAATTGCTGATATTTTTGCATATGATCGATGTCCGGTTATTGCGATTTTCGATGGTGCCCTGCACTTCGAGAATTGCATCTTCCTGAAGCATTGCGTTGAATTTCGCATATTCCTCCGGGAATAAAGTGACGGATGCCGGACCCGTGTCGTCCAGCAAATTGACGAATGCCATGGCATCCCCTTTTTTCGTGCGGATCCTTTTGACTTCCTCCACCATGCCGAGCACAAAAACGCGTTCTTTATCGCGCTTATGCTTTAACGACTTCAAATCATCGTAGTTTTTCTGTCGCTGCTCTTTTTCACGCTGGAGGGGATGAGTGGAAAGATAAAAGCCCAGCACTTCCATTTCCAAATCCAGTTTCAGATTTTCTGGAATCGGAGAAGCCTTCGTATATTTCGGCTTCATGAAACTGGTGCCCATGTCATCGAATAATCCCGGTTCCAGATCGGGCTTGACGAGTTCCGCATGTTTGACGGCGCTGTCGAGAGATGCAAGAAGCACTGCACGGTCCAGCTCAAAATCATCAAGTGCACCTGCTTTGATCAAAGGCTCAAATGCTTTGCGGGTAAAATGAATCGCTGATATCCGCTCCGCAATATTAAAAAGGCTGGTGAACTCTCCTTCATTCCGCGAAGCGAGCAACGCTTTTACTGCCGTGCCCGGCACCCCTTTGACGCTGTTCAGACCGATTCTGATTTTGCCGTCTTCTATAGAATAGGAATGGAAGCTCTTTTGTACCGATGGCGGCAATAAAGGAATGTTCTTTTCTTTCACTTCCTGGAGAAGCTGTTTGGTTTTCTCAGCATTGCCGGCGGAATTGCTGAGCATCGCTGTATAGAAATGCACCGGATAATTCGCTTTCATATACGCCAGCTGATAAGAGATCATGCTGTAGGCGACGGCGTGGCTTTTCGGAAAGCCGTAATCCGCGAAGCGTACAATCAGATCGTAAACTTCAGTGGCTTCACTTTCCTTAAATCCTTTTTTCAACGCACCCTTCACAAAATTGACCCGTTCCTGATCCAGGATTTCCCGTTTCTTTTTGCTGACGGCACGTCTGAGAATGTCGGCTTCCCCCAAAGAAAATCCGGCCATCCCGGAAGCGATTTTCATGATCTGCTCCTGGTAGACAATTACACCGTAGGTCTCTTTCAGGATTGGTTCCAATATCGGGTGAACATAAGTTACAGACTCCTGTTTATGTTTTCTTCTTGCATATAACGGGATGAATTCCATCGGACCTGGCCGGTATAGTGCGTTTACCGCGACAATGTCGCCAAATGCGGTCGGTTGGATTTGTTTCAGCGCCTTGCGCATACCCTCTGATTCAAGTTGAAAGACGCCAGAACTGTCGCCATCTGCCAATAATTTAAATGTTTTTTCATCATCCAATGAGAGTTTCCGGTAGTCAATCGATTGCCCGGTGTCCCATATCAGCAATTTGTTGATTTGCTCCAATACCGTGAGATTCCGCAACCCGAGAAAATCCATTTTTAATAGCCCAATGGCTTCAAGATCGCCCATCGGCCATTGTGTCAGGTAGATTCCTTCATTGCCTTCTTCAATTGGCACATAATCCACCAGTGAAGTGGGGCTCAGGATGACGCCTGCTGCGTGAGTCGAAGCGTGGCGCGGCAATCCTTCAAGTTGAATCGCAGTCTTAAACCAGGTTTTCCGCTCTTCGCGTGCGATAATCCAGTCATTCAGCGCCTTGTTCTCTTTTAAGGCAGACCGCAAAGTGGTGCCTAAGCGATTGGGAATCATTTTTGAAATTGCTTCCAGGTCTTCATTGTCAAAACCGAAAACCCTGGCTGTATCGCGTGCAACCGCTTTGGCGGATAATGTGCCGAATGTGATAATCTGAGCGGTTCTTGCCTGGCCATATTTCATTGCGACATAGTCCACTACTTCATGTCTTCTGTGATCGGCAAAATCAATATCGATATCCGGCAGCGTCACCCGCTCCGGATTCAGGAAACGTTCAAACAGCAACCCGTGTTCGAGTGGATCCACATCGGTAATCCGCAGGGAAAATGCAACCAGGGAACTGGCCGACGAACCTCGTCCTGGCCCAGTCATAATCCCTTCGTCGCGTGCGAATTTCATAAAATCAGCCACAATCAAAAAATAATCGATATAGCCCATCGTCCCAATGACATCCAGTTCATAGTCCAGGCGGGAAACATATTCGCTGCCGATTGTGGCAGTGCCCAGTCTATCCTTTACGCCTTGTTGACATAATTTTTTTATGTAATCGGCTTTATCAATTTCTTTCGCCAATGGAAAAACCGGCAGCAGCTGCCGATTGGTTTGGATCGTCACTTTGCAGCTTTCAAGCATGTGCTCTGCAGCAGACAGCCATTCCGGCCGGTCCGCGAACCACTCCCCCATCTCCTCCACAGTCGGGGCATAGGCATTGGTGTGGTCCGGGGCAATCCGCTGTTCATCTGACAGTTTCAGTCCCTGGCCAATCGCCGATGCCACTTCATGGGCAAAGGCACCTTCTTTTTTCAGGTAACGAACTTCCTGTGTCGCGATGATCGGAATCGAATTACGGGTGCATACTGCAATAAAAGCTTCTTCACTTTCTGAAACTTCGCCTCCGGGCCGTTGGACGCTGCCGAAACAGCGTTCGCCGAAGATACCGGAAATGTAACCGAAAACGTCGCTGCGGTCAGTCAATGTCCAGTCAAGCTTATCTGGAATCACACAAATGAGTCCGTTCTGATATGCGTTCAGCCATTGTTCGGGTATCGACTCCCGCTTGCGTGTCGCAAGGGCACTCGAAATTTTCAGCAAATTGCTGTAGCCTTCATTGCTCTTTGCATAAAGCACGACCGGGTAATGCTGCTCTTCAAATTCTATGGACGTCGAAAAGCCGAGCACCCCGTGGATGCCGGCCTGGTGGCAAGCTTCCCAAAAAGGAAGCACGCCGTATAATTTGGTATTGACGATGGCGACGGATACCGTCCCCTGTTCTTTCAAAAAAGGGAAAAGTTCATCAAGGCGCACCGTGCTTTTCAGCAAATCTGCCGACGTGCTTATGTATGGATAGACCATTGACAAAAGAATCCCTCCTTTTTCATTCTGCTGCTGCGCAAATTTCTTTCAACCGAACAATCACTTGTTCCGCTTCATCCCAAGAATACGCTGTGGCCCCTGACGCCATTGGATGTCCGCCGCCATTGAATTCCTTCGCCAGACCGTTAATCACTGGACCTTTTGAGCGCAAGCGCACCCGAATTTCATTTTCTTCTTCTATAAAAATGACCCAAGCTTTCATGCCTTTGACATTGCCGAGTGAACTGACAAGCAACGAAGTTTCGGTGGCAGTCACTTCAAATTCCTTGAGAACGTCAAGAGTGATTTTTACAAAAGCGGCGCCATGTTCATCCATTTTGAAGTTTTGATACATATAGCCTTGAAGGTGGAGAAGTTTTCTTTCCATTTCATACATGCCATTATGCAATGCGTTGCGGTCAAAACCGGTCTTGATCAATTTCCCCGCAATGGCAAATGTCTTTTGGGTGGTGCTAGGAAACATGAATCTTCCGGTATCACCGATAATCCCCGCATAAAGCTGACGAGCAGCAGCCTCCGGCAATTCCCAGCCTTCTAGCTCTTTGCCGGCAGCGAATAATTCATAGATTAGTTCGGAAGACGAGCTGGCGGTTGTATCCACTAAAAGAAGGTCGCCATACGCATCGTCATTCGGGTGATGATCAATTTTAATGATCTTTTCACCTTTGACATAGCGCTGATCGTCAATCCGCTCCGTGTTGGCGGTATCGGTTACGATGACGAGAGATCCTTCGAATTCGGAATCCGCCACTTCATCAGGCATACCGAGAAAGTCCATTGTCGAATCGTGTTCCCCTGCTGCAAGTATTCGCTTTTCGGGATAATTCTGCTCCAATATGTATTTCAGCCCCAACTGGGAGCCGTAGGCATCCGGATCCGGTCTGACGTGGCGATGGATAATAATCGTGTCGTATTGTTTAATTGTGTCGATGATTTGACTGTTCATTGGCCATTCCTCCAGTTTTCAAGGAAATCCATTCGCATTCAGATTCATTTCTCAGTACAATAGAAATAGAGTTTTGAATACAGGAGGTCCTTATGTTAATTTTCGTATTATTGATCATATTGTCTGGCGTATTTTATTTCTATTATAAGACGAAGCAGTTTCGCGCAACATTGCCGATCCGAAAAAAATGGTACGCTTCCACCGCATCCGTTTTCCTTGGAAGTTTCATCATGTTCTTCGGCATTAACCAGCTGTTCCGGTTTTCAGGTGCTGTGACTTATATCATTGCAGGCATCTTTATCGTTCTTGGCATTGCGTTGATTGTTTACAATTACAAAGCGACAAAACATTACCACCAATTTGTCGCTGAAGAAACGCGTTTGAATAAATAAAAGCTCCCTCCGTGTGAGGGGGTTTTTATTTTTGTCATTAACGGTCCAACAATTGAAATGTCAATAAAGCTTTGCCGACAATTTCGCCTTCGAACGACACTTCCACGTCCACTTTTGCCGATTTCCGGCTCATATCCAAAATCATCGGTTTGATGGAAATCAGTGAGTCGAGCTGAACGGGTTTCAGGAAATAAACAGCCATATTTTCAAGGACGCTGTCTTTCCGGTTTTTGGTTTTTAAGGCTGCTATGGCAGCTTCCGCCAGGATCGTGGTATAGGCACCATACGATATTGATCCATAGGAATTGGTCATTTGCGGTGTTACCTTGAAATCCAGTATAAGTTTTTCATGCGGCTTCATCTGCAGCTGGCTTTTGATGATGTCATCAATCGTTTCTCCCTGCTGCGGCTGGCGCTGTGCAGTTTGTATCGCTTTCAGCACATCCTGCCTGCTGATGACGCCAAACAGTTTGCCATAATCATCGATTACCGGCAGGAGGTCGATGCCTTCCCAGATCATCCGGTGGCCGGCTGAAGCCACACTGGTCTGCAGCGTGACGGTAATCGGATCTTTTGTCATCGCTTTTTCAACTGCATCTGCATCTTCGAAACCGATAATATCCCGCGAAGTCAAAATCCCGATAATTTTCCCGGCATCATCGACAACGGGAAATCCGCCATGCGTCGTTTCTTTGTTCAATTCGCGGTAGCGGCTGATTGGGTCATGAAGATGGAGGTAATGAGTTTCTTCCAGGGGAATCAAAATATCTTCAATCAATAGAATCTCTTTCTTGATCAATTGATCGTAAATCGCCCGGTTGATCATCGTGGCCACTGTAAAGGTATCGTAACTGGTCGAGATGACCGGCAATTCGTATTCATCCGCCAATTTCTTGACGGTGTCCGATGCGTCAAAACCGCCTGTCACCAGAACAGCCGCCCCGGCTTTCAGCGCATATTCATGGGCTTTGAAACGGTTGCCGACGATCAGCAGATTGCCTGCTTCCGTATAGCGCATCATATCCTCCAGCTGCATCGCCCCAATGACAAATTTTGTCAATGATTTGTGCAAACCGGCTCTGCCGCCGAGCACCTGGCCATCCACGATATTGACAATTTCCGCGTACGTCAGCTTTTCGATATTCTCTTTCTTTTTCCGTTCAATGCGAATGGTGCCGACACGTTCAATCGTCGACACTAGTCGTTTATTTTCCGCCTCTTTGATGGCACGGTATGCAGTGCCTTCACTGACTTGAAGTTCTTTTGCGATGCGGCGGACGGATATTTTTTCCCCGACATCCAATGTCTCGATATAGTCAAGTATCTGTTCATGTTTCGTCGCCATCATTTCACCCATTCTTTCTGCTTTCCTGATGCTTTAAGTGTACCATATTTACCAAAACAGAAACCCCCGAAGAATTGCTCTTCGGGGGTTTGTCTTATAATTCGAATGAATTTCCGGCTTCAAGAATCCGGACGTCCGAACCTTTGACCATTTTCTTAAATTCCTGTGGATCCTGTTTGATCGGCGGGAACGTATTATAATGGATTGGCACCACCGTTTTCGCTTTCAGCAATTCAGCCGCATAGGCAGCATCTTCCGGCCCCATCGTGAAAAAGTCTCCGATTGGCAGGAACGCCACATCGATTTCATTGCGGTAGCCGAGCAATTGCATGTCTCCGAACAACTCCGTGTCACCGGCATGGTAGATGGTTTTCCCTTCCGCTTTGAACAGAATTCCTGCAGGCATGCCGCCGTAGATGACATCCCCGTCCTCTGTCGTATAGGAAGAGCTATGGAACGCTTTTGTGTATTTTACCGTGCCGAAATCAAATTCTTTGGCGCCGCCCAAATTCATGCCGACTGCATCAAGGCCGAGCGTCCCCAGGTAATTCGCCAATTCCACCGGCGCCACCACTTTGGCTCCGCTCTTCTGTGCCAGTTCCACTGTGTCACCGACATGGTCATTATGGGCATGCGTCAGCAGGATGGCATCGGGCTTTTCATCCTCCACTTTCAAGTCTGTCAAGCTGTTGCCGTTGATGAACGGGTCGATCAGAATGGTTTTCCCTTCCGTCATTATTTTAACGACGGAATGTCCGTGATAAGATATTTTCATGTTATCCCTCCATTGAATGATGCGTTCAGTTTCTAGCTGTCTTATACCCTTATCTTTGTTATGCTACACATATAGAGGAGGAATTCTAATATGAATAAAATCAGTACTTTGCAATCTTATTTAAAGGACAACCGGATTGATGCCGCGTTTATCACCAATCCTGACAATGTCTTCTACTTTACGGGCTTCAAGAGCAACCCGCATGAACGGCTGCTCGGCGTCATGATTTTCAGTGAAGCTGAGCCGTTCCTGATTTGTCCGCAAATGGAAATTCCGGACGCGAAAGCTGCCGGCTGGGACGGCGACATCGTCGGCCACACCGATACGGAAAATGCCATGGAGATTCTTCAGCGCACCGCACAGGAAAAAGTTTCTTCCATTGCAACCCTGGCGATTGAAAAATCGCATATGATCGTCGAACGCTACGACGCCATCAATGAGTTTTTCGGTTCACCAACCACGGTCGGCATTGATGATAAGATCAATGCCATGCGTGTCATCAAAGATGCTGCCGAAATGGAAATTCTGCGCGAGGCGGCAGCGCTGGCCGATTACGCAATCGAAGTCGCCGCGAAAACCATCAAAGAAGGCATTACGGAAATTGAAGTGATGACGGAAGTGGAACTGGCCCTGAAAAAGCGCGGCGTCACGCACATGTCGTTTGACACGACCGTGCTGACCGGCGACCACGCCGCTTCTCCACATGGCAAAACCGGCGACCGCAAATTGAAAAAAGGGGACCTGGTCCTGTTTGATCTGGGCGTTGTCCACAAAGGCTATTGTTCCGACATCACACGCACACTTGCACTCGGCGAACCCGGCGAAGAGCAGAAAAAAGTCTACGACATCGTTCTTGAGTCAGAACTCGCGGCACTCCATGCAGTGAAACCCGGCATTACCGCAGCTGAACTTGACCGCATTTCCCGCGACGTCATCGAACGTGCCGGATACGGTGAATACTTCACACACCGCTTAGGCCACGGGCTCGGGATTTCGGTCCACGAATTCCCATCCCTTCACGGGTCGAACGATATGAAGATGGAAGAAGGCATGGTTTTTACAATTGAACCCGGAATTTATGTACCTGGTTCCGTCGGCGTTAGAATCGAAGATGACCTTGCTGTTACGGCAGACGGCGTCGAAGTCTTAACCAAATATCCGAAAGAACTCCAGATTATAAATAATTAATCAAAAAAAGCTGCACCGGGAAAGTACCCGGTGCAGCTTTTTGATTTCCATAGACCCCGCTGTATATCTTGCGGTTCGAGTGGATTAAATTAAGCCAACAGCTCATCAACAGATTTGAATTCGAGCCCCTGGTCGTCGGCAACCGCTTTGTAAGTGACATAGCCGCCCAGCGTATTCACGCCTTTTTTCAATGCTTCATTTTCAAGAATGGCCTTTTTATAGCCTTTGTTTGCAATTTGCACTGCATATGGAACCGTTACATTCGTCAAACCGATTGTTGAAGTCCGCGGGACCGCTCCCGGCATATTCGCAACAGCGTAATGGACAACATCATGCTTGATATACGTCGGTTTGTCGTGTGTCGTAATGCGGTCGCTTGTTTCGAAAATCCCGCCTTGGTCAATTGCAATGTCAACCACGACTGAACCCGGTTTCATCGATTTGATCATGTCTTCAGTCACCAATTTAGGCGCTTTGGCACCCGGGATCAAAACTGCCCCAATCACGAGATCCGCTTTTTCAACTGCATCTGCGATATTCAATGGATTTGAAATCAATGTCTGAACATCCTGCCCGAACAAATCGTCCAATTGACGCAGGCGATCCGGATTCAAATCAAGGATGGTTACATTCGCTCCCATTCCAACAGCTACTTTAGCGGCGTTTGTTCCTGCGACGCCTCCACCGATCACTGTAACTTTACCGCGTGAAACGCCAGGAATTCCGCCAAGAAGGATTCCCCCGCCGCCATGGATTTTCTCCAGGAATTGTGCACCGATTTGAGTTGCCATTTTACCTGCAACTTCACTCATTGGTGTTAATAACGGCAATGAGTTATTCGGAAGCTGAACCGTTTCGTAAGCAATTCCGATCACTTTCGAGTCCAGCATCGCTTTCGTCAGTTCTGCTTCAGGCGCCAAATGCAAATACGTGAACAGAATCATGCCCTCACGGAAATAACCGTATTCAGCGGCAGTTGGCTCCTTAACCTTCATAATCATTTCCTGGTTCCAAGCTTCTTCGGCCGTTGCAACAATGCTTGCCCCTGCAGAAGCATAATCTTCATCCGTAAAATTAGATCCAAGACCGGCACCTTTTTGAATAAATACCTCGTGGCCTGCTAATGATAAATTCACTACGCCTGATGGTGTCATTGCTACCCTGTTTTCGTTATTCTTCACTTCTGTTGGAACTCCTATACGCATGGTGAAACCCTCCAATTATCTTTAATTAGGAAATATTGATTAGAATATCTATACTTCAAAGCAAATCCATTCTATCAGATATTATTAAACTTTGCCCAATTTTATTCCTATTTTCGATATTTTGTTCAAACCTGCCCGATGTATTCGCACATTTGAAGAAAAGCAATCAGAATTCCGGAGGATTATTCATCATAGAATATATATTAGAATAGTATATTAAGGGACTTAACCGGAAAACCAAATAAGCCGTTACGCCTATGGCGCTTTAAAGCAAATCACCACATATATGGAGGCCGAATTTTGATTCCCATTTTTCTGTCACATATTTCAAGCATTTTTTCAATAAAAAGAAGGAGCTGTGCCCACCGATATCGAATTTCATAATTAGATAGGGAGGAATGCTATTATGACATTAAAATATGAACAAATTTTGGTGGCAGTTGATGGATCGAAAGAAGCGGAGTGGGCTTTCAAAAAATCCGTGGGAATCGCAACCCGCAATAACGCAACTTTGAACCTGGTCAATATCATCGACACGAGATCATTTGCAGCAATCGAAGCCTATGATCGCTCCATCGCAGACAGAGCACAGAAATTCGCTGAAGATCTTTTGGCGGACTACAAAAAAGAGGCCGTTGCAGCCGGAGTTGAAAACGTCAATATCCTCGTTGACTACGGCTCTCCGAAAACAATGATCTCCCGGGATCTGGCTGCCAAGGTTGAAGCAGATCTGATCATCTGTGGTGCGACCGGTTTGAATGCAGTCGAACGTTTCCTTATCGGGAGCGTATCCGAACATATCGTCCGCTCAGCAAAATGCGACGTGCTCGTAGTCCGGACAGACGATGCTCCTGCCGACTTAAAAGCAATCGCTGATGAAGAGCAAAATCCAACTACTAAGTAATTAACATCAAATAAAGCCTTTTCCGTTTCTGGAAAAGGCTTTATTTGATGTCTTAAATAATGAGTTTGAAACGCGTCTATCCCATCCTTCATGCATGCCCGGCGACCAAGCCGCTGTAAGTTCATTTCACAATGAGCACCGGCGCATCGACTTTATTCAGCACGGAGCGGCTGACACTGCCCAGCACCATCTCCTGCATCGGATTCAAGCCCCTTTTCCCCATAATCAAAATATCAAAATTCCGGTCATTCGCATATTCAGAAATCACATGGGAAGGAATACCATAAATCATTTCCTTCTTGTAAAAAATTTCTTTGCTTTGCAGCAAGTCTGTAATGGGCTCTATTTTTTTCTGTCGCGCCTTTTCAACTTCGAGAGGCGTTCCTCGGTGTATCTCTTCGCTTTGCGCTTCGTTATGGTCGATGACATATAGAATCGTCACTTCCGACCCTTTTGTCATCGAAGCAATTTTGACTGCTTCCCTGGCCGCACGCAATGAATTTTCCGAGCCATCTGCCGCCAATAAGATTGTTTTGTACATAACTTCCACTCCTCGAATGGGAAATATGTTTCCGGTCTCTTTAACCTATTTCTATACAATTGGCTGCAACCCTTCTTTTCAAACCAAGAAACTAAATACAGAAAAAGGCAGACCCTTGTGGGCCTGCCTTTTTCATTTGTCACACACCCATTTTACGGCGGGTATTATTGACTTTCTTAGTTTGCTGGCTCTTCATCTTTTTCGTTTCCAAAGATGCGTTGCCGCTGCCTTTGTTGCCGGAAGCCTGATTTTTCTTGGCTTCGAGCTGACGTTTTACAGCTTCCTGCAAACTCACTTTTTTTGGTGTCTCGTTGGATTCACTCACGTGTCATCCCTCTTTTCAATTGGTCTGGCATTACATTTCTGCTACCACCAGTATAGCATGTTTCTGCCAAATCAACCTTTATTTTCTTTGAACCAACTATTTACCTGTGTGAAGAATTTGGCCATTGATTCCGGTTTGGACATATTCGGAACTTTCGCCAAAAGCACTTCTCTTGGTGCTTGAACGCCTTCTTTTTTCTTTTGCAAAACGAGGATCCCTTTCGCGTGGGAAGAGTTTTTAAAAAGAGTATCGGGCAATTCCATCACTGCTTGAATATAGGCTGTTTTCTTCAAATACTTGTGAAGCTGATCGGCCATGGGTGACTCAAACAGCGCCTTCGGTACGATAAAGAACAGGTAGCCTCCATCCGCAGTGTGTTTCATCGACTGTTCAATGAATAAATGATGAGCATAGGACATGCCTTCCTCCGCTTTCAATTCGTAAGATGCCGCATTTTCCTCAGAAGGATAATAACCGACCGGCAAGTCGGATACGACGGCATCCACCGGATCGATCAATAAAGGCTGCAACGCGTCCTGCAAATACAGTTTAATCGGCTGCTGCACCAGATTGCCGATATTTGAAGCAAGTCTGATCAACAGATCGTCAATTTCCACCCCGGCTCCAAGCAACTTGCCATCCAGATAATTCATGATGGTCAGCAGCAGATTTCCTGTTCCGACAGCCGGATCAAGGATCGTCGCCTGCTCTTTTTTCACGAATAACTCCACCAGGTAACCCATCAACAAGCCCAACGCATCCGGCGTCATCTGATGATGCGGCTGAATGTGCTCTTTCATGCCTTTCAGAACTGCAAGCTGAATCGCTTTGCGGATATCTTCCTTGCCGGCATCCCCCTCGGGCTGAATGATTCCGTCCAGCCACTTCTCGGTGGTCGTCAATAAACTTTCAAGATAGGAATTATCCTCTTTCTGCTGGATTTCAACAGTGTGCTGATCGATAAAATTAAATACATTTTCCATGGATGAATTCATCATTTCGCCGTCCTCAATAAGGAAACCCACTCAAATGAGTGGGTTTCAAGTTTTATTTTGTCAGTTCTTTTACTGCTTGAAGCGCTTTTTCGTAATCAGGATGATCCGTTCCTTCTGGAACATATTCCACATGTGTCACTTTATCGTTTTCATCTACAACGAATACTGAACGGGCCAGGAGTCGCAGTTCCTGCATCGTCACTCCGAAGGCTTCCCCAAAAGAAAGATCCCGATGATCTGACAGTAAAGTCAAGTTATCGACTTTATTGACTTCAGCCCATCGTTTCTGTGCAGGCGGCAAATCACAGGTTACATAATAGATTTCCACATTGTCTCCGAGTGATGAAGCTTCGTCGCTGAAGCGTTTCGCCTGGTCGGAACAAACGCTGGTATCCAATGAAGGCGATACGCTGAACAACCTGATTTTCCCTGCAGTATCCTGTGCTGTAACAGGACTCATGTCATTGGCGAGCACTGTAAAATTCGGTAATGCATCCCCAACTTTAACTTCTTTGTTCGGTAAGGTAACAGGATTTCCACTGAATGTAACTTGTACCAATAAGAACGCCTCCCTTTCGTATTGATTTCATCATACTAAAATGCGCGCTTCTCTTGCAACCCAGAACCTTCATGACGAATTTTCTGCATCATCCGCCGTTTTCTGAATGATTGCTCATGAACGACCGTCGTATCCGCGAAATAATCATGCACACCCTGCTTTAAAGGGGTAAACCCAACGATAAAATAAAGAGGCAGAACGGTTGCAGAAATAAATCGGCCGATCCATTCGCGGAACAGCAGCGTGCCCCAATCCAGCGTATCGTGATGGAGCGACACCACTCTGATGGCGAAAATCATTTTGCCCAGCGTCTGTCCCAGGAATTTTGTCATCAAAACAAAATAGGCATAGAACAAAATTGCCGACAGAATCGCAAACGGCGCATACCACGGAACATTGCCGGTATCGATTCCGAGCAGAGCAAAAACGGGCTTTAACAATATCGACGTTACGGCTGAAATCACCAGCAAATCGATCAGGTAGGCCCAAAAACGGACCCAGAAACCGGCTGGTTTGCGTTCGTAGAACTGCACTTCTTCGTATTGCAATTCGTCGGGGCGATTGGCCCCCGACTCAACAACTGTTGATTTTTCAGGAATATTATTATCTGCCATGATCGCCCCTCCTTATTTATCACCGTACAAATACATCATGCGCGGCGAGCTGTATTCGGTCATCAGTTTCGTCAACATCTGTGTTTCCAAGTCGGCGCCAAACAGTGATTGGACTTTCACGGAAAATAATGAAGCCCAGCTTTGTGAAGTACCGTATTCAAAAACTTCGGCATTTTCAAGGCCAAAGTCATTTCGAAGATGTTCGAGGACATCTTCGGCATAGCCAACGTCATCTGCGAGGTTCGCTTCTACTGCCTGGCGACCATTCATAATGCGGCCATCGGCAACTGCGCGGACTTCTTCTTCAGACATGTCGCGCCCTTCAACGATGATATCGACAAAGTTTTGATAAGAGTCGTCCAGCATTTCCTGCAATAAAGCACGCTCTTCTTCCGTCATTTCACGAGTCGGACTCATAATGTCTTTGTATGGGCCAGATTTAATCGTCACAAAATCCACTCCGTAGCGTTCTGCAAGTTCACCATAATTGATACTTTGCATAATAACTCCGATTGAACCTGTCAATGTTTCCCGGTTGACGAAAATTTTCTCAGCCGGTGCAGCGATGTAATAACCGCCTGACGCTGCCATCGCCCCCATCGACACATAGAACGGTTTCCCTGTCTCTTCTTGTATTTCCGTGATTTCGTCATAGATTTTTGCTGATTCAACCACGCCGCCGCCTGGTGAATTAACCTTCAGCATCACCGCTTTAACCGTATCGTCCAACTTTATTTGATCCAATTGTTCCAGGAAAAATTCATGATTATAACCTGCTGTTCCCAGCAACGGAGATGCTGCTCCTGTATCCTGAATGGCGCCGTTCACTTCCAGCACCGCAATCCGCGAATTGGAACTGCCGTCTTCAAGAACGCTTTCATCTAATCCAGCGCTCTGCTCTGTCAACATTTCATCAAAGTTTTGGGTAAAGTCATTCTGAAAAATTGTAAACATTGAATTCACCAGTAATGACACCACAAGCACCGCTGCCGCTATTACCAGCGCGATCCACCTTTTTGCGTTCATAAAAATTTGCCTCCATTCTTTTCTTCTATATAACTATACGACATAGTCCCTCAAATGTTTCATTGTTTTGTATTATAAACAATCGGTTTTTGCACCTTATCTCTCCTGATTTTGCGTGCTTCAGCCACTTTCGAAGCTGTAAACAGGATCAAGGCCACCCAGATAAATGAAAAGGAGATCAAGCTGATCCGGTTAAATTCCTCCCCGTAAATCATTACCCCGATGATGAGCATCATTGTGGGCGCAATATACTGCAGGAACCCGATCATATACATCGGGATGAGCGGCGCGCCGGTTGCAAACAAAAATAATGGCAGGGCTGTGACAGCACCGCTTAGGATCATCAGCCAATCGGTTTCTGCGCTGACTGTTGTAAAGGAAGCCCGGCCGATTACGAACAGGTAAATATAAAAGACCGTGGCGACTGGCAGAACAAACAGCGTTTCCAGTGCCAATCCGCGAAGTGCATTCAATTTGATTGTTTTCTTTATCAGCCCGTAAAATGCGAAACTGAATGCCATGCCGGCGGCCATCCAGGGAAACGAGCCATAGGAAACGGTCAGGATTGCCACGCCGATCGCTGCCAGCACAAATGCAAACTTGATGGCAGGCGTCAATTTTTCTTTCAGAAAGAACACACCGAGCAGCATGGAAACCAGCGGATTGATGTAATAGGCGAGACTTGTTTCGACTATCCGGTCACTGGTAACGGCATAAATATAGAGAAACCAGTTCAGGGTAATCAGATAGGATGCCAGCATCAATGTAAAAAAAGCTTTCTTTGATTTCCAGAGGCTTTTCAGATCCGCCAGCAGCTTTTTATGGCCGCCAATGGCGAATATGAAGGCCACCGTTATCCAGAATGCCCAAAAAATTCGCGCTGCCAGGATTTCATCGCTCGGAACATGTCCAAGCTGCTTCCAATAAATCGGAAGGACTCCCCACATCGCGTAAGTCAGTATTGTATAGATTATCCCTTTTTTCTCATCAGCCATATGCAATACTCACCATTCTATTGTTATTTTGCAAAACGAAATATTATTCAATTATAGGCTCCAAGCAGAACGAAGGCAATAAAAAGAGCAGCCGGAAATTTCGGCTGCTCTTTAGCATATTAAATTAGTATGATAGGACCTGATAACCGATATTCCGCAAAACAGCTTCGCTTGCCTGGGGCTCGCGCTGAGCTAACTCGGGCTTAACGCCCGAGTGGATCTCAGCACTTCGCTTGGCCCCCTGGGCGTCTTCGCTGTTTTGCTCCATATCTCCAGAATGTTAATAATAATTTGGGCAACGAATTTTATATTCTCTATATGAAACCTATATTTATTTGGAAAGCATAAGCGGAAGGGGCGAAAGGAAAGCCCTTGCTCCTGCATCGCTGTGCTGCTCACTTATTTATTCATTTCCTTCTGGCGAAGTTCGACCCGGCGGATTTTGCCGGATGCAGTCTTCGGCAATCCATCCAGAAACTCGATCGAGCGCGGATACTTATAAGGTGCAGTTAATTCTTTGACATGATTCTGCAATTCTTTTACCAGCTCGTCGGTTTCGTCGGCTCCTTCCACCAACACAACAAACGCTTTTACGACGGTGCCCCGGATTTCGTCCGGCGAACCGACTACCGCACATTCCTGCACAGCGGGATGTTTGACCAATGCATCTTCCACTTCGAACGGCCCGATCGTATAACCGGAAGAAATGATGATGTCATCGCCGCGTCCCTCAAACCAGAAATAACCGTCGTCATCTTTTGACGCTTTGTCTCCGGTAATATAATAATCGCCGCGGAATTGCATTTTCGTCCGTTCATCATCGTTGTGATAGCCCTTGAACAAGGCGGGTGTTTCGGCGTGGACGGCAATATCTCCGACTTCGCCAGGCTTGCACGGTTCGCCGAACTCATCAACAATCTCCACTTTATTGCCCGGCGTCGGTTTGCCCATGGAGCCGATGCGGATTTCCATCCCTTTCATAACGCCGACAAGCAGCGTATTTTCTGTCTGGCCATAACCATCTCTCACTTCCAGCCCGAAATGTTCCTTGAATACATTGATGACTTCGGCATTGAGCGGCTCACCGGCGGACACTGCACTGTGAAGTGAAGACAAATCGAAGCTGGACAAGTTTTTCTGTTTTGCCATCAGCCGATATTCTGTCGGCGTGCAGCACAGCACATTAATCTTTTGCCGTTCAAGAATTTGCAAATACGTTTCCGGATCAAATTTCCCGTTATAGACATAGCCGGTTGCGCCGCTGCCTAAAGTGGCCAGGAACGGACTCCAGATCCATTTTTGCCAACCGGGACTTGCTGTTGCCCACACCAAATCGCCTTCATTGACACCGAGCCAATGCTCTGCAGAGGTCCGCAGATGCGCGTAAGCCCAGCCGTGGCTATGTACGGCTCCTTTTGGGTTGCCGGTCGTGCCCGAGGTATAGGACAAGAACGCCATATCATCGCTGGTGGTTTCCGCTTTATCAAATTGATCGGACGCCGCTTCCATTTCTTTGGTCAGCGAAACCCAGGAACTGTCGGAATTGCCGATGACGAATTTCACCACACGCTCCATTTCCGGAACGTCGTTGAATTGGTCCATAAACGGTTCATAAGCGATGACCGCTTTTGCTCCGCTGTGATTCAATCGATAGGAAATATCCTTGGCGCGCAGCATCTCCGAACTCGGAATAACGGTGAGCCCTGCTTTCAGTGCTCCGATATAAGCTACATAAGCTTCAATGAGCCTCGGCACCATGACGAGCACAACATCGCCCTTTTGGAGTCCCGCCTTTTGAAAACTATTGGCGGCACGATTGGCCGACGCCATCAACTCATCATAAGTGACCCTTTTCGAATCGCCTTTGTCATTCTCCCAGACGATCGCTAATTTTCCGCTGCCGTTTGCAAATTTTTCGATTTCATCCACAAGATTATATTCTTTCGGTGCCAGTAATGCTTCCCGGTCCATGTTGAAACCCCCTTGAATTATTTGCTGTTTACCTAAATTATTGTACAGCAATAATTTTAGTATTCAAAATAATTCAATATAAATAAAGACCGCCCATTGGCGGCCTTTACAATAAATCGTCGAATTCAGTCTGCTTGGGTCTTGGAAACTTGATGATTTCCCGGTTGTCGACAGCTTCCTGGATCAGCTCATCGAAGGATACAAATTCCTCGTAATACTCCACTTTTTCCAATTTCGGTTTTGTTTTCGGATTTGCCGGCGTGAAGATTGTGCAGCAGTCTTCGTATGGCCGAATCGAAATATCGTGAGTTCCGATTTGCATCGCCGTATCGATGATGTCCAATTTATCTGTGGCAATCAATGGCCGCAAAACAGGCGTATTGGTCACTGCGTTGATCGCGTACAGACTTTCGAGGGTCTGGCTTGCCACCTGCCCCAGGCTTTCACCGGTGATAATCGCTTTGCAGTCGGTTGCTTTCAGCACTCCGTCTGCGACCCTCATCATCATGCGGCGCGTGGAAGTCATTGTGATATTGTCGGGCACTTGTTTATGAACTTCCTGCTGGAGTTCTGTAAAAGGGATAATGTGAAGATTAACGGATGAGCCGAACTCGCTCAATTTTTGCGCCAGATCAAAAACTTTTTCTTTCGCTCGGTCATTGGTGAACGGCGGGCTGAAGAAATGTATCAATTCCAATCTGACGCCCCGCTTAAGCATATGATAGCCTGCGACCGGGCTGTCGAGGCCACCAGACAGCATCAGCAATGCCTTGCCTCCCGCTCCGATCGGCAAACCGCCGGCTCCGTTAATGACCTCCGCCGTCATATAAGCGGCTTTTTCACGGATCTCCACTTTCAAATCGATATCCGGATTTTTCATCTGGACCGACAATTCCGGAAATGCCCGCAGCACATGAGAGCCGATGCCATGGAGGATTTCCGGTTTTTGCAGCTCAAAATCCTTATTGGCGCGTCGGACAGTAACTTTAAAACTCTTTCCTTCTTTATCCATTTTACCAACCAAAATCTTGGCGGCTTCCTGCATCGCTTCCAGTGACAGCTCCGTTTCCGTAACCGGACTGAATGACTGGATGCCAAAAACTTTTGGCAGGCGCGCTATCACTTGTTCCATATCCTCTTCGCTGTCTGAATTGATGTACATGCGGTCGCGTTCCGCTTTGATCTTCAGTTTTCCAAGATCACTGAACGTATGTTGGATATTGTCTCGAAGACGTCCGATAAAGGAGCTTCTGTTTTTTCCTTTTGTCGAGAGCTCACCGTACCTGATGAGGATTTGATTAGTTTTCATTATGTCGAACTCCTTTGATAATCCGGTGGACCTTTTTGAATGCCTGTTGAAAATCGATTATTTCCTGTTGCGTCGTAAATGAGCCGAAGCTGATCCGTATAACCCCGTCTCTGTAAACAGGCGGCAGGCTCATCGCTTCAATGACGTGGCTGGTTTCCGTGTTTTTCGAAGAACAGGCACTCGATGTCGATACGAGCACCGCTTCGTCCTGCAGCCCTGAAACCAGCACTTCTCCATTAACACCTCTTAGGGCAACAGAAAGAATATGCGATGCAGCACCTTCCGGACTGATGATCCTGACATCGTCAAATGAATTGAAAAATTCCCGCAGGCTCTTATTCCATTCCGCGAACAGCGGATTCGGCTGCGCCAGCCTCAACGCTTTTGCCAAAGCGGCCGCATGGGGAACCGCCACCGTTCCGCTGCGATGGCCCCCTTCCTGACCGCCGCCGTATACGATTGCTGCCGGCTGGACACGATTATTGAAAGCGAGAAGACCACTGCCCTTAAGGCCATGAATTTTATGAGCAGACAGCGTCAATAAATCGGGCATGGCATTCGGGTCAAACGGGATTTTGCCGATGCTTTGGACGGCATCTGTATGAAGGAAGGCGCGTGTTGTGCTTATAATTTTTTTGATTTCTGCAATCGGATTGATGACGCCGATTTCATTGTTGACATGCATCAACGATACAAGAATCGTATCGCTTCTCAGGCTGTTCTTCAACTCTTCCAAATCGATTTGGCCTGATGGGTCGACCGGCAGCCGGGTGATTTCAAAGCCCCTGCCTTCGAGTTCATCCAAAGTTTTCAAAACGGATGCGTGCTCTGTCACAGCAGATATAATATGGCTGCCCCGGTGCCGATAAGCATTGGCCGTGCCAATTAACGCAAGGTTATTCGATTCAGTGCCACCTGAAGTAAAAACAATGTGGTCCATATGCAGCAATTGTGCAATTTGCCTGCGGGCAGACTCCAGTAAATTTTCCGCGTCATTGCCCATTTTATGAAGGGATGCCGGATTACCGTAATAATCCTCATTCGCTGTCATAAACGTTTCCAGTACTTCTCTTTTGGGTTTCGTTGTTGCACTATTATCCAGATAGATCATCCTATTGCCTCCGAAAAGAAAACCACCAGCACGGGAGCTGGTGGTTTCAAGTTTTTTACATGCGCCATGCATTTTCTTTAACAAGCACTTCGATTCGTTTCATCGAACCCGGTTCAAAGCTTTCCACTGCTGTGGCAGCTTCTTCCAGTGCTTTCGAATAGCGGAGCTGAAGGAAAGATTCCTCAGCCTCCATCAATTTATGGTTCATTTGCGGATTTGTCTTCCGGTAACGGTTGCCGTACTGGATAATGCGCTCAATCAATTGGACATTTTCCACCATTTCAACCGACTTCTCTTCCACTTCTTCAATGGAGCGTTGCGCTTTCACCAGGTAATTATCCACCAATTTCATATTCAGCGGCACTTCCTGTAAGCCTTGCATCGCTACGAACAGGTTTTCTTCCGCTTCTTCCAGCCGGACATCCATCTCTTCCGGAATTCCTGGCGTGTTGGCTTTGTGAAGCATTCTGTCCGTTTCCTGCAATTTCCTTTTCAGGACTTCAAGTGTTGCGCGCGCTTCGTGCTCATCCGTCCGCAGACTTTTCAGCGATTCCGAGAAACTGCCTTGAGTGGCATTGATCGTCTCCAGCTCGGCGCGGATTTCGCTCAACTCGGTATGGAGGCTTGAATAAGCGGATTGTTCTTCCAGCGTGCGGGAATGCAGCATATCATATCGTTTCTGCAGCTCTTCAAGAGATTCCAGACAGGTTTTTGGAATTTTCGCATCCTGCTCCTGGATTTTATAACTTTGCTGCACCACAGCACATTCATCCGACATTTCCCTTGTTTCAGCAGTAACTTTTTCCAGCAATTGGGCTGTTGTATTTTTATGCTGATCTACGTAATGTTTTGATTCGACCTCTTTTTCGAGCAGTTCATAAAATGAATCCACTTTTTCCTTCATTTCCTCAACAGAAGCTTTCGGCTCTTCAATATTAAGACTGATCACTTGTTCTTTCGCCACAGCGAGTTCTTTTTCCATCGCATCAAGCTGAGTCGAAATTTCAAGGTGTTCCAGGTAATAGCCTTGAGACTCCATTTCGCGGATGCCATTCCGCAGTTCATTTATATAGGAAGGAATTTTTGACTGGATGTCCGCAAGCAGCGGCGGAATGACTTCAATCAGCCGGAAGATATGCTTGGCTTCAGCGGATAGGCTGATGACGATTTCGCGTGCTTTTAAATAATTGCCTTCCGCTGTCAGCCCATCATACTTATCGAACAGAGGAGTGAATGTTTCCAGTTCCTTTTCGAGCGGGCCAGCTGCAGCGCCGTAAGAATGCTGGTGTGCCAAAAGGCTTTTGCGGGCGCCTCTGTACTGGTCTCTGAGAAGATCCATCTCACTGCGGTTTTTTTCATCGCTGCCGATCAGTTCTTCCAGTTCAACAAGGATTTCGTTCATCTGTTGATCGACTTGACCAATTTTTTCATCGGCTTCCCTTTCAGAAAGGGATGCTTTCCCGAAACTGAAACGGTCGACTGCATCTTCAGCGTCGAAAAGCAGGCCGTCAATTTGCGGAATATGTACATCCATCACTTCAGTCCAAGTTGCGCGCCAGCGTTCAAACATTTCTTCGGTCTGGCCGTTCATATTCAGTTGTTTCACTTTTGTCAGTTCTTCTAATATCGGTTTGTTTTGTATTTGCAGTTTTAACTGTTCCAAGCGCTCAATTTCCGCGTGATGCTTCTTACGAAACATAAAGCCGACGATTATTAACGCTAATAGAATGATGACCGCAATGATGATATACTTCACCATAAGTCATATAGCCCCCTGTTCAAAATCACATTTCCAGCTCTATGTAGATAAAATTCTAGATACTCCTATTTTAACATGTAATGGCCACTTGTGTTCGCGAAAAAAAAATAAATCCCAAAAATTTTTCATTTTATTCGAAAGCAGGTTTTACAATGAAAAGAGATGCGCACATCCATTCCCCTTATTGCCCACACGGTACAAAAGACACCTTGGAAGCTTATGTGGAAAAAGCGATAAAATCCGGTTTTACCGATATCAGTTTTACAGAGCACGCACCCCTTCCGCCGTCCTTCACTGATACGACGCCTGACAAGGACAGCGGGATGGATTCTGCCACTTTATCGGCTTACCTGGATGCCGTTGATAAAGTGAAAGAAACTTATAAAAGGGATATCCGCATTCGCACCGGACTTGAAATTGATTTCATCGAAGGCTTTGAGCAGGAAACACAGGATTTTCTGAATCAAATCGGGCCAAGGCTCGATGATTCGATTCTGTCCGTACACTTTCTGAAATTTGATAACCGTTATATATGTATAGATTTCAGCAAAGAGGTGTTTTTCGAGGCTGCCAAAATTGCGGGATCAACCAGTAAACTGTATGACCGCTATTACGATGCCGTTGAAGCCTCCCTGTCGGCAGACCTTGGCCCCTATAAACCAAAGCGCATTGGCCATCCGACATTGATACACAAATTCCAGCTTGACCACGGCGAAAAGATTGACGATCAGGCACGGATAGAAAGACTGTTCCGGCATATTGCTCAAAGCAATTGCGAAATTGATTTAAACAGTGCCGGCTTATCTAAACCCGGATGCCGTGAACCCTATCCGCCGGAAGCTTATCTTCCTTATGCAAAATCGTTGGGAATCCCATTGGTATTCGGTTCCGACGCTCACAATGTCGAAGGCTTGCATAAGCATCATGATAAATTTTATAATGAATCCACTATGATATAGAAATGAGGGTCTCCATGTTTACTCAAACAGATTACAGTGGAACGCGCGCCGAGCAATATTCAATGCTCGGCAAACAGCTTGATGCGTTGCTGACGGGCGAAAAAAACAGTATTGCGAATTTAAGCAATGCAGCCGCTTTGCTCAATCAATTTTTGGAACGCATCAATTGGGCCGGATTTTACTTGATGGAAGAAGGCGAATTGGTTTTGGGTCCGTTCCAGGGTCTGCCTGCCTGTGTAAGGATTCAGGTTGGCCGCGGCGTCTGCGGAACCGCCGTCTCTGAACAGAAGACCATGCTGGTAGAAGATGTTCACCAGTTTCCCGGCCATATCGCCTGCGACGCAGCTTCGCGTTCGGAGATTGTTGTTCCGTTGATCAAAGACGGCGAAGTCATTGGCGTACTCGACATCGACAGCCCGGAACTCAGCCGCTTTTCAGCGGAAGACCAAGAAGGTCTCGAAGCTTTCACTGAAATTTTAATGCGCCACATCTAGAAAAACCGGAAACTCTATTGAAGAGTTTCCGGTTTTTCTTTGGCTTGACCTATAGATTCTATTGGTTCCTTCTAATCTGGTGAAGAGAGCAAGGATGGACTTGCATTTTTCAGATTCCCTGCAATTTCGCCTTGGGTGCCGTTTTTTCAAAAGCGCCTGTCAAATCAGCGATAATGTCATCAGCCGCTTCCAATCCGACTGAAATCCGCAGCAAGGACTCGGAAATTCCCATTGCATTTCTGGCAGCTTCCGGAACCACCGCATGGGTCATCGAAGCCGGATGCTGAATCAGCGTTTCGGCATCCCCGAGGCTCACTGCAATTTTAATGAGTGACAAGGCATTCATGAATTTTTGCGCTTCCCGCTTGCCGCCTTCGAGTTCGAACGAAATCAGTCCGCCGCCTTTCGCCATTTGTTTTTGAGCCAGACTGTATTGCGGATGGCTGGCATCCATTGGATAGAAAATTTTCGTCACCCCTGGCTGCTGCTGCAAAAACTGCAGCACTTTCTCGGCATTGGCAATGTGGCGATCCATTCGGACATGCAATGTCTTCAGGCCTCTCAGCAGAAGCCAGGCATCAAATGGCGACATAATGCCTCCCACATCTTTTTGGACGGTCATACGCAGATGCTGCATTTCCTCACCATCTTTGCCCACCAAAATGCCTCCAATGACATCCCCGTGCCCATTGAGGTATTTTGTGGCACTGTGGAGGACAAAATCCGCTCCCATTTTCAGGGGATTCTGCAGATACGGGGAACAGAATGTATTGTCGACGACTACACGGATCCCATGCCGGTCGGCAACCTTGATGACTGCCTCCAAATTGACGAGTTCCATCGTCGGGTTGATCGGTGTTTCCACATAAATGCAGACCGTTTCAGGTTTGATCGCCGCTTCGATTTCTTCTTCCGTGATCATCGAAACCAGATCATGGGTGATGCCATATTTCTCTTCCATAATTTCCAAAAGACCGAATGTGCAACCGTAAATCCCTCGGGAACAAAGCACATGGTCATTGGCTTTCGTCAGGTAGATCAGAATTGCACTGACCGAAGCCATGCCGGAACCAAATGCGAGCGCCCCTTCGCCGTATTCGATATCGGCCATCCGTTCTTCCAGCACACGGACGGTCGGGTTGCCGAGCCGCGAATAAATATTGCCTTCACTATTGCCGGCAAAACGGTCTTCTCCTTCTTCCGCCGTGGCAAATGAAAACGTTGATGTCTGATAAAGCGGTGTTGCCAAACTGTCATGATGCTTTGCGCTATCATAACCCTTGTGAATCACCGCAGTTTCCATACTCATTTTAGACTTTTCCATTTTTACACCCCTTATACATAAATAGAAAGCGCTTACATTAATCAATTCCATTCTACCGCGAATCCCTGTAAAAGAAAAGACACCTTTCGTCTTAGTAAGAAATAGCAATTGACTAACAATTGACTAATGAAGATAAAATCGGTTATACTATGCTTTGTGTAAAATAATCGCAGCAGTTGTATGTGCCTGCTCGTCCATTTTATTCCTTATATGACCAACACAGGCTTCGCTTGATGCCTGCGTCCGGACTATAGAGGTGTATCGCGTAACTCTTGGCTGCTGAGCGAAGATACAAGATTATAAAATGGCTTGCAGCATGAATGCATCTGGTTTTTATTTTACTCTAAAAACCAACAATAGAGGAGGAGACTACTATGTCTCGTTATACAGGTCCAGCATGGAAACTGTCCCGCCGTTTGGGAATTTCCCTTTCAGGAACAGGTAAAGAATTAGAAAAACGCCCTTACGCACCAGGTCAACACGGAGCTAACCAACGCAGAAAAGTTTCTGAATACGGTTTGCAGCTTCAGGAAAAACAAAAACTACGCTTCATGTTTGGTGTTACTGA